>CAZOES010000006.1:3849-33009 GCA_964578865.1 uncultured Gemmatimonadaceae bacterium | reverse complement strand
ACAGACGGACGACCGGTGACCGGTAATCCACGACCCTCGACCCATGACCCTCGAGCCATGACCCTCAACCCCGAACTCGCCTGGACCGCAGTCTCCGAGCGCGATGAGCGCTGGGATGGGCGGATCGTGTACGGGGTCACCAGCACGCATATCTACTGCCGGCCCTCCTGTCCTTCCCGCCGGCCCCGCCGCGATCGGACTCGTTTCTTCACTACCGCCGGGGAGGCCGAGGCTGCCGGCTTCCGCTCCTGCCGCCGATGCCGGCCCAAGGGGGCCAGCCCCTCGATAGCTGAGCAAGCTGTCGCGAAAGCCAGGGCTTACCTCGATTCCCGCCCCGGAGAAGTGATCTCGCTCGAGCGCCTTTCCCGTCAGGCGGGGATGAGCCCCTGGCACTTGCAGCGGACTTTCCGCCGCCTGGTCGGTCTGAGCCCGCGGGAGTATGCCGACGCGAAGCGAACCGACTCATTCAAGATGCGGCTTCGGAAGGACAATACCGTCAGTCGCGCGACGTACGAGGCCGGCTATGGCTCGAGCAGCAGAGTCTATGAACGAGCGCCCGTTCTTTTGGGCATGACGCCCGGTGCCTACCGGCGGGGCGGGGCGGGGATGGAGATCCGCTACACCGTCATCGCGTCTCCCTATGGCCGTTTGCTGGTCGCAGTCACCGATCGGGGAGTCGCCGCGGTCACTCTGGGCGACACCGATGCGGCTCTGGAGCGCGGACTCAAGACCCAGTTCCCCAAGGCCGGGATTTCGCGAGTGGACGACGGGGCCGACGAGTGGCTCGGCCAGCTGGTCCGTCGGGTAGCATCTCGAGTAGCCAAGCCGGGTGCACCGCTCGATGGGTCGCTCCCCCTGGACCTGCAGGGGACCGCATTTCAGTGGCGGGTCTGGCAGGCGCTGCTCAAGATTCCGGCCGGGCAGACTCGCACCTATCAGCAGCTGGCAAAGTCACTGGGGAAGCCGCACGCGGTCCGCGCGGTCGCCAGCGCCTGCGCTGCCAATCGGGCCGCGATAGTGGTGCCCTGTCATCGGGTGCTGCGAACCGACGGCTCGCTGGGTGGCTATCGCTGGGGTTTGCCCCGCAAGGAGAAACTGCTGGAAAAGGAACGGAGTCTCGCAGGTTAGCCCGCTTGCCTGAAACGAGTGCCCGACTCCTGCCCCCGGCCAAAGGGGGGCCCCCCCACAAGAAATTTCGCGGTTTGTCCCACCCAACGCCGCTTCAGAATAACCCGGTACTGAACCACAAAACCCGGTCCTGCTTGCCGTTCCCAGAGTATTTCGGTTCCTTTGTCGTCATGGCTTACCCTCACCGCTCAGCTGGAGGTCATGTGCGACGTCGTTGGTTGTCTCTCGGTCTCGGGCTCGTGTTCGCCTCGATCCAATCCGCTTCGGCTCAAGTGCCTTCGCCCCAGGCTCAGATCGCCGGTGCCACCAGCGCCGCGCCGGAAGCGCTCCGGACCGGTGCCGCGGTGCTGGGCTACAACAGCAGCAAGAAGCTGGAGACTCTGCGGGAAGGGATTAACGAGATGGTCTGCCTGGCCGACGATCCTTCCGACACCCGGTGGCAGGTCTCCTGTTACCACAAGGATCTCGAGCCGTTCATGAGACGGGGCCGGGAGCTCAAGGAGCAGGGTATCGCCCGCGGTGCGGAGGACAGTGTCCGTGGCGCGGAGATCGCCGCCGGCACGCTCAAGATGCCGGATGGTCCCCGGGTGCTGTACAACCTCTACGCCCCGGCCGACAGCGTGGACCCTGCCACCGGCCTGCCCAAACATCCGGCCGCTATGCAGGTGATCTACATACCCTACGCCACTCCCGAATCGACGGGACTCCCCGCCAAACCCGGCGCAGGCCTGCCTTGGCTGATGTATCCGGGGAAGCCGTGGGCCCATGTGATGATTATGAAATGACGTGAGACGTAAGACGTGAGAGGTGAGACGTAGAAGTCCGTTGAACCACGTCTCACGTCTCCCGTCTCACGAAATGCATTCATGGAACCCATCGAAAAGTCTTGCTACTGGCTCTCCCGGCTCCCTCCCCGGGACGTGGTCACCCTTTCAGGGAATCAGCAAACCGAAATCGCGGTCATCGGCGCCGGCCTCACCGGTCTGTGGACCGCCATCTTCCTCAAGCAACTCGATTCCCGGCTCGATGTCGCGGTGGTGGAGCAGGGGATTGCCGCCTGGGGTGGCAGCGGCCGTAATGCCGGCATGCTCTCCGAAACCGTCGACCACAGTCATAGTCTGGCGGTGCAGCATTTCGGCTCTGAAGAAGCTGCCCGGTTGGCCAAGCTGGGTGAAGCCAACGTCGCCGAGCTGACTGGATTCATCAAAGAGCGGAACATCGACTGCGACTACGAGGCGACCGGCAGGTTCATGGTGGCCTTGACTGAGGCGCACGTCGAAGAAGGGCATCGCAACGTCGAACTGGCCCGTTCACTCGGGATCCAGACGTTCCGATCCCTTTCGGCCGAGGAGATCCGGGCTGAGGTGCACTCGCCACTCTACCTCGGTGGGGTGGCAGTGGCCGGAGGGGGGATTCTCGATCCGGCCCGCTTCACCGATGGTCTCCGTCGGGAGGCCGAGCGTCTGGGCGTGAAGGTTTACGAACGGTCGGTGGTGACCGCAGTAGAGAAAAACGGTGCCGGAGTTGCAGTACTGGCCGGGCCGGGAACTCTTCGGGCCCAAAGAGTTGTTCTCGCGACCAGCGCCTACACTCACCATCTCCTGCCCAGCATTACCTGGCGTTTCATTCCCCTCTACGACTACATCCTGGTGAGCCAGCCGCTGACTAGCTCACAGTGGGAGGCTATCGGTTGGAAGGGGCGCCAGGGGATCACCGACGGGCGGGCGTTCTTCAATTATTACAGGCCTACCGCCGATGGCAGGATTCTCTGGGGTACCAGCGAAGCCACCTACTACCCGGGCAACCGGGTCGGCCCCGACTGCGATCACTCGCCGGCCCACTACCAGAGCCTCAAGGCGAGCTGGAAGCGCCACTTCCCGGCGCTGGCTGATCTCGAATGGCCTTACGCCTGGGGCGGCGCGATCTGCTCGACCACCCGCCTGACCCCATTCTTCGGCCACGCCCTCGAGGGTCGAGTAGTCTACGGACTCGGCTTCACCGGTCACGGGCTCGGCAGCACCCGGATCGCCGGCCGCATCCTCGCCCATCTGGCGACCGACAAACCCAGCGAACTCCTCAAGCTCTCGCTGGTAACCAAGCCGCCGTTTCCCTATCCACCTGAGCCGGTCCGCACCTGGGCAGTCAACTCGGTGACCAGCGCGCTTCGTCAGGTGGACCAAGGCAAACGGCCCAGCCTCTTGCTCAGAGTGCTGGACCGTCTGGGGCTGGGGTTTAGCTCGTAGAGATCACCGTCATCCCGAGTGAGTGAAACGAACGAGGGAGCTTCTCAATTCGAGAAGCTCCCTCGCTGCGCACGGGATGACGGTACTATCTCCCAGCTTTCCCTATCGCAATGTCCAGCACCTCAATCGCAAAATCCACATCCTCGGCCGACAGACACATCGGTGGCTTGATCCGCAAGGTGTTCCCATCCAGTCCACCCTTGCCGAGCAGCACGCCCATCTCGCGGGCGTATTCCATGACCTCGAGTGCCTCGGCTCTGGCCGGTTCCTTGGTCGAACGGTCGCGCACCAGCTCCACGCCGAGCATCAGGCCCTGACCTCGCACGTCGCCGATGAGGCGATGCCGCTGCTGCAGCTCCTGCAATCCCAGCTTGAACTTTCCGCCCACCACCCGGGCGTTCTCCTGCAGCCCATCCTCTTCGATCGCATCCAGCACGGCCAGACCGGCGGCCATGCTCACCGGATTCCCGCCGAAGGTGTTGAAGTGGGTCCGCTGGGTCAGCTTCTCGGCGATCTCCCGGCGGGTGGTAACCGCGGCCAGTGGAGCGCCGTTGCCGATCCCCTTGGCCATGGTCACGATATCGGGGACCACACCCCAGTTCTGGAAGCCCCAGAAGTGATTGCCGGTGCGTCCGAACCCGGTCTGCACTTCGTCGGCGATGCAGAGGCCGCCATGCTCCCGGGCCACCGCGTACGCTTCCCTGAGATAGTTGGGCGCGCCATAGGTCACCCCGCCCACGCCCTGCATCGGTTCGCACATGAACGCGGCGATCCGCCCGGGAGTGGAGTAGCGAATCAGTTCCCGGATGTCGGCCGCGCTCTGGCTGGCGATCTCTTCCGGGGTTCCCTTGAACGGTGAGCGATAGGGATCGGGGGAGATGGCATGGTGAATTCCCGAATTGATCTGCTGGGGGAACTTCCAGGTGTGGTGGGAAGTAGCCGCCATGGTCGAGGGCGACCCGCCGTGGTAGCTGTTCCGCACCGCGATCACATCGTTGTTGCCGGTGTAGGCCCGAGCCAGCAGAATCGCGAGATCGTTGGCTTCGCTGCCGCTGTTGGTGAAGTAGGTAACGTCGAGCCCGGGGGGCATCTTCGACGCCAGCTTCTTCGCCATCATCGCAAAGTTGGGATGGGCGTAGATGGTGGTGGTGTGCACCAGGGTCTCGAGCTGCTGCCGCATCGCCGTGGTGACTTTGGGATGGCAGTGGCCCACCGATACTGTCACGATCCCGGCGAAGAGATCGAGATAGCGCCGCCCGGTTTCGTCGAAGAGATATTGCATATGACCCTCGACGATCATCAGCGGCTCTTTGTAGAGCATGAAGATCGCGGGGTTGGTGAACTGCTTGCGCGCCGCCAGGACCTCGGCCTTGCTCGGCCCGGTGTAGGGGCGGGGCTGATGAGTAGTCGGGGGAAGTGTCGGCTTGGTTGCAGTTGTCATGTTGGTCCCAGGTAATGAGTACCGAGTACCGAGTGCTCGGTACTCCGGTACTCGGTACTACTTCGACATCCAGTTAGTCCCCGCTTCTCGATTCCACTTGGTGGTAATCTTCTTGTTCTTGGTCCAGAACCCCAGACTGTCCCGGCCGGTGATGTCGCCGGTGCCGAACCGGGAGTCGTTCCAGCCGCCGAAGCCGAACGGCTCTCTCGGTACCGGCACTCCCACATTCACCCCGACCATACCCGCACGGGCCCGCTCCATGGCCGACCGGGCGGCCCCGCCGCTTTCGGTGAAGATCGCCGCGGCGTTGCCGTAAGGCGAGGCGTTCTCTACCGCGATCGCCTCATCGAGGTTTCGGGTTCTTACAATCGCGAGTACCGGTCCGAACACTTCTTCCTGCGCAATCCGCATGTCCGGCCTGACACCGTCGATCACGGTAGGACCGACGTACCAGCCGCCTTCCTTGCCCGGGACCGTCACTCCCCGCCCGTCCACGATCACCTTGGCGCCGCCCTGCTCGGCCTCGGTGATATACATCTCGATCCGCTCTTTGGCCTGGCGGCTAATCACCGGGCCCACGTCTTTCCCGGCCACCATGGCGCGGGCCTGGACCGCCAGCCGGTCGACGATGTGATCGGTGCTGGAGACCGCCACCATCACCGAGGCGGCCATGCAACGCTGGCCGGTGCATCCCGACATCGCGGCCAATACTCCGCCCGCCGCCATTTCGGGATCGGCATCGGGCATCACGATCACATGATTCTTGGCGCCACCGAGGCAGAGGGCCCGCTTGAGATTCTGGGTGGCCCGGCGATAGACCTCTTTGGCGACCCGGGTGGAACCCACAAAGGTGATCGCTTCAATGCCGGGATGATCGCATAGGGCCTCCGCCACAGCCCTGTCGCCATGCACCACATTGAACACCCCGGCCGGGAGACCGGCTTCGGCCAGCAACTCGCCGATCCGTCCAGCCGAGAGGGGCACCGTCTCCGATGGCTTCATGATGAAGCAGTTGCCCAGCGCGATGGCGTTGGGGATCGACCAGTGGGGCACCATCGAGGGGAAGTTGAAAGGGTTGATCGAGGCCACCACTCCCAGGGGATGGCGCTCGACCCGGCACTCCACTCCCCGGCTAACCTCCAGCACTTCTCCCACCGCCAGCTGGGGCAACGAACAGGCGAACTCGGTCAGCTCGATTGCCTTGAGGATCTCCGCCTCGGCTTCGCCGGGGAGCTTGCCATGCTCCTCTGTGATCAGCGCCGCGAGGTCCTTGAGGTGGCGCTCCAGCAGGGTCTTATAGCGAAAGAAGACCTGGACCCGCTCCTTGATCGGGGTGCCGGCCCAGCCGGCGTGAGCCTGACGGGCCGCCTTGACCGCCGCGTCCACCACCGTCGCATCGCCCAGCGGCACCCGGGAAAGCACCGAGCCGTCGGCCGGATTGTGAACCTCGAGCATCCGAGTTCCACCCGGGACGAATCGCCCACCGATGTAATGCCGTACTTCCGGGTACTTCAGGGAGACGCCTTCGAGGACTGCCGAGGAGTGCGAGGTCACGGGTACACCTTCCAGTCATGCGGGATTGTGCGCAGATAGGGGAGGATGACCGTCCCTCACTGGGTTGTCAATCTGGTCGCGGTGTTCTTCATTCAGGTCTAGATCACTGGGTCGTAAGAGGTTCGGCGCATAGCTTGCAGCCTGATCGAGCTTCACGGATCAGGGATCACTCGGTTCAACTCTCTAAGTATAGGCTGGACTTATGGATAGGATGAGCAATCCGTCCGGGGGTGCCCCTCGTTCCCGCGGTGTGTCGGGTCTTGGTTCGTGGCAATTCCCGGTTCTCCTCGTGATGGGCGGATGTGTGATCGCCGCCTGCTCATCCTCGCCCAAGAATGATGGACCTTCTCCGGCGGCGAAACTTCAGATTGCTACGGCCCCGCCAACCACTTTCGCGAACCGGGCAGTCATCACGCCGGCCCCGGTGATCCAGCTGGTCGATGCGGACGACGATCCGGTAAGCACAGCGGGCGTCACGGTGCAGGTCAGCCTCAGTGCCGGCAGCGGCAGTCTCCAGGGTACCACCACCGCCACGACTAACTCCGCCGGTCAGGCGACCTTCAACAATTTGAGCATTGCCGGTCCCATCGGGCCGAAGAGCCTCACCTTCACCTCGGCCGGGCTGACCCAGGTAGTTGCCGCCAACCTGACCACTACGGTCGGGGCGCTGGCGCTGGCCCAAGCAGCAAGCCCGACGTCCCAGAGCGCCCTGACCAGCACCAACGTGCAAATCCCGCCGGCCGTTCTGGTCACCGATGCAGACGACAACCCTATCGCTGGGCAGGCAGTAACTTTTGCGATTACCGCCGGAGGTGGCTCACTCACCGGAGCCAACCAGGTCACAGACGCGGATGGTCTCGCCTTTGTGGGCAGCTGGACCACTGGCGCAGCCGCCGCTACCAACACAATGACTGCCACGGTCGGTACGCTTCCAGTGCTGACCTACGACGTTTCGGCGGCGCCGGCAGGGGTGGCGACCGAAATGGTCCTTTTCGTCACGCCTCCCACAACTGTCGCGGCCCGGGCCACTCTGGGCACCTCACCGGTGGTGCAGCTCCGGGATGCTACCCACACGCCGGTGACTACCTCCGGGGTGCCGGTGAGCGTCGCCCTGGTTGGGTCTGGCACCCTGAATGGAACCACAACGGTGAATACTGACGGCAACGGGCGTGCGACGTTCTCCAATCTCAGTATTGCCGGACTTGTCGGAGTCAAGCAGCTCCAGTTCAGCAGCCCCGGCCTGGTAGGTGTGTTGTCAGGCAACATCACCCTGACGGCCGGTGCCGCAACCGAAATCCTGGCCAACAGCACCACCACCCAGAATGGCACCGTTGGGACCGCGGTAGGGGCGTTGCCCTCAGTGCGGGTGGTCGATGCCGACGGTAACGGGGTGCAGGGAGTCTCGGTGACCTTCGCGCTGACCGGCGGCGGGGGTAGCATCGGCGGCGCGGTGTCCAACACCGCCGCCAACGGCTCGGCCACGCTGGGTAGCTGGACCCTCGGTCCGGCGGCCGGCGCCAACACGGTCACCGCGGCTGGGACCAGTGTGAGTCTGACCGGTGCCCCGGTGACCTTCACGGTCAACGCGACCGCCTCGGCCAACCAATTCACCATTCAGCTCGAGTTCGTGACTTCGGCGACCGCCAATCAGCAGGCGGCTTTCGCCAACGCCAAGGCTCGCTGGGAGGCGGCGATCACCGGCGACCTCACCGACGTCAACGTGCCCTCCGGCACGGTCCAATCGGCGTGTGGTGTGAGTTCCTCGGGGAACGTGGATGACGTGAAGATTCTGGTGAAGCTGGAGCCGATCGATGGCCCGGGTAACATCCTGGGATCGGCCGGTCCCTGTCTGATCCGGAACAGCAACAGCCTCACCATCTATGGGGTGATGCGCTTCGATACCGCCGACCTGGCCAACCTCGAAGCCAACGGCAGTCTGGACGACGTCATCCTGCACGAGATGGGTCACGTGCTTGGCTACGGCACCCTGTGGGACGCCTTCGGTCTGCTGACCGGTGCGTGCACCAACAACCCGCGTTTCACCGGCGTCAATGCGGTGGCCGCGTTCACTGGCTCGAATGGCGGGACGGGTAACGTGCCGGTCGATACCACCGGTGGCGCTTCTCCGCCACCCTGTGATAACGGCACCCGCGACTCCCACTGGGAGGAAACGGTGTTCCGGAGCGAAGTGATGACCGGCTTCATCACCGGCGTGGTTCGTCCGCTGAGCCTGACCAGTATTCAGCAGATGGCGGATCTGGGTTACACCGTCAACCCGGCTGCGGCCGATCCATTCAACATCAACACTCAGCCCACGCTCCGGGACGGCAAAGCCGTTCCTCAGTTCATACGGGCTGATCTGCGGAACGACATCGAGAAGCGGCCGATCTACAAGATCGACGATCAGGGTCGCCTGACACTCTATCGAGACCGCCTGCCGTAATTTTTCGGTTGAACCGTACGGGGCCGGGCGACTGGTCCCGTTCGCGAGATGAGGATTCAGTTGCCGGGTGGTCCGGCTGGTCATTGTGCCCTCAAACTGCTCGGATCTTATGCATCGGATGAGTGTGGCAGCCGGGACCACCGGCAAGCAGGGTTCTGTCCATCGCACCGCCGGGTGGCGATTCGGCGGTCTCCTGCTCCTGGGTCTCGGCGCGGGAATGGGCTGCTCTTCTTCTACCAACGAGAGCGGAAACCGGACCCCTACCACGATCGCCGGCAGCAGTACCCTGACCCAGAACGGGCTGGTGAGCTCTCCGGTCAGCAATCTCCCTGCGGTCAAGGTGACCGACGCCAACGGCAGCGCAGTTTCGGGTGTCGAGGTGATGTTCACCTTGACCGGCGGAGGCGGTTCGATCACGGGGGCAACCAAGACGACGAATTCCAGCGGGATCGCCACCTTGGGTAGCTGGACTCTGGGTCCCGCCGCCGGCGCCAATACGGTTACGGCCGCCGGCACCAACGTGAGTCTGACGGGGGCTCCGGTCACCTTCACCGTGAATGCGACCGCCTCCGGTGCCTTTACCATTCAGCTGGAGTACGTGACTATGGCGACCGCCAATCAGCAGGCGGCGTTCGCCAACGCCAAGGCTCGCTGGGAGGCGGCCATCACCGGCGACCTCAGCGACGTGAACGTGCCCTCAAGCACGGTCCTGGCTCAATGTGGTGTGAGTTCCTCGGGGACAGTGGATGATGTGAAGATTCTGGTGAAGCTGGAGCCGATCGATGGCCCGGGTAACATCCTGGGATCGGCCGGTCCCTGTCTGATCCGGAACAGCAACAGCCTCACCATCTATGGGGTGATGCGCTTCGATACCGCCGACCTGGCCAACCTCGAAGCCAACGGCAGTCTGGACGACGTCATCCTGCACGAGATGGGTCACGTGCTTGGCTACGGCACCCTGTGGGACGCCTTCGGTCTGCTGACCGGTGCGTGCACCAACAACCCGCGTTTCACCGGCGTCAATGCGGTGGCCGCGTTCACTGGCTCGAATGGCGGGACGGGTAACGTGCCGGTCGATACCACCGGTGGCGCTTCTCCGCCACCCTGTGATAACGGCACCCGCGACTCCCACTGGGAGGAAACGGTGTTCCGGAGCGAAGTGATGACCGGCTTCATCACCGGCGTGGTTCGTCCGCTGAGCCTGACCAGTATTCAGCAGATGGCGGATCTGGGTTACACCGTCAACCCGGCTGCGGCCGATCCATTCAACATCAACACTCAGCCCACGCTCCGGGACGGCAAAGCCGTTCCTCAGTTCATACGGGCTGATCTGCGGAACGACATCGAGAAGCGGCCGATCTACAAGATCGACGATCAGGGTCGCCTGACACTCTATCGAGACCGCCTGCCGTAATTTTTCGGTTGAACCGTACGGGGCCGGGCGACTGGTCCCGTTCGCGAGATGAGGATTCAGTTGCCGGGTGGTCCGGCTGGTCATTGTGCCCTCAAACTGCTCGGATCTTATGCATCGGATGAGTGTGGCAGCCGGGACCACCGGCAAGCAGGGTTCTGTCCATCGCACCGCCGGGTGGCGATTCGGCGGTCTCCTGCTCCTGGGTCTCGGCGCGGGAATGGGCTGCTCTTCTTCTACCAACGAGAGCGGAAACCGGACCCCTACCACGATCGCCGGCAGCAGTACCCTGACCCAGAACGGGCTGGTGAGCTCTCCGGTCAGCAATCTCCCTGCGGTCAAGGTGACCGACGCCAACGGCAGCGCAGTTTCGGGTGTCGAGGTGATGTTCACCTTGACCGGCGGAGGCGGTTCGATCACGGGGGCAACCAAGACGACGAATTCCAGCGGGATCGCCACCTTGGGTAGCTGGACTCTGGGTCCCGCCGCCGGCGCCAATACGGTTACGGCCGCCGGCACCAACGTGAGTCTGACGGGGGCACCGGTCACCTTCACCGTGAATGCGACCGCCTCCGGTGCCTTTACGATTCAGCTGGAGTACGAGACTGCGGCGACCGCCAGCCAGCAACAGGCCTTCTCCAACGCCAAGGCCCGCTGGGAAGCGGTGATAACCGGCGATCTGTCGGATGTGAATATCAACGGTGCCCCGGCCTGCAACGGTGTCACCTCGACCGGAGTCATTGATGATCTCAAGATTCTGGTATTCCTCGAGCCCATTGATGGTCCTGGCCAGATTCTGGGATCGGCAGGTCCCTGTCTGGTCCGCAATAGCAATCACCTCACGATCATAGGTGTGATGCGATTCGACACCGCTGATCTGGCCAATCTCGAGGCCAACGGTAGCCTCGACGATGTGATTCTGCACGAGATGGGTCACGTTCTCGGGTATGGAACTTTGTGGGAGGACTTCAACCTGCTGGCCGGCGGTTGCGATCCCAACGTTCCCGGCTCGGGCACTGCCCCGACCTACACCGGGACCAATGCGATTGCGGCGTACACCGGCTCCAACGGTGGCGGCGCGGCCACGGCGGTCCCGGTGGAGAACTTTTCCAACGGCGGGTGCAACAACGGCACTCGGGATTCCCACTGGGAAGAGGACGTGTTCAAGAGCGAAGTGCTGACCGGCTTCATCTCCGGCTCCGTGCGTCCCCTGAGTCTCACCAGTATCCGGCAGTTTGCCGACGAGGGCTACACCGTGAACAACGCGGCGGCCGATCCGTTCAATATCAGCACTCAGCCGACCCTCCGGGCCGGTGAGGATCACATCTACGCCGATCTGCGCAACGACATCTTGAACCAGCCGATCTACTCGATCGACGACCGGGGCACAGTCCGATTGTATCGCGACCGCAGATAACCCGTAGCTGAAGGCCTGAAATGGAGACGGGGACCAGGTTTCTGGTCCCCGTTTTCCGTTGCAGAAGGCCCGGGTTTGGAAGAATCCCCTAACGAACAACCAATCCGATACTTAGCTCCCACAACTCACCCCTCAGATGTGGTCCCGGTCACCGCCCCGTACCCTGCCGCGGTGAAGCTTCGATGCAGCCGTAACACTTCGTTTCACCACCATTTGAAGGCCCGGAGTTCTTATGCGCAGTCCGCTTTTGGCGGCGCTGGCTAGCGCCCTGCTGCTCACGTCTGCCACGTCCCTGTCGGCCCAGAAAGCGGCCGAGCGTCACGGGATCTGGGTAGGCGCGGGGATCGGGCTTGGTTCAGCCAAGCTCTCATGCGACATCTGCCGGCTCGACCGCACCGGGGGGACCTCCGGCTATCTGCGGGCTGGCGCCACCGTGAGCAAAGCCGTGCTGGTGGGCCTGGAAGCCACCGGCTGGTACAAGAGCAGGGACGACGTCGACCAGCTGCTGGGATCGCTGCAGGCGGTGGTGCTGCTCTATCCCAAGCCGGCCAGCGGGTTCTATCTCAAGACCGGGCTGGGCCTCTCCCAGTTCAACGCCAAGGACAACGACGATGAAGTCTCGTCCCAGGCGCTCTCGATGCAGTTCGGGATCGGGTACGAAGTTGCCATGGGCCGGGGACTGTCCATCGTGCCCTACGCCAACTTCCTCGGTTCCACCGGTGGCGACGTGCGGTTCAACGACACGGTCTCCGGACTTTCGGCTAACACCAGCCTGCTCCAGGTCGGAGTGGGCCTGACTCTGCATTAAGGAGGACACCATGCGTCACTTCGTCCGCGCCCTGCGCCATCTCTCGATTGGCGTTCTGCCGGCGAGCGCGCTGCTGGCTGCCTGTTCCGGGGACGGCTACAACGGCATCGAACCGGTGAACGAGACCGGGCCCGCGTTTCAGTACAACATCTGGGTTCCCGGTGCCAACGACACCTGTACTCCCGAACAGCACAACCGCTATTCGGTGGTCGGTCCCGACGGCAAGCGCTACAACACCTGGCATCCTCCGGTGGATCCGTCCAGCGGCTGCACCTTCGGCCACGAGCACGGCCGGGATCCCCGCGGTTCCAAGCTCTACGCCCGCACCGGTCCGATCCCGTTCGGTCTGGCCAACGAGGCGCTGGATACCTGGGATCCCCAGGGACAGCGGCACGAGGATCACTACGGCCACAAGATCGACTGGGAGAACGACATCCAGATGGTTCGGCGGGATGGGGTCTCGGGGGCCCTCTTCAGCGTGAAGTGCAGCGTGCTGGCCAAGCTGCACCAGGGCACTCACTCCAAGGACGCCTTCACCAACAACCTGCACGAGATGGTCTACCATCTCGACTGCACCGATGGCACCGAGATGCACGTCACCATCATGACGGCGATCGGTACCGCCGGCCAGTTCAACCGCACCTGCGACGGGCAGACCGTGGTGGTGGGCCCGCCCACTCCGGCCAACTCGCCCAACGGCGGAGGCCAGCGCCGCATGCCCGACCGGACCTGCGTCAATCAGTTCATGCGGGTGCCGGCGGGACAGCGTTCCGACTTCGATCGCGCACTGCACGAGAGCTGGGAAACCAGCAATGCGGTTCGCACCGAGAACGGCCGCACCCTGGCCAGCTTCAATCCCTACTTCCAGGTCGACATGCCCAGCCGGTTCTATGATCCGGCCGCGCCCAACGTCACCGGCCGTCCGATCGACGTCTGCTTCGAGACCGGTCCCAATGGTGAGCGGGCCACCGGCGGCGAGTGCAAGCAGTCCATCGATGCCGGTGCTGTGGCCGGAACCACCTACGACGATGCCAAGTCGGCCTTCAACGGGGTCCGTCGCTTCATCGACATCAACGACAACAACATCGACAACAAGGACGGAGCCAACGTCTGGTACAGCGATCCCTTCGGTCGCCACGCCAAACGCGAGCCCTTCCCCGGCTCAATCCGCCAGTGGATCGGGTCGACCAAGAATGATTACGGGTTTGACGCCAATGGGCCGGTGATCGGGTTTGACCGGTTCTATGGGGCGACCTCTACTCATGCACCCAATTGAGATGGTGTCCTAGTGGGCGAGTGGGCTAGTGGGCTAGTGGGCTAGGGTCTGTCGTCCCGAGTGAGTGAAACGAACGAGGGATCTCAAATCATCACGGTTTGAGATCCCTCGCTTCGCTCGGGACGACACCTGTCCACCTACTAGCCCACCAGCCCACCAGCCCACTAGCCCACTAGCCCACCAGCCCACTTCAGTACCGTGGCAACCAAACGTCCGAACTGATCCGCTCTCCCACCGACAGAATCACGTCCCGCGAGCCATACCCTGGAGCAGTGACCCGGACCGATTGAGTCCGGCACCGGTCTACCAGGGTTCGATCGAAGACCAGCCGGTACTCGCCCTTGCTGTTGGCCCAGGTGCCGTACTGGGTACCGAGTATCTGGAGCCGGGCGCCGGAGAGCGGCTCATTGGTCCCTTCCCGCAGGATCCTCCCGGCCACCACTGCCATTCCCTTCGGCACCGTCGAGTCCTGTTCTTCGGCCGGCAGTGAGCAACCCCGGGAGAGCTCCACCGGGGTTTCCCACGGACGATTGTCTCGCTGGCCCGCCAGCGGGCCCAGTTTGCTCGAGGGCCGGCCGAAGATCCGCTGGGCCTCCGATTCCAGGGTCGCGGTTTTGGCGGTTGTGGCGGCCGGTGCTGCGATCGCGGCCGGCGGTGGGCTCACCGCGGCCGTAGCCGGCGCTTCGGTCTCGTCGCCCGGGTCGGGACGAGTGGCCTCGGTCCGCGGTGCGTCGGGCGGAGCGTTGGGCAACTCCTCGGGGGTCGGGTCGACCTTGGCCCTGGAGCCCGGGGTCTGGTCCGGTCCCGGAGTCAGGGGGACCGCGGGAGGGGTCGGCTCAGGTTGAGCTGTCGGCGCGACTGGCCGGGGAGTCGGTTTGGGGCGGGGCGGGGCGAAATCCAGCGCGATAGGCCGCTCGGTGACCTGACGGGTCGGCTGCGCGGCCTGCTTCTGCGCGATCAGGGCTTGGCGGATGAGGAAGGCCAGAAGCACCAAGTGGAGCGCAATGCTGACCACCGAAGCGGCGGTGCGGCGCCGTCCTGCCCCGCCGACCGGCAAGGTGGTCGTGTAGTGCTTGACTCGTACTGCCATCGATCTGGTCTGTCGCTCCGTCCCGTCTCAGGTCCACTGCACCGGGATACGCCTCCAGCGGCGGAACCGTTGAGTGGGACGGTCGGCCGAAATTCAGTACCTGGTGGACCAGTCTACTTTGGCTGCCCGCCGGCACCGCACGCACATCAAGGTCTCCGGCTGTCCTTCGAACTCCTGCCGGCCGGTGCAGTCGGGACACACCGCATAGCTGGTCACCATCTTGGGTCCCGCAAGGGTGGGACGCATGACACCGGTCCGGGTCACCACGCTCCACATGCTGGGCCGATCGTCCCTCATCCGGAGCTCTTCCTTGCGGAAGCGCATCGGCATGTGATCCACTTCGATCAGGACGCCTTCACCATCGATTTCCAACACCGGATACCAGGCCCCGCGACGTAACACGTCAGCCACCCCGGGTGCGCCGGTGGCCCAACCACGAATACTCGAATTTTCACCCGACCGGCGGAATGGAGGGGGGGCGGTCATCCCTCAACTATACCGGAACCCCGGTCACTCCGCACCCTCCACCCGTTTCTCTCCTTCCAACCGGCGCGTCACGGGGTAAATTGGGCGTAATGTCCTCATCAACTCCGCTCCCCAGGTCGACTTCCACCCGACTTCTGGCTGACATGCTCCTCGCCCTTGCAGGCGTGGTGCAGCAGCTTCGGGTCGGCCCCGATGGCCACCCGGCGCTGGCCGCCAGTCTGGCCGGCCTGGAGCGTTTGCTCGAAGGTCTGCTGCTGGAACGTAGCTCACTGGTAGTCGAAGTCGGCGGAGTCCAGCTGCTCATAGAAGGAATGGAGACCAACGCGGCTTTCGAACCGCTGCGTGATCTCGCACTGCAGTTCCGCGAGGCCGGTGTCGGCGGCATGGTGCTGCTCCCCGGAGTCACCGCCCTCGAACTGCATCGAGTCCTGAGCGCCATCGCGCATCCCGACAGTGGCGCCGGTTATCCCGCCACCCCCCATCTCTCTCTTCGCGCGCTGCGTCCCAGTGGTCAGCACTCGGCTGATCCGTGGCTGGCTCTGGAACGTCGGGTGCTGGATGATCCAACCCGGTCCCGGGCGGCCCGGGATCCGGCCGAGATTTCGGTGGGACTGGAGCTGCATCCTTCCAATCCCCAATTCGATGCGCGGGTCGTCGAGTTACTGGCTCAGATCGCGCTTCGGGCCAGCGGAGACGCGGACGAGACCGCTTCACTGGATGCGTTGGTGCAGCACCTGGTCGCAGATACTCTTCGGCGACTGCTCGGTCCCCATGGTCCCACCACCGCTGCACGCGAATTCCTGGTCACCGCCGCGCCGTTGCTGAGTCCCGGTACCTTGCTCCGGCTCTGCCAGGCGCTGGCCCCCGGCCGGGAAGGAATGATCTCAGTTGGTGCGCTGCGAGTTCTGGCTCGGCTGGCCGAGGGTGCCGCGCCCGGCTCCCGCTCCTCCCGGGTCATTGCCGAAGAGTTCCATCGTCTGGTGACCCTGGCGTTCGATAGAGAGGCGGCGACTACTCACGCTTCACTCGCGCCCGAGCCGGACCGGGTCCTCAAGCTGGCCCTGGAGAGCGGAATCCTGGAGTCGGGGGCCGAGCTCGCTGCCGACCGGATGATCGCGCGACGCCAGGTGAGTGGGCTGATCGCGCTGCTGGATACGGTGCCGCGGGAGGATCCGGTTGCCCGGGCCCTTCGGTCCCGGCTCTTCCATCCCCGGGCGGTGCGAGTGCTCCTCGAAGCCACGCCGCCCGATCTCGACGCCCTCGACCGGCTGATCCCGGCCGCCGGCATCGAGGCGGCGCCGGCCTTGCTCGATGCGCTGGCCGAGTCGCGGGAGCGGCGGGTCCGGATGCGGCTGCTCGATCTGCTAAGCCGTTTCGATCAATCGATCGCGCCGTTGCTGCTTGAGCGGATGGATGGCATGCCCTGGTATGTGCAGCGAAATCTGCTGACTCTGCTCGGTCGCCTGCCCGACCTCCCGGTGAACTTCTCGGCCGAGCCGCTGCTCTTCCATCGGGATCCCCGGGTCCGGCATGAAGCCATTGCGCTGGCGATGAGCGACCCGGAACTCCGGGACCGGGCCATCGCTGAAGCACTGGGCAGCAACTACGAGCCTTCCGAACGGCTGGGGTTGCAGGCGCTCGCTACCGGCTGCTCGGCCGAGTTCTATCCCAAGGTGTTCACCCGGGTGGCCGATCCCGACATCGCTCCCGATATGCGAGCCCTCGCGATTACCGCGCTCGCGACGGTGAAAGATCCGGTGGTGCTACGGTTGCTCCGGCGGATGGTGATTGCCCGCGGGATCCCCGGACTCAGCCGGCTGGCACCAAGAAGCGCCCCGATGCTGGCGGCCCTCCGCGGGCTGGCGACTCACTGGGGCAGTCATCCCAAGGTCGGGCCGCTGCTGGAGAGCGCCCGCCAGTCGCGCGATCCGGAAATCCGGGATGCGGCCCGGGCCCTGCGCCGGTCGTCCACCTCGAACAAGGTGAGTTTCTGATGGACGCCGCTCCCCGGTTTCTCCACGCACTGGGCCACGCGCTCGAGCTCCGGCTCCGCCCGAGCGATACGGTGGTGCGGTTCACTTCTGAGGACACCCTGGCGACCCGGGCCCATGAGTTGATCGAGGAGAACCCTCGTCCGGTGTTTTCCTTCACCACCTCGGGAGTGCGTTACGGCTCGCTGCCGCTGGCCGGATTCGAGCAGTGGCCCTGGACTCGCCCGCTGGCGGCCCGCGGGATCATCCGGCTGGAATTGGATGAGCCGCCCTCGTCTGCGTCGGTCGCGGCTTTTCTCGACCTGGCTTCAGGGCTGATTCCGTTCGATGCACCCATTCCCACGGAAGGGATTCACTGGAGCGCGGTCGACGTAGAGCTGCCGGCCAAGAAAGACGACTATCCGCTGGATGAGGCACTGGGAGTGGTTCGCCAGTTGTTCCGTTCGGCCTCGCGGGCCCAGCCGCTCCGGCGAGCCGATATCGCCGCGGTGGTGGCGGCACTCAATTGTGTCCTGGCCGGCGAGCACGGTCTGCCGCTGCCCCTGCTGCAGGTGAACTCGAGAGAGGGTTATCAGCCGGCCCATTCGCTCAACACCGCGCTGCTGGCCATGCGGGTTGCCGACGCGATGCACCTGGGTCCCGACGAGCGCCGGGAATGCGGAGTCGCGGCGTTGCTTCACGATATCGGCATGGCCCGGGTGCCCAGCGTGGAAGATCCAACCCGGTTCACCAACATGGACCGGGCCCGGGTCCGGGCTCATCCGCTGGAAGGTGCCCGGCTGCTGCTGCGCGAAGGTGACTCGCTGGAAGCTGCGGCGGTGGTTTCCTACGAGCACCATCTCCGGCAGGATGGCACCGGCTATCCTCGGCTCAGCTATCCCAGAGAGCCCCACGTCCTGAGCCGGATTGTGGCGGTGGTCGATGCGTTCGACGCGCTGCTGGCTCCCCGGCCTGATCGGCCGGGCTTCGAGCCGGCCACGGCTCTCCGTGAGGTAGAACGCAACGCGGTGATTCAGTTCGACCCTCGTATCGTGGCGGCATTCAGTGAGGCGGTGGTGCAGGCGGCCGGCCGGGGGCAGCTCTCCTTGACATTGCGACCGAATTAGTCGTATTTAACTTCGGACGATACAAGGAGAAGGAAGTGTCGAGCGCCAAGACCCTGGTGGCGGTGCCACCGATCGAGAGCCGTGGCTATGCCCGGCCCGAAGTGCTGGTCTCCACCGAATGGGTGGCAGCCCGCCTCAAGGACCCCTCGGTTCGGCTGATCGAGTCGAATGAGGATCTGCTGCTCTACGAAACCGGTCACATTCCCGGGGCAGTGAAGCTGGACTGGGTCAGCGATCTGAACGATCCAGTCGAGCGGGACTATCTGCAGCGCGACAAGTTCCAGCAGCTCCTGAGGGACCGCGGGATCAACCAGGACACCACGATTGTCTTCTATGGCGACAAGAACAACTGGTGGGCGACCTACGCCTTCTGGGTGTTCCGGCTGTTCGGGGTGGAGCGGATGAAGCTGCTCGACGGCGGCCGGGCCCGTTGGGCCGAAGAAGGCCGCCCCATGACCACCGAGCTTCCCCAGTACCCCGCCGGCAACATCGTGGTTGGTGAACGGAACGACGGGGCGATCCGCGCTTTCCGGGACGAGGTATTGGCCCATCTGAAGCGCCGGGGCCAGCTGGTCGATGTGCGGAGCCCGGAGGAATACCGGGGCGAGCGGCTCCACATGCCCGACTATCCCAATGAGGGATCGCTCCGGGGTGGTCACATTCCCGGTGCCCGCAGTGTGCCCTGGGCCCGGGCGGTAAACCCCGACACTCACACCTTCCGCCCGGCTTCGGAATTAAAGCGACTGTACCTGGAAGAGCAGGGGCTCAAGCCGGATGAGGAGACCATCGCGTACTGCCGGATTGGCGAGCGGTCTTCCCATACCTGGTTTGCGCTGACCTACCTGCTGGGCTTCAATCGGGTGAAGAACTACGATGGGTCGTGGACCGAGTGGGGCAATGCGGTCCGTATGCCGATCGAACGTTCGTAGCAGGTACCGAGTACCGAGTCAGAGATCACGCCGATCCACTCGGTACTCGGTACCCGGTACTACTCGAGTATGGCGGGCAAGACAGACCCTGCTGGGCCCACCAACTTGGCCGTCGCGATGTCGTCGAAGGCGGTTTCGCCTGGATCGACAACTACAATCGGCTTCCCCCGCCGATGCACCGAAAACACAAACCCAGCCGCCGGGTAGACCGCCCCGGCCGTCCCCACCACCAGGCAGGCGTCGGCCGATTCCGCGGTCTGCTCCGCTCTTCTCAGTGCCTCGAGTGGCAGTGACTCGCCAAACCAGACGACATCGGGGCGGAGCAGCCCGTGGCAGTCTTGGCAGCGAGGCAGAGTGTCCGGCGAGGTCGCGTCGACCGGACCCAGATCGTCGGTGGCGAGCGAACAGCGGGTGCAGCGCACCCGCGCGATCGAGCCGTGCAGCCGGACTGGAATGGCGGGAGAGCAATCGGCTGAATTGAGCTGCCGGGCCGCGGCTTCGTGCAGCCCGTCCACATTCTGGGTGACCAGGGTGACCCCGTCGCGGCTCAACATCCATCGGGCCAGCGCGAAATGGCCTGCATTGGGAGCACAGGCCGCCACCTGCTCCCTGCGCCAGCCGTACCACTCCCAGACCAGTCGCGGGTCTCGGCGGAAGGCCTCAGGAGTAGCGAGATCCTCCGGCCGAAACGATTTCCAGAGGCCGCCCGGGCCGCGAAACGTGGGGACCCCCGATTCGGCGCTGATCCCGGCGCCGGTCATGACGAGAACTCGAGCGGCTTGTGAGAGCAGACCGGAGGCTGTCGTCCCGAGCATCGCGAGGGACCTCAAACGTTGATCATGCGAGAACCCACCAACGCTATGCCGCTTCCTTCGCCATCCGCTTCAGCCGGCCAATCATCGCCGTCAGTCCGTGCATCCGGGTCATGCCGAGCGCCTCGGAGAGGCCCAGTTGATCGAGGAGGTCGGCTGGTACGGTGGCAACCTCCTCCGGCGTGGCCCCGTGCACTGCCTTGGCCAGCAGCGAGACGAAACCCCGGACCGTGGGAGCCTCACGGGGGGCGTCGGCGTGGAGCACCAGCCCGCCGTTCTCCTTTTCCAGATAGAGAAAGACCGGGGACTGACATTCGGGGACCCGGTTGATCCCCTGGTCCCGGAGGGGCACCAGCTTTTCGGGAAGCGGAGCGAGCTTGCGGGAATAGTCGAGCAGCAGCTCCAGCCGGGTCTGTTTGTCGGACCCGGCGAAGCGCTTGATGGTCTTCTCGAGTTGGGGCAACATGGTGGGAATCTAAACCGGCCACCACGTGATCCTGACGTCGACCCCGAGCAACGCGAGGGGGAGATGGAAGGAACTGCTAGAGTTGAGCAGATCCCTCCATCTCACTCCGTTCGATGTCGGGATGAGGTGCCTAGGCACCTCACTTCTTCGTTAGCGCCTCTCCCATCTTCCCCGACGCAAACCCGAACAACGCGCCGATGATCATCGATACGCCGACCGTGATCAGTGCATTCCCCGGCGTCACACCGGTCAGCGCGTCCTTGGTGAGATTCACCGACGCATTGCCGAGCAGGAAAGCGAAGACCGAGGCGTAGCCGTACACGCTGGCGGGAATGGTGGAGAATGCCGGCAGATGGGCCGCCAGGCACATGATCATCACCGTAAGACCCACCACCACCGCGGCGGAGAGCTCGCCGGCCGGCGCCACCGTCACCAGCAGCAGCCCCGCCACCCAGGCGCAGACCGCCCCAAAGAGGTTGCCGATGATGGTCTTCTTCAGCGCATCGGTATTGCCGCCGCAGTGGAAGTAGCAGGCCCACGCGATGAAAGCGGCCCAGATCAGGAAACTGGTAAGGAACTTGAGAAACACGAACGTCGCAATGCCGCCGAGTACACCGATACTGAGGGATAAGGCAACGAGCGATGACATGGTCCGGCCCTCCTGGCAAAGGGTGAGGATCCTCCGTCTTCCCGGTGGTGCGCGTGCCGTAGTGCTGTGCGAGTGGTACCCTGCGATGGTGCGACTGCGAGGGGGGAGCTGCGATGAGGCGGGGACCGAAATACGCCGCGGGCCGTACGCTGTCAAGCCGACGACCCGCGAAGTGTCACTGCTGCTTTACGTCGAGGTGTAAACCTACATGTTCTCCACCACGGCCTTGCCGAACCCGCTGCAGGACAGCAGAGTCGCCCCCTGCATCAGGCGCTCGAAATCATAAGTCACCCGTTTCTGTCCGATGGTCCTCTCCAGACCCTGGATGATCAGGTCGGCCGCCTCATTCCATCCCATATAGCGGAACATCATCTCACCGCTGAGAATCACCGAGCCGGGATTGACCTTGTCCTGATTGGCGTACTTGGGCGCGGTGCCGTGAGTCGCTTCGAAGATGGCGTGACCGGTGATGTAATTGATGTTGGCACCCGGTGCGATGCCGATGCCACCGACCTGGGCCGCCAGTGCGTCGGAGATGTAGTCCCCGTTCAGGTTCATGGTGGCGATCACGTCGTACTCCGCCGGCCGGGTCAGGATCTGCTGCAGGAAGGCGTCGGCGATGACATCCTTGATCACGATCCCGTTAGGCAGCTTGCACCACGGCCCGCCGTCGATCTCCACTGCACCGAACTCCTGTTTGGCCAGCTCATAGCCCCAATCACGAAATCCACCCTCGGTGAATTTCATGATGTTGCCCTTGTGGACCAGGGTGACGCTCTTCTGGTGCTCCCGGATCGCGTACTGGATGGCCGAACGGATCAGCCGCTTGCTGCCCTCTTCGGAAATCGGCTTGATGCCGATCGCGCTCGACTCGGGGAACCGGATGGTGGTCGCGCCCAGCTGCTCCTGCAGGAACTTGATCAGCTTCTGGGCCTGATCGGTCCGGGCCTTGTACTCGATGCCGGCGTAGATATCCTCGGTATTCTCCCGGAAGATGATCATGTCCACCAGCTCGGGCTGCTTCACTGGACTGGGCACTCCGGTGAACCAGCGGACCGGCCGGACGCAGGCATAGAGATCCAGTTTCTGCCGCAGCGCCACGTTGAGCGAACGAAATCCCCCGCCCACCGGCGTCGTCAGCGGGCCCTTGATGCCGATCAGGTGATGACTGATCGCCCGGAGGGTGTCTTCCGGCAGCCAGCTGTCCAGCTTGTCCCGGGCCTTCTCACCGGCATAGACCTCGAACCACACCACTTCGCGCTTTCCCCCATAGGCTTTCTTGACCGCGCCTTCGAATACATGTCGTGAGGCGCGCCAGATATCGGGGCCGGTTCCGTCGCCCTCGATGAAGGGGATGATGGGGCGATCCGGCACCTCGAGGGCGCCATGGGCCATGGAGATGGTATCGCCGGTGGTTGGTGGGGTGAGGGCGTCGTATTTGGGGCTGGGCATGACCGTGAGCCGTACGTGAGAAGTGAAACGTGCAACGTGAAAAGTGGCCTTTGCGACTGGGATTAGCATAACCTCCATTACACTTTCCAGCATCCTTTTCCCGTTTCACTTTTCACGTTTCACCCTTCACGACACCTTTTCGACCGTGCCCAGTCAGGACCCCGCAGCCCCCCTCCGCACCTCGCTGGCCCTCCAGGGCCGGGCGATGGAGACTGCCCGGTCGATTCTGGATGTCTTCGACGCCCACCAGTCCCAGTTCCGGCTGGTGACCCGCCGGGCCCAGGCCCGCTTTCTCCAGCGCGACTGGCGGGGCGGCCAGCTCGACGCCGCCGAGCGCCTGACTTTGTATCGCCAGTTCATTCAGTGGTGCGTTCAGGAGGTGCGGCGTCAGCTCGGTGACCGGATCGAGGATCTCGACCTCTGGCGCTCGCTCAAGGAGTCCTACCTTCGGGATGCCCGTGGCCGCCTCGACGCCGAGCTGGCGCTCACTTTCTTCAATTCGGTGGTGCGCCAGATCGTCCGGGCCGTGGGGCCCGACGCGGGCATCTATTTCGACGACGGCGATTTCCAGGTCCTCCCTCCGGCCGGGGCCCCGCTCGGGGTCCGTCGCTACGTCTGGGACCAGAGTCTCGACTCGCTCTTCACCCAGCTGCTCGGCGATCTCCCCTTCGCCGCCAACTACCCCGAGCAGGGGCAGGATGCCCACCTCCTCGCCGGCGCCCTGGCCCTCGAACTGGCCGCTCATTCGGCGACCGCCCGCTTGAAGGTGGTCGAAGTCATTCCGGCGCTGTTCTACCGGAACAAGGGCGCGTATGTGGTGGGTCGAGTCGTCACGACCGAATCGGTTTTCCCACTGGTCATTCCACTGATACACACCGAGAACGGTATTCGAGCCGATGCGCTGCTGGCCTGGCCCGATGAAGTCAGCGTGGTCTTCTCGTTTACCCGCTCTTACTTCCACGTGGAAGTCGACTGCCCTCGGGCCATGGTCGACTTCCTCCGCTCCCTGATGCCCCGCAAGCCGCTCGACGAGGTGTATACCTCGCTGGGCTACCACAAGCACGGGAAAACCGAACTGGTGCGGGCGTTGCTGCGCCGGCTGGAGGGCAGCGAAATCCGCTTTGAGGTGGCCGAAGGCGACAAGGGCCTGGTCATGGCCGTCTTCGCCATGCCGGTACTCAATGTGGTCTTCAAGATCATCAAGGATCGGTTCGGGGCGCCCAAGCAGACCACTCGGCAGCAGGTCATGGAGAAGTATCACCTGGTCTTCGTGCGCGACCGGGTAGGAAGATTGGCCGACGCTCAGGAGTTCGAAGGTCTGGAATTCCAGAAGGGCCGCTTCGCCGCTCCGGTTCTGGAAGAATTGCTGGCCGAATGCGGCAGTACCGTGCGGGTGGAGGGGGAACGGGTGATCATGCGTCATCTCTACACCGAGCGGCGGGTGACGCCGCTCAATCTCTATCTCCGCCAGGTCGATGAAGCCCGGGGTATCGATGCGGTGCTCGACTACGGTCAGGCTATCAGGGATCTGGCCGCGGCCAACATCTTCACCGGCGACATGCTGCTCAAGAACTTCGGGGTCACCCGGAACGGCAGGGTGATCTTCTACGACTACGACGAACTCTGCCTGCTCACCGACTGCAACTTCCGGCCGTTACCGGCCCCCCGTCACGACGAGGACGAGTACAGCGCCGAGCCCTGGTTCTCAGTGGGAGAGCGGGACGTGTTCCCCGAGGAGTTTCGCTCGTTCCTTACCCTGCCGGGCAAGCTGGGAGAAGTTTTCTCTCAGGCCCACGCCGATCTGCTGACCGTGGAGTACTGGCAGCGGATGCAGCGGATGGCCCAGCAGGGGGAGGTGGTGGACATCTTCCCCTACAAGCCCGCCCGGCGACTTCGATCCAGCTAACATTGTTATTGAACCAGCTCAGGGGATGTCCATGCAGTTTCTCTTACTGATTTACAACGATCCCGCCGCCCTCGAATCCCTCCCGGCCGGCGAGGCCGACGCCATGATGCGGACCTGCTTCGATCACGCCGATCATCTGAAGTCCGAGGGCAAGCTGCTGGAATCGCAGCAGCTGGAACCGGCCTCGACCGCCAGAACGGTTCGTATTCGCAACGGCCGTACTTCGATCACCGATGGCCCGTTCGCCGAAGCCAAAGAAGTGCTCGGCGGATTCAATCTCATCGAGGCGGAGAGTATGGAGGAGGCGGTCGCCATGGCCCGGGAGTTCCCCTGGGCCCGCACCGGTTGTGTGGAAGTGAGACCGGTGCGGGATATCGCCGCGGTACGCCGGCAAGTGGCGGTCGGCCAGGGGACGGAACGGACCAGCGAGTGATGAACCGCCACTGAACTGCCGGTCGGGCACAAACCGGATCGGCGGTCAGTGCGTAGTGCCGCCATGCTGCCAAACCTCACGCCGCTGGTCCGGGTGACAACGATTCTCGCCGCGATCGGCTTCTTGGCGTCGGCCCCGCCTCTCGCCACTCAGCAGCTCTTGCTCGATTCCATCCGGTTCCCCGACAGCCTGCGAAACGAAGTCGCCCAGGTGGCACCGGTCTATCGGGCCAACCCTCGCGATGCGTCGGTGCTCTACCAGGTAGCTGCCCTGCATGCCCGGGCTGGGCATACTGAGGCCGCTCTCGCCGCGCTTACCCGCTTGGCTGAGCTCTCGACTGGAGTGGACCCGCGAGTGAGAGACGGCTTCGCCAGCCTGGAGAGGCATCCCGATTTCATTGCCCTCCGAGCCCGGATCCAGCGGGAGAACCCCCCGGTCCATCACGCCAGGCTGGCGTTCGACATCCCAACCAGCGGAGTGGGTCCGGAGGGGATCGCGTGGTCGGCTACCACGCGGCTGATCTATCTCAGCGGCTTTGGCAATATCAGGACTGTCGACTCCACCGGTAATCTCCGGCCGTTCGCGAATTATCCCGCAGCCAAAATCGGTGGAGTCCTGGGAATGCGGGTGGATGATCGCCGCGGCGAACTCTGGGCCACCTCCACCGGATTCGGTTCGCCGCCGGCCGATGCAGTGATCGGGCTGTTTCGCTTCCGGCTGAAAGACGGTTCGCTAATCGCATCCTATCCGATGGCGGATTCGGCGGTGGGATTCCTGAATGACATCGCGATCGGAGTAGACGGAACGGCATACGCCACGGCGACCAGCAGTGGTGCGCTGGTGCGAGTCGATCCGGGAAGCGGACTGATCGATCTCTTCCTGCCTGCCGGCACTCTCCCTGATCCCAATGGTATCGCTGCCAGCGACGATGGGCGGTATCTCTTCGTCGCGGGATGGTACGGCATTGTTCGAGTGGATCTTCGGACCCGGGCAACCACCGTCCTCAAACACAAGTCCAACATCGCCAGTGGCTGCCTCGATGGGCTGTACCTCACTGGACCGAGAACCATCGTCGGGGTGCAGAACTGCGTTCACGCCACCGGAAGGGTGATGCGGTTCACCCTCTCGGCCGAGCGTGATTCGATCGAGACGGCGGAGGTGCTGGAGTCGTACAATCCCCTGTTCGAAGGCGTAACCACTGCGGCAGTAGCCGGGCCGGCGCTCTACTTCATCGCCAACGTGCAGTTCCGCAAACTGGGTCCGGACGGCAAACCGATCTCGCCGTTCGATCCTTTGCACATGCTGCGTCTCTGTTTGTGTAGTAACTGCTGATTTCACCGCAAAGATGCGGAGTCGCGAAGATTCATGCCCAATGTCCGTCAAGATTCTCCTGCGCGTCTTTGCGTCTTTGCGGTTAATTGAACGCCCTGCGCAACCACCGGCACTCCCCGCATCACACACAGCCCGACGCAAATCCAGGCTGTTGCCTGAAATGCCGGTGCCCGG
Source organism: uncultured Gemmatimonadaceae bacterium (assembly GCA_964578865.1). Lineage (GTDB taxonomy): Bacteria > Gemmatimonadota > Gemmatimonadetes > Gemmatimonadales > GWC2-71-9 > JADJOM01. Next base: position 6,462 of record CAZOES010000006.1, on the reverse strand, counting down.
TGCTCAACAACACCGGCATTAGCCAGCGCCAGCCCGCAGAATGCCAGCACTTTGCTCAGTCCGTAGCTGATCCTCATCCAGGACGAAGCCACCAGGAAGCGGCCAACGGGTGACTCGATCTGCTCGAAGGGCGCGGTGCCACGCTGGATGCCGACGCTCCTGAGTCCGTCCGTCAGCGCGGTCCGCATCACTACGATCACCGGGATCGCCAGCGGAATCAGACCGCGATGGGCGAAGCAGAGCCAGAGGACAATCTCCCAGGCCCGGTCCACCGCGATATCCAGCACACTGCCCAGCAGGCTGGTCTCGTGCCGCCGGCGGGCCACGATGCCGTCGATGGTGTCGAGCAGTAGTCCCACCAGCAGCAGTCCCGCCGCCGCCAGGCGTATACCGGGGGACTCGGCATACAGTCCCGCCACGGTGAGCAGCAGAACCGGGAAGCGGGACAGGGTAATCCAGGTCGCCAGCATGACTCCCTCCTCGGCACCCAACCTGGGGTCGAGGTGTCCCCTGACCGTGACCTGCCATTGCGGCCCGCTATTAGATTGTCTCCGCCCCTGAACCCCGACTCGCGACCACCGGCGACACCGACGTGACGATCCTCAGTATCGCTTCCGCCACCATTCAGTACGGCGCTACCCCGCTGCTTCGCGACGTGACCCTCACGGTCACCAAGGGCGAGCGCTGGGGAGTGATCGGCCGGAACGGCAGCGGCAAGACTTCGCTGTTCCGGATCATCACCGGCGAGCTCGATCCGGCCCAGGGTGTGGTGAGCAAGGCATCCGGACTGCGGATCGCGGTGCTGGACCAGCATCGTGACTTCGCCGGGGCCGGCACGGTATGGGAAGCGGCCTGCGCCGGTTTTGCCGATCTGCTCCGGCTGGAGCGCTCGCTGCAGGAACAGGGCGAAGCGATCGCCGCACTGGGCGACCGGCTCACCCAGGAACATCTCAACCGCTACGATCACGACCTCGAGCGCTTCCGCCGGGAAGGCGGCTACGAGATGGAGGCCCGGGTGAGCGCCGTGCTGCACGGACTCGGCTTTGATCCCGAAGCCTCCCACCAGCAGCCCCTCAGCAACCTGAGCGGAGGTGAACGGGGCCGGCTCGGTCTGGCCTGCCAGCTGGTGACTGAAGCCGATCTGCTGCTGCTGGACGAGCCGACCAACCACCTCGATCTGGAGACCACCGCCTGGCTGGTCGATCATCTCAAGAGCCTGGAGAGTGCAGCCCTCATCATCAGCCACGACCGCGCCTTTCTTGACGATGTGGCCGATCACATCCTCCACATCGAGGCAGGAACGACGCAGTCCTACACCGGCGGCTATTCCTCCTTCGTGGAGCAACGGGAGGAACGGCGGCTCTCGGCCACCCGGGCCTATCAGAAACAATCGAAGGTGGTCGCCAAGGAAGAGGATTTCATCGCCCGGAACATCGCGGGGCAGAAAACTGCGCAGGCCAAGGGTCGTCGGCGGAGACTCTCCCGCCTGCCGCGGCTCTCGCCCCCGCCCAGCGATGAAGGCGCCATGGCGGTGCGGTTCAAGAGCGGCGGCAGGGGCGGGGATCAGGTCCTGGTGACTGACAAGCTGACCGTGAAAGTGGACGACCGCACTCTGCTCGATCGGTTTTCCGGAGTGATCCGGCGCAATGACGTGGTGGCGCTGGTGGGCCCCAACGGGACGGGAAAAACCACGCTGCTGAAGACCATGCTGGCCGACCGGTCGCCAGCCTCTGGTTCTACTCGACTGGGCGACAGTATCCTGGTCTCAGTGTATCGCCAGGATATGGCGCAGGTCCCCCGCGACCAGACCCTGTTCGACATCATCCATGATCTTCGGCCGATGTGGACCCGGGGACAGGTGATGGATCACCTTGGCCGCTTCGATTTCTCTGGCGACGAAACCCTGCGGCGGGCCGGTTCACTTTCGGGGGGAGAACTGGCCCGGGTCGCGCTGGCCATGATGACGCTGGAGCAGGTTCACTTCCTGGTGTTCGACGAGCCGACCAACCACCTCGATGTCGAATCGATCGAAGCGCTGGAGGACGCGATCGAGGCGTACGAGGGAACCGTCCTGCTGGTCAGTCACGATCGGGCCCTGCTCAACGCCCTGAGCACCCGGGTCTGGCACCTGGAGCACGGCAAAATCACCGACTACGAAGGCAATTTCGCCGAGTGGGAAGAGGTCAAGGACCAACGGCGCCGCGCCGCCGATGCCGCCGCCCGGGAAGCCGAAGCATCTCGACGCGCCAGAGAGAAGCAGGCAGAAGCGAAGAAGCCGGCCGCCCCTGCCAACAAGACCAACGCTTCGGCTCAGCGGAGCGCGAAGAGAGCGGTGGAGCAGGCCGAGTCGAAGGTGCAGGAGCTCGAGCGGCAGGTCGCCGAGCGGAGCGCGGCCCTGGCGGACAGCGCGCTGTATGCCACTCCGGAAGGGACCGCCAAAGCCAAGACCATGGCGAAAGAACTGGATTATTCGAAGGCGGAGCTGGAGCGCGCGTTCGCTGCATGGGAATCAGCAGTGGCGGAAGCCGAGCGTTTGGAGCGGTAGTCTGAGGCGCCCTCTCACGTCTCACCTCTCACGTCTCACGACATGAATACACGCACCAAAGCCCGGCT
>CAZOES010000006.1:0-3839 GCA_964578865.1 uncultured Gemmatimonadaceae bacterium | reverse complement strand
CTCCACCGGCGGGGCCGCCATCAAAGCCGCAGCGTTCACCAGCTGGCAGGTGGCCGGGCTGCGATCGGGCGTGGCCGCGGTCGCGGTTTTTCTGCTGGTGCCGGCCGCCCGGAAGATCACCAGGGGTACCGTGGGGATTACCCTGCTCACCGCTATTGCTTACGCGGCGACCCTGACGCTGTTCGTGCTGGCTAACAAGCTGACCACCGCGGCCAACACCATCTTCCTGCAGTCGACCGCACCCCTTTATATCCTGCTGCTCAGTCCCCTGCTCCTGAAGGAACATATCCATCGGCGCGACGTCGGGTTCATGCTGGCCATCGGGCTGGGGATGGCGTTCTTCTTTGTGGGCCGGCAGGACAGTTTCGCCACCGCTCCCGATCCGGTCCGGGGCAATCTCTTCGCGTTGTTTTCCGGGGTGACCTACGCGGCGATGCTGATGGGCCTGCGGTACATGGGGACCCGGGGAGGATCGCCGGCCACCGCTGCGGTGCTGGGAAATCTCTTCGCCTTCCTGGCAGCCACCCCAGCCATGTTCCCGCTGGGCAGTCACGGTGCGGTCGACTGGCTGGTCATCTTGTATCTGGGGATTTTTCAGATCGGATTGGCCTACAGCCTGCTCACCCGCGCCATCCCCCACGTCTCGGCCCTCGAGACATCCCTGCTGCTCTTCCTCGAGCCCGCCCTCAGCCCGCTCTGGGCCTGGATCATTCACGGCGAGTATCCCGGTCCCTGGGCGCTGCTGGGCGGCGCACTGATCATGGGGGCGATGGCAGTGAAGTCGTGGGTCGACTCGAGAAGGGAACTGACACAGGCTCCAGCTGGATAACGCCTATCGCGCCTCCCCCGCAGAACCAACCGGCTGAACTCGTGTCGAGTCCACGAATGACGCTTCGAGATCCCCGCTCGGCCCCTGCCACACCATGAATGCCCGCGGAGCTGGATCAGCCAGCGCGTGCCGCCTGAACTCCTGCTGGTCTCCGCACCAATGAGTATTGCACTTGTCGGACCGGATATCTCGCGGTAGTAGACATCCTTGCGCTCCGTGAAAAACACAGGATTCGAAGAAGGTCTGGCCGCCCAGACTGGCTCGGTACATCGATCTGATTGCGTCGGGAGTGATTCCCGGGTTCTCGAGCTGGAGGCGTCGGATGGTTTCGGGAGCGACCCATGCGTGGGTGCTACCGGTCTGGCAGCAATGTCCTCTGCAGCCGATGCAGCCTTGTACCGAGACCGCATCCAGGACTTCGGTCGTCGGATCAGGTGGAGGTTCGGTGCGGGTTACACCGGAGGCGCCCCATCCTTCCGATTCACACTGGGCTATCAGTCGGTCGAGATGGGCCAGAAAAGCCGCGCGGCGCGCTTCGGACGCCTGGCCCAGTGGGCGATGCTGCGAGGGGAGGTGGGTGACGCGATAGGACTCGGGTTGATCGACCAGCCGGCGGGAGACTCCGATCTGATACAGCACCGCTGTCGCCTGGTCCCGCCGCTCCCGTTCCTCGCTGCTCTTCTGACGATAGGCCTCATGCTGGCAGGGAACCCGGCCACAGATCCCCGCCCGCTGCTCTGCAAAGGCCAGCGGCTCACCGCAGATTCGGCATCGAGCCACAGCCGTCACCCCGCTAACTCAATCGCCTACCGGCAGCCCGCTCGGCACACTCGCCGGAATGGTCGAATTGAGATTCTGCGCCGCCGGATCGGTGAGCGATTGCAGGAACGCCACGATCTCGGTGACCTCCACGTCCTGAATCTTCAGAGTATCGGCCACGATCGGATCCAGCGTGGAGAGCACCTGGCTCCAGATCACATCGCCGTCTTTCACCGTGGGTTGCAGCGCTGCCGGCAGCTGACTCTTGTCGTAGGTCCTGAGCGAGCGCGAAACGTTGATGTAGTGTCGTACCGCCCCCAGCAGGGTGCTGAAGGAACCGTTGTGGAAGTAGGGGGCCGAGAGTGCCACGTTACGGAGCGGCGGAGTCCGGAACAGGAAGCGGTCGGCGTGCAGCCCAGTGGTTTCCTCCCGGCCGATGTCGAGTCCACCGGGTATGGGCCGGCCCGGTCCCAGCTGCGGCACCGCGATGTTGTGGAACTTCTGGTCGGTCAGCAGCGGGCCCAGATGGCACTTGCCGCAGTTGGCCTTGCCGAAGAAGAGCACCGCGCCGCGCTTCTGCTGATCGTTGAGCGCCGCCTTGTCGCCGTTCAGATAGGCATCGAACGGGGTGTTGTACTTGCCGAAGGCCGAGGCCTGAAATGCGGCGATGGCGTTGGCGGCGTCTTCGAATCCTGCCACGTTGACCGACTTGCTGAACGCGGCCTGGAACATGGTGTCGTATTTCGGAATGGCCCGCAGCCGGGTCATCAGCGCGTTCCAGACCGCCGGAAAGACATGCACGTCGTTGGGGATGTCGCCCAGCTCATTGCCGGCCTGCCCCGGCTGGCCCCGCATTTCGTCGCGCGACTCCACCGGGAACATCGCTTGGGCTGCGAGAACATTGGCCACCCCGGCCGGCAGTGAATCACCAGCCGGAGTCAGGAATCCGCCGCCGCTCTTGAGGGCGACCCGGCCATCCCAGAACATGATGACCCACTGCGGCGCGCCCCGGTTGAACAGATCGGGCGCGTGGCGCGGGATGAAGACTCCGCCGCCGCCAATTCGGGCCGTCCCTAACCCGGTGGAGCCCTGGCCCACCGATAAGGCCATGGCATCGCCGGTTTTGAGGGTAGGGTGATGACAGGTAGCGCAGGAGATGTTGCGGTTGCCGGAGAGGATCTTGTCGAACATCAACGCCTGACCCAGAGCTACCTGGGCCGGGTCTTGAGCCGGCACGCTGACCGGGGTCACGGCGGCCTTGTTCAGCAGATCGGCCAGCTGGGCGTCGAGGTCGGGACCGTCCTTCGATTCCGAGGAACAACCGACCACCACGAACAGCAGTCCGGCGAGCCAGCGGCGCGAGCGAGTCGACATTCGAAGTATGGGCTGAGGGTCCTACTATCTTCGGTACATGGCCCCAGACGCGCCAGTCCTCATTGAGACGATGCGGCTCAAGGGCGGGGAGATCCCCCTGCTGGATCTTCACCGGCACCGGCTCCTGGCCAGCTGCCGGATTCTGGGTATCCCGTCACCGACCTTGAACTTGCCGCACGGCGGTCCGGATCGAGTGGTGCGGGCCGAAGTCAGCGCCGACGACATCACCATCTCTGAGCGGCCCCTCGGCTCGGTCCGGCCAGTCGCCCTGGTCTTCAGTCAGGTGGTGCACCAGCCATACCGCCATAAGACAATCGAGAGAAAGCAGTTCGACCTGACATTGGAGGCCGCCCGCGAGGCGGGGGCGGACGATGGGATTCTGCTGACCAAGCAGGGCCATGTGGCGGAGTCCGCGATCTGGGCCCTGTACTGGTGGGAAGGCACCACACTCTGCGCCCCTCCCCTGGGGCTGGGGATCCTGCCGTCGGTCAGCCGGGTCCGTATCAACCACCTGGTGGGGCCGGTTCTGGAGAAACGGGTGACCCGGGAGGACCTCGTGGGCAAGCCGCTGATCGTCAGTAATGCGGCCCGAGGGGTGGTGCCGGTGGCCAGTTTGGAGGGGAAACCGGTGCCTGAAAGTTCGGAAACCCTTCGCCTGCAAGAGTCGTTCTGGCCTTGACCCACCCGGAGGCGGTCGATAGGTTTTCCGGGCTTGGGAGGGCCGGAAAACGAGTCGTGGTGGTTGTAGCTCAATCGGTTAGAGCGCCGCACTGTGGCTGCGGAGGTTGCGGGTTCGATTCCCGTCAGCCACCCTCCGGTTTATAGGTCCGTAGCTCAATTGGTAGAGCACCGGTCTCCAAAACCGGGGGTTGGGGGT
>CAZOES010000005.1:85764-92002 GCA_964578865.1 uncultured Gemmatimonadaceae bacterium | reverse complement strand
GCATTGACATCATGTAGCCGTGGCGCCGGGAGTTCTCCTGCACGCCCTCCTTGGCGTCGATCACCAAGAGCGCCGCTTCGGCCCGGGCCGCGCCGGTCACCATGTTCTTGAGGAACTCGATGTGTCCCGGGGCGTCGATGATGATGTAGTGCCGCTTCTGAGTCTTGAAGAAGACCCGGGCCGCATCGATCGTGATCCCTTGGGCCTGTTCGTCCTTGAGGGCATCGAGCAGGAAGGCGTACTCGAACGGCTTGGCGGTGCGCTGGCAGAGCGCCTTGACCTGTTCCAGCTTGCCCTCCGGGAGGGAGCCGGTATCAGCCAGGAGTCTTCCGACTACGGTGCTTTTCCCGTGGTCAACATGCCCCCCGATCACGATGTGCATGCGCTCGCCGGCGCTGGCCGGAACAGCGGTCGACGGTGAGGTCAGGGAGGAAACCGGGCTGGTCATGAAGAATGCTTAGAAAAAAGGGGTTCGACGCCTGAGAGCCTATGAATCTGGGGCGGGACGAGGGAGAGCGCCACCGGGGTTTCAATTTCGGGGTCGCTCCCAGTCCCTAACGGATGTACAAGTCGGTAATTTATCTGCACCCCCTCAGGTGGCCCTGAAAAGCCGCCGAAACTACTGGAATGGACTCCAGACCCATCCGGCAGGCCGCAGGAGCGGTGCTGGTTATCGCACTGCACTACCTCGCTGCCACACTGCACGGCAATACCACGATCCTCCGGGAGGCGGTCTACTGGCTGCCGACCGGCGTTGCGGTAGCTGCCGTCTGGCTGGTGGGCTGGCAGGCCGCGCTCTACGTATTCATCGCAACTCTGATACATCGCTATAGCCTCGGCCGTACACCTCCTCAAGTCGTAATCCCCTCGATTGGGAACGGCCTCGAAGCGCTCGCCGCCTGGGTGCTGCTGCATCGCTTTCAGTTCCGGCCGGCCCTGAATCGTCTGCGCGATGTTCTGGCCCTGATCGGCACCGCCGCACTCGCTCCAATCGTGAGCGCCGGCGTGGCCTGGCTGGGCTACGTCTACACCGGCCATCCCAATGCCGACTCACCGACGGTGGCGTGGGCCTGGTGGCGGATGAACGGGTTGGGGATCATGGTGCTGACGCCCACCATCCTCACCTGGGTGAGCGGCACCATTCGTCCTCCCACTCGCCGGATCGCGATCGAGTTGACCGCTTCAGTGCTGGTGCTGGCGGTCTTTGCCTGGTTGATCTCGACCCGGACATACGACAGCGGCGTGGGGATGATCCTCTCATACCTTGGCCTCGCCGGAGTGCTGTATACCGCGGTCCAGTTTGGTCCCCGCGGTGCCGCGACCTTCGCCACCATTCTCTCGTTCATCGCGGTCGCAGGAACCATCGAAGGGCATGGTCCCTTCCTGCTCGCTGCGGCCGGGATGCGGGAGTACGCCCTGCAGGTATTTGTGCTGGTGGTGACCGTCGCGCCGCTGATGCTCGGGGCCCTGATCCGGGAGCGAAGCGAGGCAGTCGAGGGATGGAAGCGCAGTGATCTGGCCCTGCGCGCCTTCCAGGAAGTACTCCCCGACTTCACCTACCGGATGAGCGCCGACGGGGTCTACGTCGATCTGTTCGTGCCTCAGGGCCAGGTCCTCTCACTGCCGCGCGAGAAAGTGCTGGGGCATACTCTGGAGGAAGTGCTCCCCGATCATGCCGCCCGGCTCCGCAAAGTGCTTATGGTGGCACTCAACGGCGGTCCCCCGGAACCGATTGAGTATGAGGTGATGGTCGGGGGACGACGGCGGGTCCGGGAAGCCCGGTTTGTCCGGGTAACCCCCGACGAGGCACTTTGTCTGGTTCGCGACATCACCGACCGGAAGCAAGCCGAGGATTTGCTCAGCTGGCAGGCCAGGGTGCTGGAGCTGGTGGTCACCGGTCATCCCACCCCCGATGTGCTGGAGAGCATCGTCCGGGGAATTGAGGCCCAGATCGCCGGCGGACTCTGCAGTCTGCTGCTGCTGGAGGGAAGACGAGTACATGTGGCTCTGGCGCCGTCGTTACCGGCCACCTACAACGCGGCGATCGAAGGACTCGAGATCGGGCCCGATGCCGGCTCCTGCGGGACGGCCGCCTACCACAACCGCACCGTGGTGGTGAGCGACATTGCCACCGATCCGCTGTGGGCTCGCTATCGGGAAGTGGCGATTCCCTACGGCCTGCGGGCCTGCTGGTCGGTGCCGCTCCGGGCCGGCGGCGGCGAGGTGCTGGGCACCTTCGCGGTCTACTATCGGGAACCACGCTCTCCCACGCCGGCCGAACTGATTCTGGTCGAGCGGGCGGCATCGCTGGCGGCCATCGCGGTCGAACGGGAGCGGCGTGAGGATCTGCTGGCCTCGGTCAACCGCAATGTGGCCGAAGGGCTCTTTCGCTCGACACCGGAGCGCGGCCTGGTCTACGTCAATCGGGCCTTCGCGACCATGTTCGGCTACGATGGAGCCGAGGAGATGGTAGGACTTCCCTCGGGAATGCTGTACGCCGATCCCGAGCGGCGTGAAGTGCTCAAACGGATGATCACCGTCTCCGGCTCGTTCGAAAACGAAGAAGTGCTCTTCCGCCGGAAAGATGGCAGTGAATTCACCGCCCTGGTCAGCAGCACGGCAGTGATGGGGGTGAACGGAACGGTGCAGTACTACGATGGGGCGGTCTGGGATATCACCGATCGGAAGCAGCTGGAAGAGCAGCTCCGTCAGGCCCAGAAGATGGAAGCGGTCGGCAAACTGGCCGGCGGGGTGGCTCACGACTTCAATAATCTGCTGACGGCCATCAGCGGTTACGCCGAGGCCCTGCTCGGCTCGCTCCCCCCGGAGAGCCTGCCCCATCAGGATGCGCTGGAAATCACCCGGGCCGCCTCCCGAGCGGCCAGTCTCACCCGCCAGCTGCTGGCCTACAGCCGGCAACAGATTCTTTCTCCCAGTGTGCTCGAGCTGCAGCAGGTGGTCGAACAGCTGGGCGGGATGTTGCGCCGTTTGATCGGCGAAGACATCCGGCTGACCACTCGGCACGGGACCTGTGAGACCTATGTCCGGGTCGACCGGGGGCAGATTGAACAGGTGATTCTCAACCTGGTTCTCAACGCCCGGGACGCGATGCCTCACGGAGGTACCCTCACCGTCACCACGACCGCAGTTGAGCTCGACGAGGCCTTCGCCCGGGCTCACGTGGGTATGACCCGCGGTCCTCACGTCTGTCTCCAGGTGCAGGACACCGGCAGCGGAATGGACGAGACCACCCGTACTCGGGCCTTCGATCCGTTCTTCACAACCAAGGAACCGGGGAAGGGGACCGGGCTTGGCCTTTCGACGGTTTACGGTATCGTCAAGCAGAGCGGCGGGAGTGTGTGGCTCGATAGTACACCCGGTGCCGGCACCACCGTGCGGGTATACCTTCCACAGGTGCAGGAGCATCCCGAATCGGAACAGTCGGAGACGGTCAGTCCCGCCTCGCCGGTGCAGGGGGCCACGGTCCTGGTGGTGGAAGACGAGCAGCTGGTGCGTGATCTGGTCCGGCGCACTCTGCGGCGAGCGGGGTATACCGTTCTGGTGGCCGAGAATGGCGAAGAGGCGCTGGCGGTTTCCCGGGCCAACCTCGGGCCGATCGATCTGGTAGTGACCGATGTGGTCATGCCGAGGATGAATGGCAGTGAGCTGGCCAGCCGGCTTCAGCTGGAGCGCCCGGGAATGCGAGTGCTGTTCGTCTCGGGGTACGCCAACGATGTGCTGGACGTGCGGGGTGGACTGGTGCCCGGCACCGAGTATCTGCAGAAACCGTTCACGCCCTCGGTCCTGCTCGACCGGGTGCGGGAACTCCTCACCCCCGCGCGCGCCCGGGCCTGATCCGGCGCGGTCCGCGCCGGGGAGACCATAAGGAGGAAGGGTGCGTTCGATTCTCTCCCGCGCTGCAACCCGCGCGCTGCTTGGCTCCACTCTGCTGGTCTGGGGTCTGAGTACCTGCGCCACCAATCCGGTCACCGGTAAGAAAGAGCTTTCCTTTGTATCGGAGAGCCAGGAGATCTCCATGGGCCGGGAGTACGCCGGCCAGGTCGCCCAGGAAATGGGCACCTATCAGGACTCCGCGGTGCAACGTTACGTCAGCACCCTGGGCAAGGAATTGGCGGTCCGAACCGAGCGGCCCAAGCTGCCGTGGACCTTCACCGTGATGGACGATCCCCAGGTCAACGCCTTTGCGCTGCCGGGCGGATACATCTTCATCACCCGGGGCATCATGACCCACATGAATTCCGAGGCCGAACTGGCCACCGTGGTGGGTCATGAGATCGGGCACGTGACCGCGCGGCACTCGGTGCAGCAGATGACCCGGCAGCAGCTGGCCCAGATCGGGCTGGTGGCGGGCTCGATCGCCTCCGAGAAGATCGCCCAGAACATGGGTGCCATCAGCCAGGGACTCGGCGTGCTGTTCCTCAAGTATGGCCGGGACGATGAATCCCAGGCCGACGGGCTGGGCTTCCGCTACGCGCTGACTGATGACTACGACGTCCGCCGGATGGTGGACATGTTCCAGATCCTGCAGCGGGTGTCGGCCAGTGCGGGTCAGCGGATTCCGGAATGGCAGTCGACTCACCCCGATCCCGGCAACCGCATCGCGGCCACCGAGGCCCGGCTCGCCAAGGTGACCGTGCCGCTCGACGGCAAGAAGGTGCGGCGGCAGGAGTTCCTGAAGGTGATCGACGGGATGGTGTTCGGAGACAATCCCCGGCAAGGCTTCTTCAAGGGCGCCAGCTTCCTGCATCCCGACCTCGCCTTCCAGCTGGATTTCCCCACCGGATGGAAGACGGCCAATCAGCCTTCATCGGTGGTCGGTGTCAGCGAGAAGCAGGATGCCCAGGTGCAGCTCTCACTGGGGGGAAACACTGCTCCGTCGGAAGCGCTGAAGGCATTCCTGGCCCAACAGGGAGTGACCGCGGGGCAGACCAGCCAGGCTTCGATCAACGGGAACACGGCGGCGCGGGGGACCTTCACGGCCCAGAACCAGGACGGGACCCAGCTCAACGGCCTGGTGGGCTATGTCAGCTACAACGGGACCACCTACCAGCTGCTGGGCATCACGACCTCGGCCGGCTGGACGACCTATCGGGGGTCATTCGATCAGTTCGTCGGCAGCTTCCGGCGGCTCACCGATCAGGCGGCACTCAACGTGAAGCCGAACCGGATCCTGATCGCCAAGGTCACTTCGCCGACCACGCTGGCCGAATTCAACAAGCGGTATCCCTCGGTGATCGAGATCGACCAGCTGGCGTTGATCAATGGACTGGAGAACGGTCAGTCGGAGCTGGAGCCGGGGGAGTTTGTCAAACGAGTAGTGACTCAGTAACTGCGTGAAAAGTGAAACGTGAAACGTGAAAAGGAACTCAACGGAAGGGGAGTTCCTTTTCACGTTTCACGTTTCACTCTTCACGCAGTTTCAGGAAACTCGTCTGGTCTTACGTTTCATGAAGTCCATCAGTATGAACTGCCCCAGCGTCATGGTCGAGGTGAAGTACGCCTTGCCGCGGCAGATCTCCGATACCCGCTTCACGAAATCTACCAGCGACCGTTCCCGCGCCAGCATGAACGTATTGATCATGATGCCGGCCCGGCGGCAGTTCGACACCTCGCGGTAGGTCGCCTCCAGAATCCGCGGGTCCAGCCCCATCGAATTCACATAGACCCGGCCATCGGGCATGGTCATCGCCGAGGGTTTCCCGTCGGTGATCATGATGATCTGCCGCATGTCCTTCTTCTGGGCCGCCAGGATCCGCCGGGCCAGCTTGAGCCCCTCGGCTGTGTTGGTGTGATATGGTCCCACCTGCACCTGGGACAGCGCCGCCAGGGGAATCTCCTCGGCCGAATCGTGGAACAGTACGCAGCGGATCGAATCGCCGGGAAACTGGGTGCGGATCAGATGGGTCAGCGCCAGGGCAACTTTCTTGGCCGGAGTGAAGCGGTCTTCTCCGTAGAGGATCATCGAATGGGAGCAATCGAGCATCAGAACGGTGGCGGCCGATGAGCGATACTCCGACTGATGCACCATCAGATCGCTGTAATCCAGATCGATGGGAACCTTTACTCCCTCCCGGGCGATGGCGCGCGAGAGTGTGGCCGGCACGTCGAGATTCAGGGTATCTCCGAACTCATACTGTTTGCTGGCCACTTCCGCCTCGGTACCGGTGGCGAAGTGGGGCGTCTCGTGGGCCCCGGCACTGGACTTTCCGACGCTGCC
>CAZOES010000005.1:59962-85754 GCA_964578865.1 uncultured Gemmatimonadaceae bacterium | reverse complement strand
GCTGTTTCAAGGTCTTGAAGCCGAGGAAGTCGGCGCCCTTCTCGGTGAGGGAGAATTGAACCTGACGGGCTGCCGAGCGGGCCTGGCCGGCCGGACCGAACACCGAGTCGTAGCCGGCCGGCATCTGGGGCGCTTCACTGACGTTGAGGTACCCTTCCTCCATCAGCCGCTGAACGATCTGGTCCAGCAGCTGACTCAACTGCTGTTCGATCTCGGCATCCTTGTTGGCGTCGCCGGTGGATTCTCCCTGCAGGAACTTCATCATCTCCGGCGTCAGCTGCCCCGATTCCATCAGTGCCTTGAGGATCGCGTCGCGGAGCGCCTCCATCGAGCGGTCGCTTCCGTCTTCATCACCCCACCAGGAGTTGCCGCCGGCGAACCCGGATTGCAGCAGAAAATCTCCCAGCTGATCGAGCAGAGCCTGCAGGTTCACCGCTTCCGCCAGGCCGGGGACGTATTTGGAGTAGGTCGTGTAGCGCATGGGACTTTCGGGGAGCGGGGAGTGCGTAACGCTCATGGAACGTACCCCCCACCGACCCTCGCGTTCAATGGCCGGTGTTCGGACGTGGGACTGCGAATCCCACCTGTGGGGCGGGGTGGGGGCGGGCCGGTCGGGCGCGAACCGGCATCGTGTTTGGCCTCAACTGGTTGAGGGTTCTGGTCCGGGGCCGGCCGAGGGCACGGTTCTTTCACTTGTGATGGGAATTCTCCCACCGGAAATCTCATGGACACGCTGCTTCGCGACCTTCGCTACGGGTTCCGGCAATTGAAACGAAGCCCCACGTTTACCCTGGTCGCCGTGCTGACTCTGGCGCTCGGCATCGGAGCCAACACCGCGATGTTCAGCGTGGTCAACGCCGTGTTGCTCCGGGGCTTGCCCTTTGAGTCACCCGATCAGTTGGTTCGGATCTATCAGACTAACGCGATCTCAGGTGAGAGGGCGACGCAGATGTCGTACCCGACGCTCGACGATATCCGGCGTCAGAGTCGCTCGTTCACTTCGGTCGGAGGCTTCCGTTACTGGGTCCCGACAATTTCTGGCGGGGCCCTGCCCGAGTCATTTCTCGGGGTGTATCTGACTGAGCAGTTTCCTGCGACGCTGGGGGTGAAGCCGGCGCGGGGGAGGTGGTTCCAGGAGGGGTCCGATGTGCCCGGGAAGGTCTCCGAGGTGGTGATCGCCGATGCCGTCTGGCGGAGTCGATTCGGGGGCGATCCCTCGGTGATCGGTCGTACCGTTACGGTTGAGGGACGGCCGACCACGATAGTTGGTATTCTCTCGCCGTCCTTCCGGTTCCCCGATCTGGTTCCCGACAACGTTTCGCTCCCCTCCCGTGAGCCTGGCATTTATCTCCCCACTGGACTCGATCCCGAGGGCCCAACCAATCGGGGGAACAGCAGCTACTGGGTGGTGGGAAGGCTGGGGCCAGGTGTTACCGCGACGGCCGCACAGGCGGAGCTAAGTGCCGTGGCGGGGGAGTTGCTGAGCCGGTTTCCGGACCAGTATCAGGACCAGACGCTCCAACTCGCGCCGCTCAAGGCCGCGATCGTGGGGTCCTCCGGCCGTCCGCTGGTGGTGCTGCTAGGTGCCGTAGCGCTGGTCCTCCTCATCGCCTGCGCCAACGTGGCGGGACTACTTCTGGCTCGGGCTACCGCCCGGGAGCGTGAGTTTGCTCTCCGGTCGGCCCTCGGCGCCAGCGCCGCGGGCCTGATTCGTCAGGTGCTCACCGAATCGATACTGCTGAGTCTGGTGGGTGGTGCGCTCGGTGCCCTGCTGGGCGGATGGAGTGTCGACCTGATTCGGGTCTTGGCACCCAACACCATTCCCCGGATCGGCGAGGTCTCGGTAGACGGGGGCATTCTCGGGTTCACCGTCATCGTCTCGGTGGTGAGCGGGGTCATGTTCGGACTCTCGCCCGCGCTGCTTGGGACCCGGCGCGCCGCGGCCGCCGCGCTGCGGGAGGGTAGCCGGGGCAGCAGCGGCCGAAGCCGGGCCCGGAACACGCTCGTCGTAGTAGAGGTCGCGCTCTCAGTGATGTTGCTGAGTGGTGCGGGACTTTTGATCCGGAGTTTTCTGGCGGTTCTCCAAGCCAATCCCGGGTTCGACGGGAACAACATCATCACGTTGCTCACGATACTACCGCCATCGCGCTATCCCAACGATGCCAGTCAGGCGCGGTTCACTGCCGCGGCTGTGGACCGAATCGGCGCTCTGCCCGGAGTGGTCAGTGCCGGGGTGGTGAACACTGTGCCGCTCAGCAATCTGGGCGGAAACACCTCGGTCCACGTGGAGGGAACCCCGGCGGACCAGGCCGCTCCTATTATCGGCTACCGGGCGGTCGAAGGGGGGTACTTCGACGCCTTTCACATGAAGCTCACCTCCGGTCGGTTCTTCACCGCTCAGGATCGGGCCGGTTCTCCGGGAGTTGTGCTGCTCAGTCAGGCTGCGGCGAAGAAGTTCTTCGGAGACAGGGACCCGGTGGGGCACCGGGTGATCATGGGCAACAGCAACGGGGCGGTCACGGTGGTCGGTACCGTGCAGGACGTGCGCGAGGTGGCGCTGGACCAGCCGGCCCCGCCTTTGATCTACTATCCGTTCAGCCAGCGACCGGAACCGGTCTTCGTGTTGCTGGCTCGCACCACCGGTGATCCCTACCTGACACTGCCGGCGATCCGCCGGGAACTCGCCGCCATCGATCCGGATCTGGCCGCTTTCCTGGTTCGTACCATGCCGGAGCTGCAGGCCAGCACGCTCGAGCTTCGCCGGTTCCACCTGGTCTTGCTCGGCGGTTTCGCGGCCGCCGCATTGGTGATGGCCGCGATCGGACTCTACGGTCTGGTGAGCTACTCAGTGACCCAGCGAACCCGCGAGATCGGCATTCGGGTAGCGCTCGGTGCGGGGCCCGGACTGGTCCGCCAGCTTCTGCTCAAGGAGGGCGGGATTCTCGTCCTCATTGGACTCTCGCTTGGACTCATTGGATCGCTGGCCACCACAAGGGTACTGAAAGCACAACTGGTCAATGTCGCGCCGATCGATCCTCTGGCGATCGGTGGGACAGTCGTGGTTCTCCTGCTGGTGACTGTCGTGGCCGTCCTCGCTCCGGCTCGGCGGGCGACGCGGGTGGATCCCCTGGTGGCATTGCGGCAGGGCTGACGGCTGACGGCTGAAGGCGATTCGATTAGCCTTCAGCCGTGCCCCTGCCGTCCGAAGCCCGCAATCCCTTTCACGCGCTCCGTCACCGGAATTTCCGGCTCTTCTTCATCGGTCAATTCATTTCCCTGGTCGGCACCTGGATGCAGGTGGTGGCTCAGGGATGGCTGGTGCTGGAACTGACCAACTCCCCCTTTCTGGTCGGGTTGGTCACGTCACTCGAGTCGTTGCCCATCTTGCTGCTTACTCTCTACGGCGGAGTGCTGGCCGACCGGGTCGACAAGCGCAGGGCGATCGGCCTGCTTCAGATCGGCATGCTGCTGGAGTCATTGGCGCTCACGATTCTCACCGCGACCCATCACGTCACGGTCGGATGGGTGATGATTCTGGCCCCGGTGCTCGGTGTCCTCTCGGCCTTTGAAGTTCCCATCCGGCAAGCCTTCATGATGGACATGGTGGGGCGGGAAGACCTGATCAATGCTATCGCGCTCAATTCATCTGTTTTCAACCTCACCCGCATCGTGGGACCGGTCATTGCCGGTGGGTTAATTGCGACCCTGGGCACCACCGCGTGCTTCGCGGTGAATACCGTCAGCTACATCGCGGTGATCGTTGCGTTCGTGCAGATGCGGCCGCCTTTTCCCGGCGCCCTGGAAGTCAAGTCCGATCTCCAGCCCACTTTCCGAGACGGGGTAGGCTATGCACTGGGCCGGGCCGAGCCGAGGGCGCTGCTGAGTCTCGCGGCAACGCTCAGCATCTTCGGGCTGGGTCCGGTGCTGGCGATGCTCCCGGTCTATGCTCGCGAGGTGCTCAAGCTGGGGGCAGGGGGCTATGGCGGTCTGATGTCGGCAGTGGGAGTCGGAGCGGCGGGCGGTGCAATCGCAATGGCGTCATTCGGCCATCGGGTCGACCGAAAACGCCTTATCACCACGGCGACCCTGCTATTCGCCTTTGTCCTCGCGCTCTCCGCGGCGCACCACTCATATCTGCTCGCGTTGATCGGCCTCGGCGTTACCGGATTCGGCAGTGTGCTCGCCGCCATCAGCACCAATACCCTGTTGCAGACCGAAGTCCCCGACCACCTCCGTGGGCGGGTGATGGGGTTCTACTCCTTCGTGGTACTGGGATTGGCGCCCTTCGGATCGTTGCAGGCCGGGTGGATCACCGAGCACTACGGGGTCCCTACCAGTTTTGTGGTCGGGGCCGTGGTTTGTGCCCTGGTTGCCATTGGACTGGCCTGGGACCGGGATCGCCCTCGCGGTTTGGCTACCGAGCGGTAGCTTAAGTCAGTGGTGTCCGTCTGCCCGTCTGTCCTCGACCGTTCGTGTCTATGCTCATCACCATCTCCCGACAATACGGCGCCGGCGGCAGCGAAGTCGCCCGGGCTGTCGCGGAAGCTCTGGAGTGGCATGTGGTCGACAACGAAATCGTCGACCGGGTGGCTCGACGGGCCGGGCTCGCTACCGAGATCGTGGCCGAGCAGGACGAGCGGGTGCCGGGATTCGTCGAGCGCCTGGCCCGAGCGCTGGCCGCGTCGTCCCAGGAATTCGCCGTGCCCGAGATCGGGGTCGCGGTTCGACCCGCCGAGCCCAGCCTGGTCCGGCTGACCGAGATGGTGGTGAAGGAAATAGCCGAAGAGGGCAGGGCGGTGCTGGTGGGTCGCGCCGCCCCTGCCGTGCTGGGCCGGGAAGGCGCGGTCCTGCACATCAAGCTGGTGGCTAACCGGGAATTCCGGATCGCCCTGGCGATGCAATCGGAAGGGTTCGATCGCAAGACTACCGAACGGGTGATGAACGAAACCGATGCCCAACGACGGCGATATCACCGCGAGCACTACGGTCGCGACTGGGACGACCCGGTGCATTATCACATGATCCTGAACACCGGATTGCTGGGACTCGATGGCGCCGCCGATACCATTGTCACCGCGGCAAAACGGAGGGGATGGTGATGTAGTACCGCGTCCTACAAGTCCCCCACTGCCACACCGACAGACCCACCCCACAGCGCCGGACTATTCTCCTCCCCCTTCATCGCACAGTGGGATGCAAGGGAACCAGAACTCGCGGGGAGATATGCCCAATCAATCTCGAGCAGCACCCGGATCGAAACTCAAACCAACCATTCTGGCGACGTCGGTGGTGCTGGCTGCGATTGCAGCCGCACGACCTCTCGCCGCTCAACAAGCTCCCCAGGGCCTGCCGGCGGGGCGTTATGCCTTGCTCATGCGGGACTCCACCGCCCGAAATCCTTTTGGCGAGAGTTACCTCACGATTTCGGCCGGAGGGGAAATCCTGTGGGAGCGGGACGCCCAGCCGTTCGCCATGATGCGGTACGTCCAGCAGGGCGAAATTCTGACCGTCGAAGATGCCGACCTGTGTCCCTTGAATCCGGTGGGAGACTACATGGTACGGCTGCGAGGCACGACCGGGTATCAGCTGGATCTGATCAATGATGGCTGCGGCGACCGAAGCACCTCGGTGGCCCTGACCTGGCTCAAGCCGGAGAACTCACCCTAGTCCCAGACCCTTACCCTGCCCACCCATCGGATCTCTCCGCTCGGGCCGAGCCCGGACGTAGCCCAGCTCCTCCGAGCGGGTGATCCGCTTCTCGGCGGCCAGTCCCTCGAGAATCAGTTCGCAGGCGGCGACCATGACCGAAGGATCGTTCCGCTCGGCCAGTCCGCCGGCCACCGCCGCGTCGATCAGGCCGGGTACCATGGAGAAACCGGTGATGCAGCTATCGCTCTTCTCATCGCCCTTGACCTTGAGGGCACCGCCGCCGTCGAACCAGTGCACCACATTGTCGAGGGCCAGATCGCCCAGATGCTCGTCCATGGTGGCCCCGGCAGCTCGACGGATCAACTCCTTGGCGATGGCTTCGCCGCCCTGCAGCTCCCCTTCGTACTCCAGCTCCAGCTTGCCGGTGATGGAAGGGATTGCCATGTAGATGTCGCTGATCCGGGGGACCACCACACTCTCGTGGTAGACCAGCGCCCGGCGCTCGGCGCTGGAGACCGCGTGCTCCAGCACACTGATAGGGAGCCGCTGACTCACCCCCGAGCGTTTGTCGATCCGCTTGTCGTTGCGGGCTTCGAAGGCCACCCGCTCGATCACCTCCCGCACAAACTCGGGAACCCGGACTTCACGCCCGTCCCGTTTGGTCCAGGCTTCCTGCTGGGTGATCTCCATGCCCAGTTCCACCGTGCGGGGATAATGGGTGATGATCTCCGAGCCGATCCGGTCCTAGAGCGGGGTGATGATCTTCCCTCGGGCGGTGTAATCCTCGGGATTGGCGGTGTAGGCCAGCAGCACGTCCAGCGGCAGGCGCACCGGGTAGCCTTTGATCTGAACGTCGCCTTCCTGCATGATGTTGAAGAGACCGACCTGCACCTTCCCCGAAAGATCCGGCAGTTCGTTGATGGTGAAGATCCCCCGGTTAGCCCGGGGCAGCAGCCCGAAATGCATGGTCAGTTCGTCGCTCAGCAGATGACCACCCCGGGCCGCTTTGATGGGATCGACGTCACCGATGAGGTCGGCCACGGTGACATCGGGAGTCGCCAGCTTCTCGACGTAGCGCTGTTCCCGCGGCAGCCAGCCGATTGCGGTGGCGTCGCCGCACTGTTCCAGCTTTTCGCGGGCGTACTTCGAGATCGGCGCGAAGGGATCGTCATTCACTTCGCTCCCGGCTACCACCGGAATCACTTCATCGAGGAAGCGGGTGAGTTGCCGCAGGATCCGGCTCTTGGCCTGGCCCCGCAGCCCCAGCAGGATGAAGTGATGCCGAGCCAGCAGGGCATGAGTCAGTTGGGGCAGGATGCTGTCTTCGTAGCCCACGATGCCGGGGAAGAGCTCCTCGCCCCGCTCGAGGATGCCGAGCAGGTTGGTGCGGATCTCGTCCCGCACCGAACGATTCTTCAGGGGAGCTTCAGCCCAGGGGGAGCGGCGAAGGTCACCCAGTGTTTGAGGTAGGCGTGTCATAGGAGAAAGCTAAACCAGGGGAGAGCTCGGCGTTTCCGGCGTACTGCCGCGGGGCACTGCTTGACAATAGCGGGGGTCCACGTATCTTGCGCGCGGTTTTTTCGGGGCCTCGGCGAGGGCCCCTGGAGATTACAGATCTGTCATCTTTCCCTCAGAGGACCTCAATGAAGAAGTTCATCGCGATGGCCGGCCTGCTCGCGCTCGCGGCCTGCGCCAAGAAGGAAACCCCGGCTCCGGCGGCCGACACCACCGCCGCCCCGGCCATGTCTCCGGCCCCGGCGGACAGCGCGGCCAAGGATTCGACCATGCCGCGGGATACTGCCCATCAGATGTAGTCGCAACGGTACCTGATAGAGGGCCACCTCCAGAGGGTGGCCCTTTTCGTTTCCCCGGCTACCAGGTGCCCGGCTCGAACGGCAGGGCGACCACCGTGGCCGGGGCTCCTCCGGCGACCACCTGGGCGCCGGGCTCCACGGTACGGCGAATCACCCCGAGACCGATGGTACGGTCGGTGGTGGCCAGCATTGAGCTGACGGAGCCGATTTCCTTCCCCTCCTCGTCGAGAACCGGAGAGTCGCCCGGCCGGGCCCCGTTCTCCCACACCAGGCCTTTGAGTTCCTTGTTAGTGTGGCCCCGGAAGTGGAGCCGGGCCACCGTCTCCTGGCCGGTGTAGCACCCCTTGGTGTAGGACACCCCGCCGATCTCATCGTAGCGGACTTCCTGGACCAGGGTCCGCTCCTCGATCTCGGCACCGAGCCGAGGCCACCCGGCCAGCACATCGGCGGCGTCGCGATCCTGGTCGTTTCCCTCGGCGAATCCCGCGGCGACCAGCTGGGTGCCGAGCACTTCGGTACGACCTGAGGGGGCCAGAATCAGGATCCGGAACGGGGCCTGTTGCTGTGGTCTCGCGATGAGCAGCCCATCCCGGCTGCTCACTTTTCCGGTCTCCGGCAGGGGGAACCCGGCATGCTCCAGCAGCCGTCCGCTGTCCTGACCGTAGAGCCACAGGGCTTCGAGGTGATCGCTGCGATCCTGTACCTTGGCCAGCCGGGGAGGCAGCGAGCGGCGGAAGAGGTCCATCGAGGCAGCCCGTCCGGATGGTTCCGCGATGAGCAGAAAGCGATCGCTCAGGCGGACGACCCAGTAGTCCACCACGATGGCGCCTTTGGGCGTTAGCAGTGCGCCGTAGACCAGACTGTTCTCGCCGGGGGCCGCGAGGTCGTTGGTGAGGAGACCCTGCAGGCAGGTGAGGGCTCCCGGACCGGTGACTTCGAAGATGGCAGGCGAGCTCTGTACCAGCACCGCATTCCGCACCAGGCGGCGGAGCCGGCTGCTGTCGAGCGAGGCGACCCGCATCAGTCGGCCCAGGGAAGGTCGCGCGGCCGCCGGCCGGCCAGATCGGGCCAGACCGCATCGGCGGCAGTGAGCTCGGCGGCAGGGTAGGACGTGCTCAACATGGCGCAC
The DNA here is from genome assembly GCA_964578865.1 of uncultured Gemmatimonadaceae bacterium. Lineage (GTDB taxonomy): Bacteria > Gemmatimonadota > Gemmatimonadetes > Gemmatimonadales > GWC2-71-9 > JADJOM01. The sequence goes on along the minus strand of CAZOES010000005.1, from coordinate 77,162 downwards.
CGGAGACCGGTGCGGCGAGCCGCCTCCAATCCGGGGAGGGAGTCTTCGATCACCATGCAGCGGACTGGTTCGACGCCCAGGCTCGCCAATCCGGCGAGATATCCCTGAGGATCCGGCTTGCAGGCCGTGACATCTTCGGCCGCGATGATCCGCTCGAAGTGGTTTCGCAGTCCCGACTCGGTCAGGACCAGCTCGATTTCCCGCCGGAGCGCGCCCGACACGACCGCCATGCGGTAACCATCGGTTGCTGCGGTCCGGACAAAATCGGCTGCTCCAGGTACCAGCACCATGGATGCCCGAATGGCCTTCTCATACTTCTCAGCCTTGCGCTCGATGGCCTGGGCGATCAAGCCCGGGTCGAAAGGCTTGCCCATTCGCTCGAAGGTGAAGCGAAAGCACTCGCGATCGTCGAAGCCCAGGTACTCGCTGTAGTAGTTCTCGCGGCTGAGCGGGTAGCCGTACGTCGCGAGGGTGGCGATGAGGGCCTCGCAGTGCTGCGGCTCGTCGTTGATGATGACGCCGTTAAAATCGAAGAGGATGGCTCGCTGCATACGGGAAGGTAATTTCGTCGGGGCCGGTATGCTGGTCCACGAGGTGTGCCGCCAACTGGGGAGAGGGATCCGGCTGGATGGTCTTTAGGGATCCTATTCCGGTGCGACCCCCACCGCGAAGCCGCCCGCCGGCTCCGCCTCGCTGGTGCGCGGGCGGCATGTTGCGCCGCGGTGGTCCCCAAGTGTCGCCCGCCGAATCAATATTCCGCATGTAGTTGACACGGTAATCCGATCCTTCTCCGGAGCCCTCATGCTGGAACTGCGACCCACCTGCGAGAATTGCAACAAGCCCCTGCCGCCCGACACAAGCGAGGCACGAATCTGTACCTACGAATGCACCTTCTGCGCGGATTGTGTGGATCAGGTGCTGGGAAACGTTTGTCCCAATTGCGGCGGCGGCTTTGTGCCCCGGCCGGTCCGTCCGGCCCACAATTGGAAGGGTGACAACTACCTCGGTAAGGATCCGGCCAGCACCAAGGTTCGGCACCGGCCGGTGGATCCGGCGGTTCACCGGCAGTTCTCGGCCAGGCTGCGGGGTATTCCTCCCGAAAAGCGCTAGTTCAACAAGGGCATGTCTAACTAGCGATCCGTTGAGCCTGAACTCCCTGTGCCAGGTCTCGCTGCCACTCGCGCACATCTGGAAGTAGATCTGCCGCGCTCATGGGGTCTTTCACCGCGGCATCGACCAGATCGGCGAGCCACCGGGCCAGGTCCGGCTCATGGATCACCCCGGTGCGGAAGGGAAGGTCCCGGCAGAAGTCGAGGTTGATCAGCGCACTGGGGGAGAGATGCAGGATCCTCCAGAGGGACCCGGCCGCCCCGACCTCGCGATGAAGGATGCCGGGCGGAATCAGTGCCACCTCGCCGGGGCCAACCTCGAGTCGGCGGAGGGCGCCGATGGAGAGCAGGGCGGCACGGTCCGGCGTAGCGAACTGATACTCCGGGTGCAGATGGAGCCTGGCAGTCCCGCTGGTCGCCGCAGCGCTCAGGAAGCCGGTTCGTCCGGGGTGGATCGACGGAATCTGGATCAAACAGGTCGCGGTCATTTTGCGCTCCAGCCGGGTGAGATGCTGGAACACAAAATGAAAGCCCGGCCGTGGCAGGGCATCGGTCGAACGGTTAGATCATGGAGTCATCGTTGGGGCTATGGAGGAATAGGCCGAATGGTGGATCGACCAACCGTGGCTCCTGCCAGATCGTCCGCCATTGGGGCGCCCCTGAGGTTTTCTCAGTGGTGGTGTCTCTATAGGGCTAGGACCAAGGGCGGACTGGCGTCTCTGCCCTGATGTGATAAAATCGGGCGAGCCGCTCCAGCTCCGGAGATCGAGATGTCCAAGCCCCCGCACTGGTCCCGATCGTTGCCGGCCGACCAGCCTTTCAGCCGCCAGACTTCCGCCAAGACCTCACGCCTTCGAGGCGCCAACGTTACCCCCGGTATCTGCCCGTACTGCGCGGTGGGCTGCGGCCAGCTGATCTACACCAAAGGCGGGCAGCTGATCGATATCGAGGGCAATCCGGAGAGTCCCATCAACGAAGGGACACTCTGTCCCAAAGGAGCCGACTCCTTTCAGCTGGCGGTCAATCCCCATCGAGTGACCCGGGTACTCTACCGAGCGCCCTACTCCGACCACTGGGAAACCCGCACGATGGACTGGGCCCTGGATCAGATCGCTCAACGCACCAAGGCGGTGCGCGACTCCGATTTCGTGGGCCGGAACGAGTCGGGGCGGCTGCTCAATTCGGTGCGTTCGATGGGAACCCTGGGTGGAGCCACGATCGACAACGAAGAGAACTACCTGATCAAGAAACTCTTCAGCGGAGGCTTGGGATTCGCATCCATCGAAAACCAGGCCCGGATATGACATAGCGCTTCGGTGCCCGGTCTGGGCGCCTCGTTCGGCCGCGGCGCGGCCACCACCTATCAACAGGATCTCGCCAACAGCGATTGCATCCTGTTCATGGGCTCGAACATGGCCGAAGCCCATCCGGTCGGGTTTCGCTGGCCCATGAAGGCCAAGGCCAAAGGCGGGACCCTGATTCACGTCGATCCCCGGTTTACCCGGATGTCGGCCCTGTGCGACCTGCACGTAGGGATCCGCGCCGGCAGCGACATCGCCTTCCTCGGCGGATTGGTCAACTACGTGCTGACCCACGACCGCTGGTTCCACGAATACGTCCTCAACTACACCAACGCCTCGACCATTTTGGACCAGAACTTCCAGGATACCGAGGACCTGGAGGGCTTGTTCAGCGGTTATGACGGCGACGGGAAGACGGGCAATTACGACGCCAGGGCGGGCCACTGGGCCTATCCTCCCCATCGGGAGGAGGAGGACTGGCCCGGTGCTCCGCCCATGTACCGTATGCTGAAGCAGGAACTCGGGGTGCATGGGCACAGCCTGGATGCAGGGCCGTGCTGCGCCTCGGGAATGCGGAAGGATGCGGCGGCAGTTGCCGAAGCGGAGGACGGCAAGGATCCGACGCTGGAGCATCCGTTCTGTGTGTTTCAGATCCTCAAGCGCCACTTTGCCCGCTACACGCCCGAGCTGGTGTCGGAGATCTGCGGTTGCTCTCCAGCCGAGTTCGTCCGGGTGGCCCGGCTGCTGTGTGACAACTCCGGGCGGGAGCGGACAACCAGTATCGTCTACGCCCTGGGATGGACTCAGCATACCACCGGGGTGCAGATGATCCGCACCGCGGGAATCCTCCAATTGTTGTTAGGCAACATGGGCCGGCCCGGCGGCGGCATCATGGCCATGCGAGGCCACTCCACCATTCAGGGGTCGACCGACCTGGCAACTCTCTACGACGGATTGCCGGGATACCTGCCCCAGCCCTGCGCCGACCCCCAGCACGACACGCTTGATGGGTTTGTGCAGCACGAGGGGCTTTCCACCGGGTACTGGTCCAACTTCCGGAAATTCACGGTCAGCTTGCTCAAGGCCTGGTATGGCGACGCCGCCAGGCCGGAGAACGACTTCGGCTTCCCCTGGTTGGCTCGGGTCGACGCCGACTACTCGCAGCTCCCCTACTTCAATCGCATGAGCCAGGGTGCCGTCAAAGGGTACTTCCTGTTCGGGCAGAACCCCGCCGGGGGAGGGCCCAACGCAGCCCTGCATCGTGCCGGTCTGCGCAATCTCGACTGGCTGGTGGTGATGGACTGGTTCGAGATCGAGAGTGCGGTGTTCTGGAAGAACGATCCGGGAGCGCCGCCCCCGTCGGAGATCAAGACCGAGGTGTTCTTCATTCCCGCGGCGACGGCGCCCGAGAAGGAAGGGAGCCTTACCAATACGCAGCGGATGCTGCAGTGGCATGAGAAGGCGATCGATCCGCCGGGAGATTGCCGCTCGGACGCCTGGTTTCTTTACAACCTCGGCAAGCGCCTCAAGGCCCTGTACGCCGGCTCGACCGACCCGAGAGACCAGCCGCTCCTCAATCTGACCTGGGACTACGAGTACGATCATCCGCCCCGACTACCCGACGGGACGCCCAGCCGGATCGAGGGTGAGCCCGATCTGGAGAAGGTGCTCATGGAGATCAACGGTTTCCGGTTGGACCAAATCGATCCGGTCACCGGACGGGCCCGTCTGCTGCGGGACTTCGGTGAACTCGAGGACGACGGGACTACCGCCTGTGGCTGCTGGATCTACAGCGGGGTATTCCCCGAGCCCAACCGGAACCGGGCCAAGGAGCGGAAACGGAAGCACGACGGGATTGAACCGGAGTGGGGATTCGCCTGGCCCCACAATCGCCGGGTCCTCTACAATCGCGCATCGGCAGACCCCGAGGGGCGTCCCTGGTCGGAGCGCAAGAAACTCATCTGGTGGGATGACGAAGCGCGCCGCTGGGTGGGAGCCGATGAGCCGGACTTCGACGTGAAGTTGCCGCCTGACTATCGGCCGCCGCCGGGCGCCGAGGGCATGAAGGCGATCGGGGGGAATCAGCCGTTCATCATGAAGCCGGATGGGCTGGGATGGCTGTATGCGCCCGGCAGTGTGAAAGACGGTCCCCTCCCGGCTCACTACGAGCCGGTGGAGTCACCGGTGGGGAACCTGCTGTATCCCAAACAAGTCATCAGCCCGGTGGTGCGATTCTTCGAAGGACCCTTGAATCACCTGGCTCACACGCCGACCGCGGAATACCCGGTGGTGGCCACAACCTATCGGCTGACCGAGCATTACCTCAGCGGCCCGATGAGCCGCTTCAACAGCTGGCTCAACGAACTGCAGCCCGCCATGTTCGCCGAGCTGAGTCCGGAACTCGCCGCGGCGCGGGGGATCCAGCCCGGTGGCTGGCTGACGATTCGTACCGCTAGAGGAGAAATTGAGGCGAGAGCCCTGGTCACACGGCGGCTCTGGCCGCTCCAGATCGCCGGGCGGACCCTGCACCAGATCGGCCTGCCGTTTCACTGGGCCTTTGCCGGCGAATCGGTGGGCGACAACGCCAACGACCTCACGGCGCTGCTGGCCGATCCCAACGTCAGCATGCACGAATCGAAGGCCTTTGCCTGTCAGGTACAGGCCGGAAGGAGGAGTGGCGAGAAGCCTCGGCCCTCAAAATCGATGACGCTGTGGCCAACCCGAGTGCCGGTGCCCGACACACCGGCGGCGGCTCAGCCGGAAGGCCGGTTCGGTGATGACTAGGGAGATGGAGCTGGCGGGGCTCCCGCCCGGCCGTGATCCTGAACCCCGGCTGCCGGCGGTTCTCCAGCATCTGATCGATCCCTTCGTCGGCGGGGAAGCACCGGAGATGCGCCCCGCTACCGGGTTCTACACCGACACCACGGTCTGCATCGGTTGTAAGGCCTGCGAGGTGGCCTGCAAGCAGTGGAACCAGCTTCCCGCCGATGGTTTCGAATTCAGCGGCAACAGCTACGACAACACTGGTCAGCTCTCGGCCACTTCGTGGCGCCATGTCAAGTTCATCGAACAGCTTCCCGGCAGGAGTCTGCCACCGCTCCACACCCACGCCACCGGCGATCCGGATCCGGCCCGCTGGCTGATGATGAGCGATGTCTGCAAGCATTGTGTGGCGGCACCTTGCCAGCAGGCATGTCCCACCGGGGCCCTGATTCATAACGAATTCGGCAACGTCTACATCCAACAGGATATCTGTAACGGCTGCGCCTACTGCATCAGCGCCTGTCCCTTCGGCGTCATTACCCGAAGCAGCTTCGACGGCCACGCCCACAAGTGCACCCTCTGCTACGACCGTCAGCGGGACGGACTGGTGCCCGCCTGCGCCAAGGCTTGTCCCACCGCGTCGATTCAGTTCGGCCCCATCGATGAGTTGCGCGAACGGGCCCGGGGCCGAGTCGAAGAGCTGCATCGGCAGGGAGTGCCCGATGCGTACCTCTATGGCGAGCAGGCAACCTCCAGCTATTCGTCGCTGAACTCGTTTTACCTGCTGCTGGACCGCCCTTCGGTGTACGGGTTGCCGGAAGCGCCGCTCAATCCCTGGCTGGCGCTGGGGGAGAACTATTGGCGCGCGGTGCTGAGCCTCCTGCCCCCTCTCGTTGTGCTGATCCTCGCCATCCTGCTGATGGAAACCTGAGATGCACGCCGAATCCGCCAGCTCCGCCCCGGTGGCAACCTACGCCGATCGCCCCATCACCAAGGTGCCGGACTGGCACGGTCTGGTGGTATTGGACGTGCTCCTCAACAACCTGGCCACCGGCCTGTTCCTCGGTGCTGCGATCGGGGAATTGCTGGCCCCGGCCAGCTTCGGCCCCACGGCTCGGATGGCCTACCCGGTGGCCTTGGTGTTACTGGTGGCCGACCTCATCTGCCTGGTCCTCGACTTGGGCGACCCCGGACGGTTCCATCACATGCTGAGGGTCTGGAAACCCAGCTCGCCGATGAACCTGGGTACCTGGTCACTCACGGCTTTCTCGGTTCCGCTGACATTGCTCGCCGCGACCAGCCTGTTTCCGGCGTTGCCCGGCAGCAGCGGGTGGCTGCGCACTGTCATTCTGGTTGTGGGGCTGGTTCCCGCAGTTGGCTCCGCCGTATACAAAGGCGTGCTGTTCAACACCACTTCCCAGCCTGGGTGGCGCGAGGCGCGCTGGCTGGGTGGCTACCTGGTCAACTCTGCCCTTCTGCTGGGAGCTGCAATGCTGCTCGGCCTGGCAACCATCCTGCAGCAGTCGCCGGCCGCCAGCGCCCTCCGAGTCGCGCTGCTCGGACTACTGCCGCTTAACCTGGGAGCGCTCGGGCTCCTGCTGTGGGACGTCGGGACTCGGCTTTCCGAGGTTCGTAATCGGATGCAGCTGGCGGTCATTGGGGCGCTATCGGTATTCGGCGGAATAGTCCTGCCGGAGATCTTGTTTGCGTGGGGCTCTGAAACCGCTCACCTCACCGCGGTGGTGCTGGTGCTTGGCGGGGCTCTGGTGATCCGGGCCGAGCTGGTCTATTTGCCGCATCGCCTTCGAGTTCCAGCTCGTGAAGTGCGGTAGCTGGGGTCTGTGGATGGTCCCTGCGGGATTTGGGTTAGGTCAGTCGCGGGTCGATCGATTACCCCTTGAATCGGGGGTGTCTGAGTCGGCTCGGGTTTTGTAGCGCCAGTCCGAATCTTCTGGGTTATCTCCACTTGCCCCGATATCACTATCCCTTGAATCGGGGGTGTCTCACTCGACTCGCGTTTTCTAGCCTCGCAATCCCTCGCTATTTCGCTCCATAAAACCCGGCCCGGCGGTACGACTCGTCGAGCAACTCCACCGGGTGCGCCACCCGGATTGGCAGCCCCTCCGCGATCACTCCCGCGCCGATCTGCATCAGACACCCCGGATTACCCGTGGCCACGATCGTTGGGCGGGGTGCGGCCTCCGCGAAGCTCTGAACCTTGGTCGCCAGCACCGAACGCGACATCTCCGGTTCCAGCATCGAATAGATCCCCGCGCTGCCGCAGCAGCGGTCGGATCCCGGGAGCAACTGCAGCCGGAGATCGGGAATGGAACGGAGCACTGCGAGTGGTGCCTCGTGCACCCGCTGGGCATGCTGCAGATGACACGGCGCGTCATAGGCTACCTCGATCGGAAGTGCCGCACCGGACCGGGGTCCCTGCAGGGCCAGTAATTCGGTAACGTCTCTGACCTTGGCACCAAAGGCCGAGGCTGCGGCTGTGCCGAGCAGGTGGCCATAGTCTTTGAGCAGCGCTCCACACCCCGCGCTATTGATCACTATGAAATCGGCCTGATCGGCGAAGGCCCGGACATTCTCCCGGGCCAATCGTTCCGCATCTCCTCGTGCGCCGGCGTGCTCGTGCAGGGCGCCGCAACAGACCTGGCCATTGATCTCGATGACCCGATACCCATTTGCTTCGAGGGTGCGCCGGGTCGCGTCATGCACATGGGCAAAGAGACCCTGCATCACGCAGCCGCGGAACAGGGCGACGGTCGACCCGTTCCGGGTGCCGCGTTCTGCGTTCCAGGTTGACTCAGAACGAAATGTTGGCTCCGTGGCTGCCACCATAGCCATACTGAAGCCCGGCCGACTGGATCCTGAGAGCAGTCTTGGGATTCCCAAGCCTCGAAGCAGCTTGGTGATCGCGAACAGCGGTTTCCAGAGGAGGGTCGAACCGAAAACGGTGAGAATCAGGCGAGCCAGGGGACGAAGCCCTCGATGCGCGACCAGCAGCTCCCGCGCGGCTTCAAGCCCTCTTCCATATCCCACACCTGACGGACAGACCGGCTCGCAGCCTCGACAACCGAGACAGGCATCGAGATGCTGCAGCAGGGCGGGATCGTCGGGAGAGATCTCGCCCCGCTCGAGTCCCCGCATGAGTACGATCCGGCCCCGGGGGGAGTCCGCTTCGTCGCCGGTAACGAGATAGGTGGGGCAGGCCGGGAGGCAGAAGCCGCAGTGGACGCAGGGGTCGAGAGACGAGAAGGTCGTAGCGGATGTGGGTTGCCCGTCTTGCCCGTCTCGCCCGTCTGGATTCACTCGGACCCCTCCAGCGCCACCGCGATGGTCCCCTTCGGATCAAAGGTTCCTCGCAGCCTCCCCAGCAGTTGACCCACCCCTTCGCGATAGGCACCAAAGTGACCCACCAGCCGGCGAAGCTCCCAGGGCGCTCGCTCGAGTGTTAGCGGAATCTCCCGGCCAGCGGCACGGTTCCGCAGTTCCCGCAGCGACTCGGCCTCCGCCTCGCCGGCCCAGCGGATTGCCCCGGTGCCTAATCCGGCGGAGAGCATCCCTTCGCCGAGGACTGCAAGCACCAGGTCAATCGCGTCATCCACCCCGTCGAGGAGCGAGCCCAGCCGGATGGTGACGTGATCGGCCAGCGGGGCTCGGCCGGTGACGGTCCAGAATCGGCTGGCCCGTTCGGTCGACATCCGCTCCCACTCGAGTCCGGTGGTCTGCGCCACCCGTTCGGCTTCGGCAGCAACGCCGGCGGGAGTTCCCGTCAGCCTCACGGCAAGAGCCCAGGACGACTGCGCCGCCCAGGCGGGGCTGAGGAATTCGAGCGCCATCACCCCGACCTGCGACTCCACCAGCTGCCGGCCCGCGGCACTCAACCCGTGGCGCCCGCCGGTAGTGACCATGGTGAGATCGGTCGCCGGTTTGGCCCGCAGCCGGAGATTGATCTCGGTGATGACCCCGAAACCGCCGAACCCGCCCACGTGAAGCTTGGTGAGGTCGTAGCCGGCCACGTTCTTCACTACCCGGCCGCCAGCCTCTACCAGCCGGCCGTCGCCGGTGGCGACCGTGCTGCCCAGCACGTGATCCCGCACTGGTCCGAAGCCCTGACGCAGCGGGCCGCTGGTGCCGGTGGCGATGACCGAGCCGATGGTACGGTCGGGGCGACCCGGTGGATCCAGCGCCAGCCAGAGCTGGTGCTTCTCCAGTTCAGCTCTCAGGGCATCGAGGGTCACGCCTGACTGCACCGTGGCGACCAGATCGGCCGGGCTCAGGCTCACGATCCGGTCCAGTCCTCGAGTCGAAAGCGCGAAGTCGGCCGGTGCGTCGGGTGGGAGCCAGCTGGCGTTGCCTTCCAGCCGGAAGCGCCACCCTTCGTCCTGTGCGGCCTGGCAAACCAGCGCCAGCGCGTCGTCGCTCTCCGGGACCGCCCGGGGCAGGCCCTTGGGATCGCGCTCGACTCCCTCGGGGCCGAGGAGGTGAACCAGCCGTTCGAAAATCGGGTCCTTCATCGTGTCCCTCCCCTGCGCCATTCGCGGCAGGTGTGGGTCGGGAAGACCTTCCCTGGGTTGGACCGGGTCTCGGGATCGAACGCCCGTCGCACTTCACACATCATATCCAGCGCCGGCCCGCTGAAGGCCAGCGGCATGTATTCCATCTTGTCGGAGCCCACCCCATGCTCGCCGGTCACGCTGCCGCCAACCGCCAGGCAGGCTTCCATGATTTCCCGGCTGGCCTGGCCGACTCGACGGGTCTGGTCCGGATCCCGGCGGTCAAAGCTGATACAAGGATGAAGATTGCCGTCTCCAGCGTGAAACACATTGCTGATCTGGAGCGAGTGCCGATCGCGGATCCCGGCGATCTGATCGAGCACCTGAGGCAAGACCGAACGGGGGACCACCGCGTCCTGAACCGCCAGATCGGGAGCGATCCGGCCCAGTGCGCCAAAGGCCTTTTTGCGGCCCTGCCAGAGCCGGCCCCGATCGGCCGGTGATTGGGCGCTCTTCACCTCCCGGGCACCGTGGGTCCGGAGCAGGGTCTCCACCACGATCCCGTCAGCTTCAACCGACTCGGGCGAGCCGTCCAGCTCGACCAGCAGCACCGCGGCCGCATCGGTCCGGGCCCCGGTCGCAAAGATCGAGGCCTCGACTGCTTTCACGCAGGATTGATCCATCATCTCCAGCGCCGCCGGTACTACCCCTGACGCGATAATGGCGGAAACGGCTTCACTGGCCGAGCGGAGCGCCATGAAGTCGGCGAAGACGGTCCTGATGGTCCGCGGAATCGGTTCGAGTCGTACGGTGATCTCCACCGCCACGCCGAACATACCCTCGCTTCCCACGAAGAGGCCTACCAGGTCCGGTCCCCAGGATTCACCCTGCGGCGATCCCAGCAGCATGGTGCTGCCGTCGGGTGAGAGGACTTCGAGGGCAGTGACATGGTTGGTGGTGACGCCGTACTTGAGGCAATGAGGGCCCCCGGCGTTTTCGGCCACATTGCCGCCGATGGTGCAGGCGCTCTGACTCGAGGGATCGGGGACATAGTGAAGCCCGTGTCCGGCGACCGCCTCGGAGAGCCGGGCATTGATGACTCCCGGTTCGACCACGGCGCGGCGCTGCCGGGGATGCACCGCCAGGATCCGGTTCATCCGGGTGAGGGTGAGCAGTACTGCGTCGGGATCGGCCAATGCGCCACCCGACAGTCCGGTCCCCGCCCCCCGGGCTACGAAAGGAACTTTGAGGGTATGCAGCAGGCGGAGGACGGCGGCGACTTCAGATTTTGAACCGGGAAGAACGACGGAGCCGGGCAGCGATTCGTGGGTGGGGAGACCATCCGCGGCGTAGGTAGCCAGTTCGGCCGGCCGATACCGCACCCAGCGCTGTCCTACGATCCGTTGGAGCGCCTCAATCAAGTCCGGCTTCATGGGTCGGTGATGATATCGTGCCCGTGGCCGCCTTTGCCGTTGGTGCGGGCCCGCACATGGACGTCGGCGCGGGAACGAACCAGCTGCAGCAGCGGAGGGAGCGACTCGAGCAGGGCCCGGGCCCGGTCTCTGGTGCTGCGAGTCGCCAGCAGCCGGAGTTTGGCGTCCAGCTCGAGCCCGGACAGTGCCGCCACCTGGAAGGTGAACGCCTCCGACTGTTCGGCCCAATCGGGATCTTCTTGCGGATTGTCGGTCAGGAGACTGAGGGCGCCGCGATACTCCTCGGCCAGCTCCTGCAGCTGGGCCCGCTCCTGGGGCAACGGGGCAGTGCCTGGATGGTCGTCAAACTCATCCACCGCACCTACCAGGTACGGGTGCGGTTCCGGAAGCAGGGCCCGGATCGCGAATCGCCGCTCCCCCATCACCACAATGTTCGCTCGTCCCTCGGAGAGGGGCTGAGTCGCCCGGATCCGGGCCACTGAACCGAGCGCGCCGGTTACCGGGGGAATGCTGGCGGTGATTCCAAAGCGCTGATCGCCGGCCAGGCAATCGGCCAGCATTTCCCGGTAGCGGGGCTCGAAGATGTGCAACGGCAGCGGTTCGCCGGGGAAGAGGACGAGGTTGAGGGGGAAGAGGGGCAGGCGGGCAGGCATAGCTGAATATACAGGGACCCTCGAAGCAGGCTGAGGGCTGAGGGCTATCCTGGCGAAGGCCAGAAATACGAAGGGCTATGGAAGGGATCGATAGCCCTTAGCCCATAGCCCTCAGCCAGCAAACAGCCCTCCCTGGTGCCCAGCTAAGCAGCGACCCAGAATCCTTTCAGCCCTTTGACATCAGGCGACTCACGCAGCTTCTCGAAGGCCCGTTCCCGGATCTGGCGGATCCGCTCGCGGGTGACGCCGAGCAACTCGCCGATCTTTTCGAGGGTGAGCGCTTCGCTGCCTTCTTCCAGGCCGTAGTAGAGATAGAGGATCTTGCGTTCGCGCGGTGTGAGGTAGCGATCGAAGATCCGGTCGATGAACTCCCGCATCAGGCGGGCATCGGTGTGCTCTTCGATGTCGCCCCCCTCACTGCCGGCAAACCGCTCACCCAGGGTCCCGCTCGCCTTATCGCTCCGCTCCACCGGCGCATCGAGCGAGAGCTCAGCCGAGGTCATCCGGCGGGCCGAGCGAATATTCTCGACGCTGTCGTTGAGGGCGGTGGCGATTTCTGCGTCGGTGGGTTCGCGCCCCAGTTCCTGGGAGAGGAAGGTCTCGGCGCGGGACATCTTGATCAGGGCGGAATTCTGGTTCAGCGGGATTCGCACGCTGCGGGTCTGTTCGGCGAGGGCCTTGAGGACTGCCTGCCGGACCCACCACACGGCATACGAGATGAATTTCACTCCGTGATCGGGGTCGAACTTCCGCACTGCCTTCAGAAGTCCTTCGTTCCCGATGGCCACCAGCTCGGAGAGATCGAGTCCGTGGCCCTGGTATTTCTTCACGTATGAAATGACGAAGCGGAGGTTTGCCGTCACCAGGCGCTCCGCCGCTTTCTCATCCCCCTTCTGGGCCAATCGCGCCAGCCGCTTTTCCTCGGCCGGATCGGTAATCATGGGGAGCTTCTGGATGTCTTGCAGATACTGATCGAACGCACCGGTCGCGGTGGGACGAAAAAAGGCTCTGGACCGGCTCTGAACCGAAGGCATGACGGCTCCGCGCGGAAAAGACAACCTGAGTTTTTTGGGATTGGCGGCCGAGGGGTTGGCCGCAAAAAGGTGTGCGAATATAGGACGTGCAAAAATTGTGGTCAAGCAGTTTCTGATATCCACATCACAAATCGTTCTTCTGCATCCGGTTGCAATGTTTGTCCACGCGATGCCGGGCTTGGGGATAACTTTGTTTGCCAGATGGTACAGCTAAGTTACTGTCAGAAAAGAGCTTGAGTCGTGTGGGAATGGGGAAATCGAGTTGAAAACCCCAGCTGCAGGATGTTTATCAGGCCAGACCCGAAACCGCTGCCGCGAGCAGTTCTTCGGTGACCGGGACGGTGAATTTTCCCTCGCCTTCATGCATCGACCCCACCCCGGTAGGAAGCGCCAGCCGGACCTGTCCCTGGCGGTTCTTCTTGTCATGCAGCATTGCTTCCAGCACCCGGGCTATGGTCGGCGGGGTGACGGTCCGGGTGGGTAACTCCAGCGATCGAAGCACCCCCACCACTCGTTCACTTAGACCTGACGGGGCCAGGCCCATCCGTTCGGCGATTCGGCATTCGGCCACCAGGCCGAGCGCCACGGCCTCTCCATGAGGCAGCCGATAGCGGGACTCCTGCTCCAGTCCGTGGGCGACGGTATGGCCGGCGTTGAGAATCGCCCGCCGTCCGCTTTCGCGCTCGTCTTCTCCCACCACCTGGGCTTTGATCTCCACGCTGCGGGTCACCAAGTGAGTCAGCCCGTTCAGATCGCGGGCCAGCAACGCCTTGGCGTTCCGCTCGATCCAGCCGAAGTACTCGGCATCCCCGATCACTCCATGCTTCACCGCTTCAGCCAGCCCGGCCCGATACACCCGATCGGGCAGGGTAAACAGCGTCAGCGGATCTGCCACCACGATTGCGGGTGGGTGAAAGGCCCCGATCAGGTTTTTCCCGTGCGGAGTGTCGACCCCGACTTTCCCGCCGACCGAGGCATCCAGCATCGCCAGCAGCGTGGTGGGAACCTGGGCGTAGGGAATGCCCCGGAGGAACGTCGCGGCCACGAACCCGGCCAGGTCCCCCACCACTCCACCGCCGAGCGCGATGATCGCAGACTGTCGATCGAAACCGGCGGCCAGCAGCTGATCGCTCAGCTGACTCCAGGTTTCCCGGTTCTTCGATTCTTCACCGGCCGGGAAGCTTAAGGTCGACTCGGCCCTGACTCGGAGAGACGGGGTGGTGACGGCGCTGGCCTTGATCCACTCCTGAGATAGACGTCCCACCACATCATCGGTGATCAGCGCGGCTCGTCGGCCGCCGAAAACCTTGACGAGTAAGTCGGGCAGCGAACGCAATGCGCCCGGGGCGACATGCACTTCGTAGCTCCCGAGTGAGTGTCGGACGGAGATAACCGGCATGCTAGTACCGAGTACCGAGTACCGAGTACCGACTTCCGGCCTGGTAGGCGGGCCGGACCGTGAGACCCGAGTTGCTTTCGCTCGGTACTCGGTACTCGGTACTCTCTACCATGTCACGTCCCCCACACCATCTCGGTGATTCGCTAACCTCGCCAAGGTGAACAGCAGGTCCGAGAGCCGGTTGAGATAGACGATGAACAGCGCAGGGACCGAATCGCTGTGGGACAGGGAGATCACGCTCCGCTCGGCCCGGCGGCAGACGGTACGGGCCACGTGCAAGGCCGCGGCCTTGGGAGTGCCGGCCGGCAGCACGAAGGCACGCAGCGGCGGCAACTCCTGATCGGCCTCGTCGATGGTACGCTCGAAGAGCGCGATCCGCTCGGTAGTGAGTTCGGCCTTTTCCAGCGCCTCCCTCACCCGGCTGGGATCGGGCGTGGCGAGGTGGCCGCCCAGGGAGAAGAGATCGCGCTGAATGGTCTCGAAGAGTGGGTCAAGGAACCCCAGCGGCTCGGTGGCGCGGACTACGCCAATGGTCGAGTTCAGCTCGTCGACATCGCCATAGGCCGAGACCCGGGGATGATCTTTGGGGACCCGTCCACCACCGAAGAGACCGGTCTCGCCGGTGTCGCCGGTTTTAGTGTAGATGCGCATGTCTTAAGGTAAGTCCTGCGATGGTGAGACGTGAGAGGTGAGAGGTGAGATGTCCTCGCGTATGGTTACGTCTCACGTCTCAGTTCTCACGTCTTACGTCTCACGTCTCCCGTTCTATCTCGTACAGGAGAATCTCATCAATCTCCTCTTCCCACACCGTCCCCGCGACTCGCATCCCCACTTTCTCGGCGACTCGTCGAGCCGGAACGTTGTCGGGAGGAATGCTGGCGCAGACCCGCGAAACACCCGGCTGGGCCAGGGCCCAGTCGATCAGCAGTCGAGTGGCCTCGCTGGCGTACCCTCTCCGGTCGGCGCCTGGATAGGTGGCGTACCCGATCATGACTCCGCCTTCCTGATCGGGGGGGCCGCCGAAGCCGAGCGCTCCGGTGACCTTGCGAGTCGCCTTATCGATGGTCAGCCAGGTCCACCATCCGAGCGAGTCGGGGTGGCTCCGCAGCTGATCGCGAACCAGGGGCAACACCTCTTCAATCAACGGAGGGGGTCGGAGCGGAGTTGGGAACGAAGCGCCGGTGATGGCTTTGAGTCGCGACTCATCGCCCGCGAGCAGCGCGTCGATGCCCTCAGCGGTGAAGGGAATGACTTCCAGTCGTTCATTGGAGAGCTTCAGCATCCGTCGTCCACATCTGCCGCGGCGACCACGGTATTGCCCCGCGGCTCCAGAATTACCCAACGTACACTGCCATCACGCACATTCACCTGCTCCATCCAGACATAGTCGCGGTCGTACACGAAGCCGCTGACGGCCTCGAGCCGGCGCCAGTAGAGCGGGGCGGTCCGGTCGCCCAGGGGACGGGTTGGCCCCCGCCGTCCAAGTTCGAGGAAGGTCGGCAGAAACACAACCTGTCTCCAGGAGAGAGACCCATCCCAGATCATCACGATCGACGCCATCCCTTCGGCCCCCCGGGCGGTGCGGCGGGTGGCCCGGAGAGAGATGGCGTAGCGGATCCGGCCGTCGTCCAACCGGATCGGGATGATGTCGGCCGCGTCCTCGTCGGCCAGGGAATTGATCGAAGGCCGACGGTCGTCCCGGGTCAGTGGGAGTTCCCGGGTCGGCAGCCGCGATTCGAGGATCGAGTCCATCACCTTCGCCGTCTCGACCAGCAGGGTGTCGATCAGCGACTCGGAGGGGTCATCCAGCGGGTCGCGCCGAGCAGTCTCGCTGGAGGAAGATCTCACGTCGGCACTGCGGAACGATCCTACCACCGGTCCCCGGAGGGACACTCCGCTGGAGCGAACCGGTTCTACCACCAGCTCCGCCTGGGCCCCGCCATTCCTGCACTTGGCCCCGTAGAGGATGATGGTCGACAGTTTCACCCGGGTGTGCCCGTCGGGCGACCCGGTCAGGATGATCTGCTTGAACAGGGCGGTATCGGCATTGCGATCCAGGTTCACCGCGTAGGTGCCCCGCTTGCCCAGCCAGTCGATCGGATCGATCCGGCGATCCTTCTCCGGCCGCCAGCGCCGGACCAGATCCGAGATCAGGGCCGGGTCGCTGCTGAGCAGGTGCACCTGACGGCTGGTCCCTTCGCCCACGAAGGTTCCGGCGATGGCGCCGGTGGAATCGATCCGGGCGTCGCTCGAGATCGCTGCCTCCACCATCGGCAACGGGGGCTGTTCCGGGGCGTTGAGGATGCCGCCGAGCGCGGCGCAGGCGGAGAGGGTCAGAGTGCTCGCGATGACGGTGATTTTTCGCATGATGGTTTTCGACTCCTGTTTACAAGGGCTGAAGCCCTTGCTCGGCATCTGAAGGGCTGAAGCCCTTAGGATTCGCTGAGTTAATGTGTGAAGTCGAGTGTGTTTTCGATTACCGGCGACTCCGGATGTGGCTCGATAGTGTTGCATGCGCCATCGTTTGTATTTCCATTTGGCCTGGACGACGCTTTATCTCCAACCGCTGATTGACGCGCGGTGCGCGACTTTCTTGTGTCGGTTTCTCCGCCCGATCGCCATCGAAGAGCGTAGCAGGATTCTCCTTATCGGGGTAGTCTCGACTCACATTCATCTGTTGATCACTACCCATCCTGCCACTGTGCTCCCGAGGCTGGTTCAACGATTGAAGGGGACCAGTGCGCGAACCGCAACGGGTCTCGGACACGCAGCAGCGGAAAGCCCCCTGCGTTGGTCTCCAGGTTACAACCTGCAGACGCTGGGGTACTCCCAACTCGATGTGATGCGGAATTACCTGCGAAACCAGCCCACCCATCATCCCAATGACGCTATCCCGGGGTGGTCGGGGGACAACGAGGAGTCAGAATGGAGGAGCCCTTCAGGGCTTCGGCTGCCGAGCAAGGGCTTTAGCCCTTGATAGAGGAGCCGAGCGACCCAATCGTC
>CAZOES010000005.1:47311-59862 GCA_964578865.1 uncultured Gemmatimonadaceae bacterium | reverse complement strand
CGTCTCCCGTCTCCCGTCTCCCGTTACCCCCTCACCCCAACGCCCCCAGCATCTCCTCCACCCGGGTGAATTTCACCCGGGGCCGGCCCAGGGCCTCGCCCCGCGCCTTCTCGATGCCGTCCAGCTTGAGCCAGTCCTGCCAACTCACCACCCGGACTCCGCGGCTGGCCAGCAGGCGCGGTAAGGCGTCGCGGTCGGTGATCGCCGGGGCAGGCAGGCTTCCGGCGGTGAAGTCGGCCAGCAGGGAGTCGGTGCTCTCCACCGCATCCGGTTTGTTGGTGCCGATCACTCCGCTGGGCCCCCGTTTGATCCATCCGACCACGTATTCGCCGGTGGCGCTGGCGCCGGTATCGCGGAGTACCCGGCCGGCGTGGTTAGGGATCACGCCCCGTTTCTTGTCGAAAGCAACGCCTGGCAAGGCCGCACCGAGGTAGCCTACCGAGCGAAACACCAGTCCAGCGGCCAGCGACTCCGTTGCTCCGGTGGACTCGGCTTTGAGATCACCGTTGGCTCCCTGGACCAGCCGATTGTGCCCCAGCACCAGCTGCTCTACTCGATTGTTCCCCACCAGCTCAACCGGCGAGAGCAGAAATCGCAGGTGAATCCGCCTGGCTTTCCCCTCTTGCGCCTTGGCCGCGAAGTGCCGCAGGGTGTTGAGGTTCTTCTCCGTCATCTTGTCGTCGCTGATCTCCAGCAACGCCTGGCTCCCCGGGTCGAGCTCCAGATCCTGGGCCCGCACCACGATATCGGCACCAGGCATCTCGCCTAACTCCTTCAGCTCGGGATTGGTGAAGGCGCCCTGAACCGGTCCCCGCCGGCCGATCATATAGATGTCGCGGACTTTGCTTTGACTCAGCGCCTCGAGTGCGTGTTCGGCGATGTCGGTCTTGCGCAGCTCATCCGGAGTTCGGGCCAGGACTCGCACCACGTCCACCGCCACATTGCCCATGCCGATCACCGCGACACTGGGCTGCGAGAGATCGAACTGCCGGTCGCGATAGTAAGGATGCCCGTTGTACCAGCCGACGAAGTCGGTGGCCGGATGACTGCCGGAAAGCCCCTCTCCCGGCACACCCAGGTGGCGATCGTTGGGCGCGCCCACCGCATAGATCACCGCGTGGTAATGCCCCAGCAGCTCCTCCCGGCTGAGGTCTTTGCCGAGCGTCACGTTGCCCAGGAATCGCACGGCCGGAGCGGCCGCAATCTTCTCGTAGACCCGGGTCACCGACTTGATCTTCTGGTGATCCGGCGCGACACCGCCGCGGACCAGACCGTACGGCGTAGGCAGCCGATCGATCAGATCGATCTCGATTCCGGGATGCTGTTTGAGGAGATGTTCGGCGGCATAGAATCCCGAAGGGCCGGTGCCGACGATCGCGACGCGGAGCGGAATGGGCGTGGACATGGGGGCCTAAGATAGCTGGCCGTCTGTGGAGAGGGCCATTGGCCTTAGCCGTTAGCCATTAACTATTGCGTCATAGGCATTCGCGACATGCTCTGTGTTGCCGGCGCAGGGCCACTCACTCCCCTTTGGGTCTCAGAAAGAACTCCAGGACGGCTTGGCCTCCCACAATTGCGTCGGTGTCCAGTCCCACTACTCCCGATTTGGGAAAGTCGATCGCCAGCTGCGATGGGCTGCCGGTCAGTAGCAGGGAGACCAGCTCGCCGGTCCAAGGTTCGTGCCCCACCAGTGCCACGATCGCCGAAGGCTCCGGCCGCCCAATCGCCGCGCCGATCCGCTCCAGGTCGGGCGACTGGGCCAGCGCCTCACATGCCATCGCCGAGGAACATCCGGTGATCGCTGAGGTGATCTCGGCGGTCTGCCAAGCCCGGAGCCATGGGCTCGCGAGCAGCAGAGTCGGGACCAGCTCCTGTTTTCTGAGCCGCCTGGCTACTCGCCGGTGCCGCTTCCGGCCTCTCGGTGAGAGCGGCCGCAGCGAATCGTCGGGCCAGATCGAGGAGTCCCGGTCACCGGCGTCGGCATGTCTGATGATGAGAATCCGCATGGGATCTCCAGGGTAGGTCATCCCGACACCGAACGGAGTGAGGTGGAGGGAACTTCATTGGCTGAGCAGTTCCTTCCTCCTCGCTACGCTCGTCGTCAGGATGAGGTCATCTTTTCGTGACAGCCCTTGCCATCGCAACGACCACACTGTCGATCTGCTGAATCGTCCGTCTGCCACCCAGAGTGCCGTGATTCACCTGCACTGAGAAGGCGTATTCCTTCCCGCCCTCCAGCACGAAGTATCCCGCGATGGTGTTCACCCGTGAAATGCTGCCGGTCTTGGCGTACACCTTCCCCGCGAGCGGAGTGCCCATGAATCGATTGCGCAGTGAGCCGGTATTACCGGACTGAGGCAAGCCCGCCGAAAAGGTGGCGAACCGGGGGTGATGGCGGATGAACTGGATCAGTTTGGTGAATGCCAGCGGAGAAACCAGGTTGGACGCCGCCAGACCGGAACCATCCTCCACGTCGAACTGGGTGGAGTCGATCTTCATCGAGTCGATCAGGAATCGCCGTTCGACTTCAATGCCTTTCTTCCACGAGCCCTCGCCGCCAAACTGCCGTCCCAGTTGTTTGAGCAGCATGTCGGCGTACCAGTTCTGGCTGGTATTGAGGATTGGGAAGACCCAATCCTTGAGCGGCCGGCCATGGATTTCGGCCAACGGCGCAGTGCCTCGAGCCGCGACATACTTGAGCGAGTCTGTTGTGCTGCGGGCAGTGCCGAGCACCGAGATTCCCGCTTCCCTCAAGGCCTGACGGAAGGCGCGGGCGGTAAACAGGTTTGGATCCGGCAGGGCGAACGACTCAAGTCCCCCTCGGCCATCGATCGTCACGGTTCCTTCGGCCCAGAGCGACAGGGTCCCGGGCACCCGGTACATCCGGTCGCCGATATCACTCTCGCCACCTGACGGCACCGTCCGGGTGCGGTTCTCCAGAGTCACGTCACCCAGGTCGGGGGACATGCTGAGCAGCGCCGGCGCATCGATTGTGCTTCCCGGTTTCCAGGTGATGTCGACGCTGTTGTCGTTGAAGCCGAGTCCGCTCACCGGGGCGGCGTACCACCAGTTGAGGTCGTAGTTCCCCCACGCCGGATGGATCAGCTCGCTGTCGAACCAGCTTCCATCTCCCACCAGATCGCCTTGCACCGCCTTGAGACCCCGGGTCTTGAGCGCCTGCGCCAGGTCTCGCAGATGGATGAAGGGATCCCGGTCGCAGGCCCCGGCAACCGTAGTGTCGGTGTTGTAGCACCGCTGCCCGAAGGTCGGATCGCCCCGCCCAAAGAGGATCAGGTCGCCTTGCAACACCCCGTCGGTGATCGGGCCATTGCCGTACACGCTGGTCGCCACAGTGAAATCGGGCGCCAGCAGCGCCGAAGCCACGCTGCTGACCAGCAACTTGGTATTGCTGGCCGGGATGAAGAGTTTGTCGGCGTTCCGGCCGTACAGGAGTTTCCCGCTTCCGTCGACTAGAGCAACACCCCAGAGGTTGCGGTCGAAGGGGGCGGCGTCGAGCAGCGAATCGAGCTGCCGGACGGCTTTTTTCGGTAACTGGGCGGCCAGGCGGCAAGGCGCCAGGGTGGTCAGGAAAATTGCCCCGCTGAGGATCATGAACAGTCTAAAAACCTGACAATTGAGAATGCCGACCTTGCCGCCCTGCCGCCTTGCCGCCCTTCCGGGATTAGACATCCACTGACCTCTCTCCAAAGTAAGGTTGACTCTGAGCCCTAACTCCGCCATCCTACAGAACTTGCGTCATGTCGTCATTCGATTAGCAAGGGAGCCCTCGGGCCGGTACCTCTGTCTGATTTTGTGACGCGTAGTTCGACGATTGCACTGGCGCTGATCCTGGCCGGAGCCGCCCCCGCCGCCGCACAAGACTTGATCGTGCGGGGACTGAGCTTCGAGGGGAATCACGCCATCGATGATTACACGCTCAGCGTGGCGATCGGGACCACCAATTCGAGTTTCTTCGCCCGTTCGGCCCTGGTACGCTGGCTGGGTCTGGGCGAGAAGCGATTGTTCGATCCGATCGAGTTTCGCCGAGACGTGCTGCGACTGATCCTGTTCTACCGCCAAAGCGGCTACATGGACGTAGCCGTCGACACGGTGGTCCGGCGCGGGGTTAATGACGTGCACCTCACCTTCAAAATTACGGAAGGTCCACCGGTGGTGGTCACCAAAATGACGGTGACCGGCCTCGATACGTTGGAGATCGACAAAGGCGATATCCTGGTCGACCTCCCCCTTCGCGAGGGCGCGCCCTTCAACCGATTCCTGTTTCAGGCCGCCGCCGACACCATCATCAACCGGCTGCGTAGCCGGGGCTATCCCGGCGCCGAGGTCTTCCGCAACTACAGCGTGAACCGGGAAGCCCGCATTGCGGAGATTTCTCTGGATGTGGTCGCCGGGACGTGGGCCACTTTCGGTGACACCAAGGTCGAGGGCGCGGTGAAGGTCGACACCACCTTCATCCGTCAGCTGCTCTCGACTCCCAAAGGCCAGCGCTTTTCCCAGCAGAACATTTTCCAGAGCCAGCGGAAGCTTTATCAGACCGAGCTCTTCCGGCTCGCCACGGTCACCATCGACTCCACCCAGTACCAGGGCGACAGCACCGAGGTTCCCCTGGTGGTTCAGGTGGCCGAAGGCCCGCCGCACCGGATCCGGAGCAGCATCGGGTACGCGACCAACGACTGCTTCCGGATGGGCGCCGGCTGGACCAGCCGCAATCTCTTCAATACCGGCCGGTTGTTTGATCTGTCGGCTCGGGTCTCCAAGGTGGGGGTGGGGACTCCCTTCGGATTCGGGCTCGAGCGAAACCTCTGCAAGAGCCTGGAAGAGGACACGATCGGATCTTCCCGGGCCAACTACAACATCACCGGCTCGATTCGCCAGCCGCGATTCTTCACTCCCCAGATCACCGGGACCTACAGCCTCTTCGCCGAGCGCCGCTCCGAGTTTGCCATTTACCGCCGGGAGGAAGTCGGTACCAGCGTGGTGCTGCAACGGGAAACTGCCCGGCGGGTTCCTGTCGCGCTGGGCTACCGTCTCTCGTTCGGCGGCACCTCGGCCTCGGCTGGAACCTTCTGCGCCTTCTTCAACGCCTGCACTCCGGAAGATGCGACTCGGCTCCGGGAGAAGCGCCTGCTCGGGGTGGTGAATGCCAGTGTCAGCTGGCCTCGTCAGAATAATCCGCTCGACCCCAGCCGGGGCCACATCTACACCTTCGACGTGAGTCACAGCTCCCGATTCACCGGGTCGGCCCGGCTGCAGACTTTCACCCGGGTGTCCGGTGACGCGGCCTGGTATCGGACCATCGGCAACACCGGCGGTACGGTGCTGAGCTGGCACCTCCGCGCCGGAGCCATCTTCGCGCCCCGGGTCTCACTCGATAGCGCCAGCGGCAACTTCATTCCGCCGGAGCAGCGTTTCTATGCCGGCGGCCCCAACGATGTACGGGGATACGATCTCAACGAACTGGGCCCGGTGGTGTACGTCGCCACTGCACGGTCGGGCGATACCACCGATGCCCAGACGATCGCCGCGATCGACTCGGGTACCGTGGTCCCCCGCTTTTCCGCTACCGGCGGTAACACGCTCGGTATCGCCCAGGTCGAATTGCGCTTCCCGGCGCCGATCTGGAGCAACCGGCTCCGTTTTGCGCTGTTTGTGGATGCGGGGACCCTCTATGAGCGGGGCAAGACCAACCTGTCACCGGTTCAGCTCCGGATCACCCCCGGCGCCGGTATCCGCCTGAATACTCCGCTTGGCCCAGCCCGTTTCGACGTCGGCTACAATGGCTACAACCGGCCGCCCGGTGCGCTCTATCTCCAGCGAACCGACGGTACGCTGGTGCTGGTGCAGAACGACTTCATCCAGGACCGTAAGAGCAGGTTCAGCTATCACATCAGCTTCGGTCAGGCGTTCTGATGCGTCGCCGCCTGCCCCGCCTGCTGGCCGCGTTCGTCCTCTCGCTGATCCCGGCGGCGCTGGGGACCATCGTGGCGGTACTCTACAGCGGGGCGGGGACGCTGCTGCTGGGCCGGGTGGCCAGTACCGAACTTTCCCGGCTCTTCCGCGGGGAGTTCCACATTCAGCGGATCAGCGGGTCTTACCTCCGCTCGCTGGTGATCGACAGTCTCTCAATCCGAGATACTCTGGGCCAGCCGTTCGCCACGGTTCCCCGGCTGACGGCCCGGTTCACCCTGCCGCAACTGATCGCCGGACGCATCGTCTTCACTCAGGTGGAACTCGATACGCCTGATGTGCGGATCGTGAAGCGAAAGGATGGGCGGCTCAATCTGCACGAGATTTTCAAGCTGGGAGAAGGGAAGCCCGGCACCGGTCGGCCGCCCCTGGTCGAATTCCGCAATGTGAGAATCACAGACGGCACTCTGGCGGCGTGGCTGCCCTGGAATCCACCCGATACCTCGACCACCCCACGGCAGATTGCCGACGCGCTCGCCGCCGATCGGGCTCGCCCCGGTCGAGTCGTGCTGGAAACCCCCGACGGGATTCGCCGGGTGGTCACCCTCAACAACCTGGACGCCCACCTGCTGGTCTTCCGGATCAGTTCACCGGATAACGCGCCGCTCACCTTTGACGTGGATTCGCTGGCTACCCGGATCAGTGACCCGGCCATCAACGTTATCGATCTCGCGGCCCACGCCTGGACCCACGGTGACAGTCTTGCCTTCACGGTTCATCGGGCCTCCCTGCCGGGCACCAGGGCCGCGGGCGGGGGCGTCATCACCTGGCCCGAGGGGCCGGTGCTGTACGACTTCACCCTGGCGGCCACCCGGTTCGACCTGCGCGACTTCCACTGGATCTCGCCCGATTTCCCCGACATGACCGGCACCGCACTGCTCACGGCCAAGTCCCGGTCCCGCCAGCTCAACGCGTATACCCTGCGGGACCTGACCGCCACCGGCCGGCTGGGCAAGGTCGAAGGGGATGTCACCGTCCTGACCGACAACCGGCGGGGTCTCGGCGTCGAGGACATGCAGCTGACGGTGACCGATCTCGACCTCGATGTTCCCAGACCCTATCTCGATACCATCCCGTTGCAGGGTACCCTGACGGGCACGGTGGCCGGGTCGGGGTTCCTCGATGGAATCGACATCGCGACCGATATCACCTTCCACGACCGGATGGTGGAAGGTGGGGCCGACAATCTGATTCAGTCCGATGGCCATCTCGCCTTTGGCGGGCCCGAAGGCACTCTGTTCGACACCCTGCGTCTCAGGCACGCCGACTTCGATCTTCGCACCGTGGCGTTACAGGCCCCGGTGGTGAAGCTGCAGGGCCGGATGCAGCTGGAGGGAGAACTCACCGGTCCCTGGAAGAATCTCACTTTTACCGGTGACATGATGCACCGGGACGGCGAGCTCCCCGAGACCCGTGCCACCGGTTTCGCCCGGCTCGACACCCGCAGTGAGACGGTCCGGTTCGACACCAGGCTCGACTTCGACCCGCTTTCCTTCGCCGGGATTCGGCGGGGCTATCCCGATGTTCCCATGCAAGGGAGCATCCGTGGTACCGTTGCGCTCAACGGCAGTGCCGATCGCTTCAATACGTCGGCCGTGGTCGAGGGCGAGATCGGCACTCTGGCGCTGCAGGGAGTTCTTGCGCCCGGCGATGGACGCCTGGCGGCAGACAGCCTGATCGCCCGTTTTGCCGGTCTCGATCTGGCCCGAGTGCGGGGCACCGGACCGCACACCAGTCTCAACGGCCGGCTGGCCGCCGATGGAGTGATCGATACCGCCGCCGGTCCGGCCGGGTCGATGGAGCTGGATCTGGCCCGCAGTTCGGCCAACAACTTTGTGGTCGACTCGTTGCACACTCGAGTCAACGGCGATTCCGGCCGGGTGGTGGTGGATACCGCGGTGGCGCTCTGGCGGGCTGGGAAGATTGAAGGGAAGGGCGCCATCGCCTGGAACGGCCGGAGCGATGACCACGTGCAGTTCGCCTTTGTGGCCGAGAGTCTCCAGGTCTTCGATTCGCTGGTGAACCTCTACGCCGGCGAGGGGCTGGATAGTGCGGCCGCTGTCCCCCGCTTCGGAGTGTTGGACTCCCTGGTCAACCGGATGAAAGTTGCCGGCGCCGACACTGCCTTGGCCGATACCGTCATCCCGTTGAGTGGTCGCGCTACCGGTGAGATCGATCTCATCGGATCGGTGAAGCAGCCCCGGCTGCTGGTGCATGCCCGAGGCGAGGATGTTGCCTGGCGCAGCCTCCGAACCCCGGCGGTCTCGGTGGGCTTCGGCTGGAATGGAACCAGCCGGCCCGAGATCGGGCTCGCGGTCAACTCCGACACTCTGCTGCTCGGCAAGATTGCGATCCGGGAACTCGACATGGCGGGCGGAGGATACCAGGATTCGCTCCGCTGGTCCGGTACCGCCACCCTCGGCGGCTCGACCCGGTTCTCCGGCTCCGGCGAATACTGGACCACCGCCAGCCAGCCGGTCATCAGCTTCGACAGCCTGCTCGCGTCGCTCCCGTCGCACGGGTGGAGACTGCGCCAGCCGGCCTCCATCGTACTGCAGCCCGATCGCTACGAGTTGAATCAGGTCAGCCTGGCGGCCACTGATGGAAGTGGATCGGTCGACCTGCAGGGAGCGATTCCCCGCTCCGGGGTGGCCAATCTCGATGTCACGATCTATGGCCTGCAGCTGCACGATGTGTACACCATGCTGCAGCTGGATACCACCGGGGTATCGGGGAGCTTGCAGCTGAACCTCGCGGTCGGCGGCACCGCCGCGAAACCGACGCTGCGGGGCACCCTCACCGTGGCCGATCTCTCCTTCGGTGACTTTGGATCGCCTTTCGTGCAGGGTGTGGTGGATTACTCCGATCGTAAGCTGGACGCCAACCTGCTGCTCTGGAAAACCGGGCAGAATGTGCTCCGGGTCGAAGCCAATCTCCCGCTCGATCTGGCTCTCAAGTCGGTCCGCAAACGCACCGTCGAGGGACCGCTTTCGATTCGGGCCATTGCCGACAGCACCGACCTGGCGGTGGTCGAAGCGTTCACCCGGGATCTCCGCCGGGTGCGGGGCACCATGAAAGCGGATGTCGAAGTCAGCGGGACGTGGGAGGCCCCCCGGCTGGCCGGCTTTATCGATCTCCACAACGCCAGCGCCCAGCTCACCGGCCTCAATGTCACCTGGGATCGGGTCGCGTTGCAGGCCCGGCTTTCGGGTGATTCGATTGCCATCGACTCGCTGTTGGCCCGTTCCGGCGAGGGCACGCTGCGGGCGTCCGGTGCCATCAGGGTGGAGCAGTTGACCAAGCCGGTGTTCGATCTCACCATCCGGACCCGCCGCTTTCGCGCCATCGACGACCGCCGCTTCCTCACGCTGGATGCCAGCGGAACCGTCGTACTGACCGGACCGGTCCTCCATCCCCGGCTGACCGGCCGGATCACCGCCGATGCCGGAACCCTGCACTTCGCCGACCTGATTACCAAGCGAATCGTCGACCTGGAGAACCCGGGCGATTCGGGGCTGATCGATCTCAATCTGGTCCGGAACGAACGGCTGGGGGCCAACTTCCAGAACCGGTTTCTGGATTCCCTGACGATTGATACCCTTCGTCTCGAAATGGGCGAGAGCTTCTGGCTCCGTTCCAGCGAAGCCAACATCCAGCTCGATGGCAGTCTGACGGTCGACAAGCGCAAGAATCAGTATCGCTACGACGGCACTCTCAACGCCCTGCGGGGGAACTACGCCCTCCGCATCGGCGGCTTCGTGACCAAGGATTTCACGGTCGAGCGCGGTACGGTGCGCTATTTCGGCACTCCCGACCTGAACGCCGATCTTGATATCGAAGCCCGGCACGTGGTCACCGATGTCGAACGGAACGAAGAGATTCCGGTGATCGCCAAGATTACCGGCACCATGCTGCAGCCCAAGCTGGAGCTGGAAACCGCGCCCACCGCGGTGCGACCGGCCCTCTCCCAGACCGAACTGGTCAGCTACCTGATGTTCGGCCGGCCTACCTTCAGCCTGCAGGGCACCAACGGCCAGGGCAGCCAGTATGCCGCGGTGCAGGCTGGTCTGTCCTACTTGTCCAGCGCGCTCTCCAGCGAAATCCAGCGTTCGCTGATCACCGACCTCGGTGTGCCGATCGACTATCTCGACATCAAGACCGGCGGTGCCGGGGCCGGCCTGGCCGGCCAAACCGGTTCGGCCCAGGTCGCCACGGTCGCGGCCGGCTGGCAGATCGGGCGCCGCTGGTTTGTCAGCGTGGTGGCCGATCTCTGCACCAATACCCAGCGGTTCTATCCCAACGCCGAGTATCGGGTGAGCCGTCAGGTCAAACTGAAAACCAGCGTGGAACCGGCCTACTCCTGTCAGGTGGCGCTCAACCAGCCGGCCCTCTCGGTCAACAAGTACCAGGTCGGTCTCGACCTGCTTTGGGATCGGGAATACTGACATGGCGAGCCTGGTGCTGATCACCAACCCCGCGGCGGCCCGCACCGATGTGGTAGCGGTGAAGGCGGTGGCCGAGACCTTCCGCCGGGCCGGCTGGAACGTCGAGCTGCGGGCCACCGGTGGTTCGGGCGACGCTCGGCGCTTTGCCGAGGAAGCGGTGGCCGACCGGACCGATCTGGTCGGAGTCTACGGCGGCGACGGTACCACCATGCAGGCGGCCGCGGCGCTGGTGGGAACCGAGATCCCTCTGGGAGTGATTCCCGGAGGAACCGGCAATCTCCTGGCCGGCAATCTCCGGATCCCCACTCATCCGGTCCGCGCGGCTCGGGCGTTGATCCGGGGCCACTACGGCCGAATCGATCTGGGCTGCATGGCCCGGAGCGACGGGGATCACTACTTCGCGGTGGCCTGTGGCGCCGGGTACGACGCCCGGGTCATGGCGGAGACCAGTACCGCTGACAAGCATCGCTGGCGCTTCGCGGCTTACGTAGCCACCACGCTTCGATTATTGCCTGAGCTGCGCAATGTCGAGCACCAGATCACGGTGGACGGAGAAGAGTACGAGGCCCAGGCCGCACTGGTGCTGGTCGCCAATTGCGGTGAGGTCATCCCACCGTACGTGAAGCTCAAGAGTGGCATTGCCCCCGATGATGGTCTGCTGGATCTGGTGATCATCCGGGCCGACAGCTTCACGGAGAGCGTTCGGGCCGTCTGGGAGCTGTTGCGGGAAGGTGGGACCGGCGCCGCCGGTCCCGGCCGGGTGGCCTACGCCCGCGGCCGGGAAATCAGCGTGACAGCGTCGACCGTACAGCCGGTGCAGCTCGATGGTGAGCCACACGGCAGCACCCCGTTCACCGCCCGGGTGATGCCCGGAGCGCTTCGAGTCCTCTTGCCGGGTGCGACATGAGCGGATCACACGTTGCCGCGCTGGGTCGGGTCGCGCACCTGCTCACCGATGCTGAGGACACCCCCGGAACCGTGCGGGCGGTGGCCGAGGAGGGCATGCGGGTGTTCGGTGCCCAGCGGGCCGGCGTGTTTCTGCTCTCGGAGAATGAGGAGGTACTGGAGACCGTGGTGGCCCACGGCTTGTCAGCCGCCTACGTCAGCACGGTGCGAGCCCGCTTCCGCGAAGTCGGCGCCGGCAACCTGGTACTGCAGGGCAAGCCGTATTTCTCCTTCGATGCCCGGACCGACGCCTCCAACCCTCTGGTCGAAGCGGTGCGGGGCGAGAACTTCGCCGGGGTGGCCGCCTTGCCGCTCTGCTACGGTGGCGGTGTTATCGGCTGGCTCACCTTTTATCACAACGAGCCACACGACTACAAACCCGACGAGCGCACTCTGGCACTCGCCTTTGCCGATCAGGCCGCTCTGGCGATCGGCATGCGCCGGCTGGTCGACACCGTGGTGCGGGTGAAGCGCGAATGGCAGTCGGCCTTCGACGGCACCGGAAACGGGTTGGCGCTCCTCGACCCGGCCGGCCGGATCGAACGGGCCAACCGCTTCCTGGCTGATCTCGCCGGGCTGACGGTGACCGAACTGCCCGGCCAGGGAATCGAGACGCTGTTCACCGACTGGCCCAGGGGTGAGGCTGATCCGCTGCGACAGGCCG
This sequence comes from uncultured Gemmatimonadaceae bacterium, assembly GCA_964578865.1. GTDB lineage: Bacteria > Gemmatimonadota > Gemmatimonadetes > Gemmatimonadales > GWC2-71-9 > JADJOM01. The sequence goes on along the minus strand of CAZOES010000005.1, from coordinate 47,820 downwards.
GCGGCAAGGGCCAGCGCATCAGTCTCTTCCTCGATGCCAGACAGGGTCAGCACGTGGTGCTGACCGCGACCCCTCGTCCCGATGGTGGATTCGTGGTCGCGGTGGACGATCTCACCCACTATGTCCGGCTGGAGAGCCGTTACAGCCGGCTGGTCGAGACCGCCCACGACGCGATCATCCTGGCCAGTCCCGACGGCAAGGTGATCTCCGCCAACCCGGCGGCGGCCGAGTTGTTCGGAGTGCCCGCCGCTCAGCTGAGCGGCGCCTCGATCACCGCCCTGCTGCCGGATGAACGCAGCGAGTTTACCGGACGGGAGGCCGACACCAGCGGGGCCCGTCGGTACGAGGCGTTGGTCCGTCGGGCCAGCGGGGTGCGGATCGCCGATGTGGCGGTGTCTCCCCTGGAAGAGCGGGGCCATGTAGTCGGTCTGGTGGCGGTGGCCCGCGATGTGACCCGGGAGCGACTCGCCTCCGAGGCGCTGCGGCGCTCGGAGCGGAGATTCCGGGCG
>CAZOES010000005.1:0-47301 GCA_964578865.1 uncultured Gemmatimonadaceae bacterium | reverse complement strand
AGCACGGGCAAGCGCGACAACGCCGACTCGTCAAATGCTCCGCTTGCGATTTTCACCCTCGATCGCGAAGGGGCATTTCTGGGTGCCAACCGGGCTGCCTTCCGGCTGGCCGGGATCACCTCCCCCGACCCCACCTCCCGGCTGCAGGACTTCGTGATTCCGGCCGACTGGCCCAGGGTCGAGGCCGAGTTAGGCAGGAGCTTCCGCGGCGAGGCCCGCGATTTCCTCTTCCAGTTCCGTCGCCTGACCGGCGGGGTCCGCCAGGCCGCGGCCGTTACCGTGCCGGTGGAAGAGCATGGCGGACGCAGCGCGGTGCTGGCCATCGCCCGCGACGTGACCGATGAGGTGGAACTGCGCGAGCGGCTGACTCACTCGGAAAAGATGGCCGCGCTGGGCGCCCTGGTTTCCGGTACCGCCCACGAGCTCAACAATCCCCTCGCTGGCATCGCCGCGATGGCCCAGGCCCTGCTGCTCGACCGTGGGGTCTCGGCCGATATCGCCCAGGCCCTCGAGACCATCCGCCGTGAAGCGATGCGGGCCGCCCGCATCGTCACCGATCTGCTCACCTTTGCCCGACTGCGACCCTTGCAGCGCCGGGAAGTGAATCTCAATCAACTGGTGAAAGACACCTTCGCCGCCACCCCCGGTCTGGGGGCCCAGGGCGTGGTATGGACCCTCGGGCTCGATCCTACCCTGCCGGTCTTCGCGGCCGATCCCGATCAAGTCCGCCAGGTGATCACCAATTTGCTGGTCAACGCTACTCAGGCCATGAGCGAGTCGGAGCGTCGCGACGGTCTGGTGCGCACCTGGTCCACCCCCGACTGGGTCGGTCTCGAAGTGCTCGATACCGGTCCCGGTATTGCCCCCGATGTCCTGAGCCGCATCTTCGAACCATTCTTCACCACCCGGTCCCATCGTCAGGGCACCGGGCTGGGTCTCTCCATCTCGCACGGGATCATCCGGGCCCATGGCGGAGAGATTCACGGGGAGAATCGTCCCGAGGGCGGAGCCCGATTCACGTTCCAGTTGCCACGGGACCTTACCCGGATCGCGAGGACCACCGATGCCTGATTCGGTACTCCTGATCGATGACGATGTGAACATCCTCCGCGCGGTCGGCACCGTCTTCGAACGGGCCGGCTACGAAGTAGCCCGCGAGCTCGATGCCGAAGCCGGTCTCGCCGCCTACGATCGGCTCCGCCCCGAAGTGGTGGTGCTGGACCTGCATCTGCCCGGTATGGACGGGTTGCAGGCCCTGGCCCGCTTCAAGGAGCGCAACGCCTCGGTCATTCTCCTCACCGGTCATGGCGACGTCGCCACCGCGGTGCAGGCGATGCAGCTGGGGGCCGAGAACTTCCTCACCAAGCCGATGGACCTCGAGCACCTGGTCGCCGCGGTGGCCCGAGTGGCCGACAAGGTGCGGCTCCGCCGGCTCAACGAGCTGCTGCTCCTGCGTACCGCGCCGGGTGATGCCGGCCTCGAGTCGCTCGGCAGTTCCCCGGCGATGCGCGAGCTCATCAAGCAGGCCGGATTGGTGGCGCTGGCCGAGCGCACTCCGGTCCTGCTCAAGGGCGAGAGTGGAGTGGGGAAGGGTTGGCTGGCCCGGATGCTTCACCAGCTGAGCCCGCGGGGTAACGGGCCGTTTGTGGAGGTGAGCGGCTACGGCCAGACGCCGGCGGCTCTGGATACCGATCTGTTCGGACTGGAGCGCGCTTCCGAGTCGGAGGGACGCGAACGCCGTCCGGGCATGGTGGAGATCGCGGCCGGCGGAACCATGTTCATCGAAGAGGTGGCCGATCTTCCCGCCGAGATTCAGCCTCGGCTCCTCCGCTTGCTGGAGACCCGTACCTTCCGGCGGGTTGGCGGCACGAAGGAACTCACCAGCGATGTCCGGGTGATCGCGGCGACGGCGCGAGATCTGGGTTCGCTGGTCGACGGGGGCACGTTCCGGGAGGATCTGGCCTACCGGCTCAATGTGACCCCATTGACCTTGCCGCCGCTGCGCGACCGTCCCCGGGAAGACCGGCTGTCGGTGCTGCTCTCTCTGGTGAACGAACTGCAGCGCCAGGTCTCCGGCGCCCCGGCGGCGGTGGGCCCCGACGCGCTGGAACGGCTGCTCTCTCATGGCTGGCCCGGCAACGTCCGGGAAATGCGCAACGTTCTGGAGCGGGCCCTGATCCTGGCCCGGGGGCAACCGGCCGTCGGGGTCGAGCATCTCCCCGGTGAGTTCCGGGCCCGCCCCGGTCCCGGCGACCGCCGCCACACGCCGATGACCCTGGATGAGCTCGAGCGAGCCCATATTGAACGAACCCTGCGGCACCACACCGGTAACCGGACCCGGGCGGCGCAAGAGCTGGGGATTTCACGAGCGACGCTGATCAACAAGATCAAGCGGTATGCGATACAGCTGTAGGCGGCAAGGCGGCAAGGCGGCCAGTCATTCCGGCTACGGTTCAGTCCGGGTTTGCACGGCATGGCTTGCTGCACTCTTGATCCACTTGCCGCCTTGCCGCCTTGCCGCCTCAAGAGAGGTCTGACATGAAACCCGAGATCAAAGAACGCGACGGCATGATCTGCCGCTCCTGTGGAAGGGAAGAGCGTGCTTCCGAGGGCTATCCTTGCGAGATCTGCGGCACCTTCATCTGCGTGATGTGTTCCAACCAGGGCATCGTGCGTTGCAAGGAGTGCAAGGACAAGTGACCACTACTTCGCTGATCGGGCGAGCCGGGGTCGCTCCGGTCAAGCGAGAGCCCAACCTCCGCTCCGAGCAGGTCTCTCAGTTTGTGCTGGGCGAGACTGCCAGAGTGCTGGAGAGTCAGGGCGACTGGCGCCGGGTCCGGCTCGAGGTCGATCGCTACGAGGGCTGGATCCATGTCGGCTACGCCCTCGAGACCGATCACGAGATCGCCCGCGGGTGGAAGGAAAGTGCCCTCGGCTGGAGTGAGGGCGCAGTGGTGCGCACCGATGCAGGCGTCATCGTTCGCTTGCCGGTGCGGGCCCGAGTCGGTCTTGCCGCGCCCCGAGTAGATCTGCCGGACGGCTCGCAGGGCACCGTCATCGCCGGAAGCATCCTGCCGCACAATCGGGTCATCGCCCGGGCAAGGGCGGTGTCACCCGACCTGTGGGCCATGCGTACCTATGCGGGCACCCCCTATCAGTGGGGCGGAGTGACCCCGTGGGGCGTCGATTGCTCCGGCCTGGTCCAGACCACCTTTCTGGCCCGGGGCATCTCGCTTCCCCGCGATGCATCACAGCAGGTCGGCTCCGGCGATGCCGTCGCTCCGGGCGACGAACGACAGGGCGATCTGCTGTTCTTCGCCGAGCGGGGAGACAAGATCACCCACGTGGCCATCGTCGGCCCGGCCGACACCCTGGTGCATTCGACGGTCGCGCTGGGAGGGTTTGTGATGGAACCGTGGGGGCCGGGAACTCGAGCGATGGTGCTACGGACGCAGTTGGTCGGAATACGAAGGCTGGAGTAGGCCATTAGCCATTAGCTTTTCGTCTCACGTCTCACGTCTCCCGGCCCAATGCCCGCAACGACCCTCGTCCTCTTCGACATCGACGGCACCTTGCTGCTCACCGCCGGTGCCGGCCGCCGGGCCCTGACGACCGCCATGCTCAACGAGGTCACCAGCGTCGCTGATTTCGACCGGGTTCGCTTCGACGGCAAGACCGATCCCCAGATCGTGCGCGAGCTGCTCGAAGTGGCCAACCATCCCCGGGCCGAAGACCGCGGCTTCATCGACGGAATCTGCGAACGGTACGTCGGGTTTCTCGAAGCCGAGCTGCAGCACCCCCGCACCGTGATGACCGTAATGCCCGGGATTCACGAATTGCTCGAAGGCCTGGAATCTCACGGCCATACCGTTCTCGGGTTGTTGACCGGAAACATGGCCCAGGGTGCGGCGCTGAAACTGGCGGCGGCGGGGATCGCCCCATCACGTTTTGCGGTCGGAGCCTACGGTTCCGACTCGGCTCACCGGCCCGATCTCCCGGCGATCGCGGCCCGCCGGGCTCAACCCCATTTCGGCCGGGTTCCCCACGGTCCCGAAGTTGTGATCATCGGCGACACTCCCGCCGATGTGACCTGTGGGCTTGGTATCTCGGCACGGGCCATTGGGGTTGCGACCGGAGCCTACCCGGTGGAATCGCTCACCGCGGCCGGAGCCCACGCCACCTTTGCCGATCTGAGCGACACCCCCCGCGTTCTCGAGGCCATCCTTGGCGAATGAAATCGAATTGAAGTCGGTGGTGACCGACGCCGATATCCTGCGGCAGGCACTGGACGACGCCGGTGCGGTGCTCCGCTTTCACGGGATGATGCGGGACCGGCGGCTCGACCGAAATGGTGAACTCTCCGGCCGGGACGAGGTCCTCCGGGTTCGTCACTGGATCGACGAAGAGGGTGGTCATCCGCTGGCCGAGACCGCCTGGAAGGGCAAGACTACCGTCAACGCCGAAGGCTACAAGCAGCGGGAAGAGCTGGAGTTCACGGTTTCCGATGGCCATGCCTCATTGCGGCTGCTCGAATCACTGGGCTACACGGTGGTCGAGTCCATCGATCGTTACGTCGAGGTCTACGAGCTGGAAGGCACCCTGGCCCGGATCGAATGGTTCCCCCGGATGGATACGCTGGTCGAGATCGAAGGAGAACCGGAGGGGATCGAAAGTCTGATTGCGGTGACCGGTCTTGACCGCCAAAGCTGCGTTGCCGATTCACTGGCCAGCTTTACCCGCCGCTACGAGGAGCGTACCGGCCAGCCGGGAATTCTCTCGGAGGACATGCTGCTGGGTGCACCACCCACTTGGTTGCAGCGGTGACCGCAGTGGCTCCGTCGTCACTCGTCATCCCCGAGCTCGGTCCGCCGCTAGGCCGGCTGGTGGCGCCGCCACCGGCCGGCCCGGGGGCGCCTTCGCACTGGATTCGGGTGGACGACGTCCGGATCAACCTGGTCACTCAGCTCTTCGAGCTGCTGGCCGATGCCCGCCGCTGGGCCCGGGAGGGCGACCGGGAGTTGGCTCTCGCGACCGTCAATCGGGAGGCGTGGGAGGGTCTCTGGAGCAGGGCGGTGCAGGAAGTGGCCCACCGAGCCGCCTCCGCCATCAGCGAGCGGATGATCGCGGCGGCCAAAGAGGCGCGGCTACCCGCTCGGCGGCTGGGCAATCTCACGCTGGATGCCGTAGAGATTCGAGCCCTGGCTGCTCGTCTGGCGCACGGCTCGGCCCCGTTTCAGCAATCGCTCACCGCGCTGGACCAGGCGGCCGGCCCCGCCCGCAGTGACCGGGCCCCCGTCGATGCGGTCCTCGCCTGGCAGGAAGCGCTGACTACTTCGGCTCGCCGGCTGGAAGCAGCCTGGCTGGCCATGGAAGATGCGCTGGCCAAGGAGTGGCGGTCGTGGGAGGCGGAAGTCGAAGACCTGCGGCGCTGGCGCCGGGCTCGCTGGCCGCTGGTGGTGACCGGAGTGCTGATCTTTTCGCTGGCTCTGTATGTGGGACTGGTACTGGGCGGCTATCTACCGGTCCCCGGGCCACTCAAAGGCCCGGTGGAAGCACTGTGGGCCCGATGGAGCTGATTGGAGTGGGGATCGATCTGGTCGACATCGCCCGGGTCGAACGGATGATGGATCGCCTGGGTGAGCGGGTGCTTCGGCGCTTTCTCACCCCCCGCGAAAAGGCCTATGTCGAAGCCCGGGCCCGGCCTTCCATGCATCTGGCCGCTCGCATCGCCGCCAAGGAAGCGGCGTACAAGGCGCTCCAGGCTTTACCGGGAGCTCGCTCGGTCAGTTGGCATGATCTGGAAGTTGAGCGAGAGACTGAGGGGCGGCCCTATCTGGTGCTTGCGGGTCTGGCCAAGGAACTCTCCGAGAAGCACAACCTTCATTTCGAGCTATCGCTCTCCCACTCCGACGCCACCGCCGGCGCCGTTGCTATCGTCACTCGCCAGAACGCAAGGCCACAGTCACACCCAGTGAATATTTCACAGGATTAAAGGATTCCGGCGATTGAATCATTCAATCCTGTAATCCTGTGATCTTCTCTTGGTCCGATCTGTGTCTTGCTGTTCCGGCGCCTCAGATCGGACGCTTGTTGAACAGAAGCGAAACGGCTTTCGGGATTGCTCTGATCCGCTCGATCAGGGAAGGCGAGAAGGACAATCGTAAGAACGCATCCCGCGCATCCAGGCTCTCCGCGTGATAGCCGAACCACCAGGGCTTCGGCATCCAGTCCAGCCGGTCACTTTGTATGAATCTGGCCCGGCAAGTCTCCAGCATTCCGATCTCACCGTGAGTCTTGCCGATTCCCGACAGCTTCATCCCGCCATGGGGTACTTCGGCCGCACCCACATACGAGGTAGCGTCGTTTACCAGCACCGCACCTGACTCGATCCTGCGGGCCAGCTCTTCACCCCGCCGCCGATCGCCGGTCCAGATACTCGCCCCCAGTCCGTAGCTCGAGTCATTGGCCAGCCGAATCGCCTGGTCCGCATTCTCGGCCGAGATGATCGGCATCACCGGCCCGAACACCTCTTCGGTCCACAGGGCTGAATCGAGCGGAGCCTCGGTTACCACCGTCGGCTCGAAGAAGGTAGGGCCCAGGTCGGGTCGCCGCCTTCCACCGGTCAGCACTCGGGCTCCCCTGGCGACCGTCGCAGCCAGCTGGCGTTCGATCTCTCTCAACTGCGACTCCCGGATCACCGGCCCCACGTCGATCCCCCGTTCCAGTCCGGAGCCGAGCTGCAAGGCCTTCACCTTGGCAACCACGGTGTCGACGAACTTCTGGTAGACCCATGATTCGACGATCACCCGTTTGGCCGCGACGCAGGTCTGGCCTCCGTTGCTGAACCGGGCCCAGACGGCGCCGCTGGCCGCTCGATCGATGTCGGCATCGGCCAGCACAATGCAGGGGTCGCTGCCGCCCAGTTCCAGGTTCACCGGGATCAGTTTCTCGGCTGCGGCCTGGGCCACTTTCCGCCCGGTCCGGACGCTTCCGGTGAAAAAGATCTTGTCCGGCTCGGTGTCGATCAGGGCGGCGCCGACCTCGCCCCCGCCGATGGCCAGCTGGCATAGAGCTGACGGGAGACCGGCTTCTATCAGGAGACTTACCCCGAAGAGCGCGGTGCGGGTGGTGAACTCGCTGGGCTTGAGGATGACGGCATTGCCCGCCAGCAGCGCCGGGATCAGCTCGCCGAAGGGGAGCAGCAGCGGGTAATTCCAGGGCGAGATGATCGCGATCACGCCCATCGGCTCGTAATGCAGCCGGCCTCTCCGGCCCACAAAGGCGAGGTTGCCGGTGCGGATCCGGCGTGGTCTGAGGAACCGCTTGGCGTTGGCCAGGTAGTAACGGGCCATATCGAGCGTCACCGCGACATCGGTCAGCAGCGCCTCGGCGACCGGCTTGCCGTTTTCTCTGGCGACCAGCTCCGCCGCGCCCCGCCGCCGTTCGAAGAACAACTCCTGAAAGCGGGCGATTACCCGCTTTCGTTCGGAGACCGGGGTCTCGGCCCAGCGAAGTTGGGCCGCCCTCGCCTGGGCCATCATCCCCGGGAGAGACTCGATCGGAGTTACCGCCGTCTCGGCGAAGATCGATCCGGTGGCCGGGTCGATGGCCGGGATGGTGGGAGCAGCGACGGCGACAGTCATAAAGGAAAGCTAGTCCCTTCCAATTCCGACTAATTGGCCGTAGTTTGTCGGCCGGTCTAATAACTTCGGTTGAGAATGCTTCTCATTTCTGCGGTTCGCCTTACCGCTGCCCTGCTTAGCCTCGGCCCTGGCACCCCCCAGGATCCGCAGCAGGCTACCACGATCCGTCGAATCGCTACCTCAGCGTCACTCGCCGCAGAGGAGTATGCGGTCGGCATTCAGGGCGGCAAAGTAGTGGCCGCCGGAGAGGTCGCCGAGGCCAAGCTCTTCCTCCAGGAAGCTCGGCGAAGCGCCGGCCTTCTTCCAATAGACGTAGGCGCCGGGGTAATCAGCTCGCTCGATTCTCTGCTGACCATGGTTGCCCGCATAGCGCCGCCGGATTCGGTTGCGCTCCGGGCCCGGGCGTTCTCCAGCTCGTTAGCGCAGAAGTTCGGGATCGCTCTGGAAGATGTGCCGGCCACGGCTCCCGCCCTCGCGATGGGCGAGCAGGTGTACCAAACCCAGTGCGCCGCCTGCCATGGGAATGTTGGTCGGGGCGACGGTCCGGCCGCTGCAGGACTCACTCCGGTACCCGCCGATCTCACCGACTTCCGCAAGCTGGCCGACGCGACTCCCCTCGATTTCTATCGCCGAGTCACCATCGGGGTGGCCGGGACCGCCATGCCGGCATACGAAAGCCGGCTCTCGGCGCAGGAGCGCTGGGCTGTTGCCAGCTATGCCTCGACCCTGCGGCTGCCCACTGCTCGAGGCGATGTCCCCGCATCGCTGAATGATTTCAGCGCCAGCGTCCGGATGAGCGACAGCGCGATCGCCGCGGCACTGCTCCCCGGTTCCGACCCGAGCGGACCCGATGTACGGGCTCGGGTCGCGGCGGTGCGTTTGGCTGGTGGTGCTACCGAGCCGGGCGACGCGGCCGGCCCGGTGTTCACCGAGGTCCGCCGCCGGCTCGACTCGGTGCTGGTGCTGGCCGGCATCGGCAAAGGCGAGGAGGCCTCGGCCACCGCGTTCGACGCCTACATGACTTTTGAGAAGGTCGAGCGGGGAGTGCGGGCCAAGAACGCCGGGCTCGCCGGTGCGCTGGAGGCGGGCTTCGCCAATCTCCGCACCCGCGCCGCCGGCGGGGCCACCTCCCAGGAACTCCAGGCCATCCACACGCAGTTGCTGAGCGATCTGGAGAACGCCGAGCGGACCGTGAGCGACCGACTCTCACCGCTCAACCTGTTCACCCAGTCACTGATCCTGCTGCTGCGCGAAGGTCTCGAGGCCATCCTGGTAGTCGGCGCTTTGATGGCGTTTCTGGCCAAGACCGGCGCGGGCCGCCGCCGGCGGGACATTCACGTCGGTGTCGTCGCTGCGATCGGTGCCAGCCTGCTCACCGCGGTTCTGCTGGAGACCATTTTCCAGGTCAGCCAGACTCGGCAGGAGACTCTCGAGGGCCTGGTGATGCTGGTGGCCACCGCGATGCTCTTCTATGTCAGCTACTGGCTGCTGTCCAAGATGGAAGTCGCCAAGTGGAATCGCTTCGTGAAGGGCCGGGTGCAGGACGCAGTCTCCAGCGGCTCGGCACTGGCGCTGGCCAGCGTGGCGTTCCTGGCGGTGTACCGCGAAGGGTTCGAGACGGTGCTGTTCTACAAGGCGCTCTTCCTCGCAGGGGCCGGAAGCGCCCTGCCGGTGTTCCTGGGTATGGCGGTCGGAGCTGTCGGGCTTGGCTTGGTCTACTTCGGGATCAATCGCTATGGGGTGAAGATTCCGCTTAAGCCGTTCTTCGGGATCACCAGCGCCTTTCTGTACTACATGGCGTTTGTCTTTGCCGGCAAGGGCATTGCCGAACTGCAGGAAGGGAGTTTGATCGGCACCACGGTGCTGCCCTGGGCCCCACGGATTCCGGCCCTGGGGATTTATCCCACGGTGGAATCGTTGGCCCTGCAGACCGTGTTGATCGTCTTCCTGGTAGTCGGTCTGGTTTGGACCTTCGTTATCGAACCGCGCCGGCTCAAAGTCACCAGTGTGCTGGTGCCCGACTCAGCGGTTCCTGCCCCGGTCGGGCCGGCGGCCGAGACGCCGGCTCCGGTGGCTACCCTGGTCGGGGAAACCGATATTCTCCGCTCGCTTGATCGGATGGATGCGGATCTGGCGGAGCTGCGGGCCGAGGTCGAGCGACTGCGGGGGCTGCTGAAGCGGGGAGCCCATCGCGGGTCTTGAGAGTCTTATCCCGGCTTCGGGGCCGGGTGTGTTTTGCTGTTGAAGGAAGCAAACACAAACGCCTGCCTTACGGCAGGCGTTTATGCGTTAGCACGACAGGTCGCCCCCTGAGTTTTTGACGGAACGAACCGAAGTGTTCGCCCCACTCTTCTTCGACCTGTCGCCGTGCGTAGCGGCCGGAGATTCAGCCGCGCTGGAGAGGTGGTAGATCGCCCCCTGAGTTTTGTCGGGTACGAGCCGAGATGCCCGCCCCACTCTTCTTCGATCTACCACTTTTTCTTGGCCTGTATCCGAGGCCTTAATCATTCTTCATATCACGATGCGTGCCACTAGAAAACAAAACGTTAAGTCATTACTTAGTAATGACTTAACGTTGTAAGCCTGTTGTACGTGCTAGGAATGTTTTGCCGGAAGCGGAAAAAATTACCGGCAGTTTGTGCCGGTAATGGCGTAACTACGCTGGTTTGCGCTGCAGGTACTCTCCTCCTTCAAGCACCGCGCCATCGCGCCAGCGAGTGACGATCAGGGCTCCGATCAGCACCAGGCCGACACTCACCACCTGGGCCAGAGTGAACGGGCCGAAGAAGCGATCGTCCTTGGCGCGGACGAACTCGATCAAGAACCTCTCCAGCCCGGCGAACACCAGGTACGGACCAAACAGCCAGCCAATCGGGCGATTGGCTTTGCGGAGCTTCCACAGGACGCAGAAGGCCCCCAGCATCAGCGCCGCTTCGTAGAGCTGAGTGGGATGAACCGCCATCACCGTAGTCGGGTCGGTTCCGGCCGGCACTGCGATGCCGAAGGTCTCCTGCATGGCGCGCGCGGTTGAAGGAGGCAGCCCTTGGGGGAACTTCACGCCCCAGGGCAGGTCGGTCGGGTGCCCGTAATCGTCATTGACGATGAAGCACCCCACCCGGCCGAGGGCGTAGGCCGCCGCCAAAGCCGGGGCGGTGAGATGGAGAGTCCAACGGATGGGAACCTTGAGTCGTTTGCCGTTCAGAATCACCGCCAGCGCCCCGCCCACAAACCCGCCGTACCATACCAATCCGCCTCGGGAGAACAGGGGACCCTCGTTGAGGGCGAAGTACCACAGCTTGGCGCCGATGATGCCGCCGATCACTGCCGCGACCGTGATGTCGGCCGCGTATTCCTCGTAGAGCCCGCGACGCCGGAGTTCCAGGGTGATGAGCCAGCCGCCCATCAGGAACCCAACCATCATCATGATCCCGTAGCCGGTGATCTCGACGAAACCGAACTTCAGAATGAAGGGATAGATCGTCATCGGGGGCTTCCCAGCAGAAGAGAACCGGCCTCAAGGCCGGGGAAAGGTAGATCGGCTCTGGGCTCCAGGTCGAGCCCGTCAGGTTCGCCGAAGTCCAGCCGGAAAAGGCCGGCGGCTCCGATCATGGCGGCATTATCGGTGTTGAGCCGGTTGGAGGCCACCACCACCCGGCGGCCGCGCAGCCGCCGTTCGGCCGCGGTCTTGAGCGCATGATTGCAGGCGACTCCGCCGCCCAGCATCAGGGCAGGGTAATCCAGTGACTCGGTCGCCACCGCGGCCTTCTCGACCAGGACTCCCAGGACGGCGTCCTGGAATCCCCGGGCCAGGTCGGCCCGATCCTTCTCAAGGTCCGGACTCGCCTTTACGGCGCGCAGCAGTGCGGTCTTGAGCCCGGAGAACGAGAAGCTGAACTGATCGGGTCCAGGCTCATTCACCCCGTTGAGCATGGGCCGGGGAAACTTGAATCGGTCGGGCTTGCCGGCGGCCGCGAGCCGTTCGATGGCCGGCCCCCCCGGGTAACCCAGACCGAGGAGGGTCCCCACTTTGTCAAAGGCCTCACCGGCCGCGTCGTCGCGGGTGGTGCCGAGCAATCGGTAATCACCCCAGGCCCGGACATCCAGGAGCATGGTATGTCCACCGCTTACCAGCAGGGCCACAAACGGCGGGGCGAAGTCGGGCTGTTCCAGCGTTGGCGCGAAGAGATGGCCTTCGAGATGATGGACCCCGATGAGCGGCTTGTCGAGCCGCCAGGCCAGGGTCTTTCCATACATCACGCCCACCAGCAAGGCGCCGACCAGCCCGGGACCGGCGGTGACCGCGATGGCATCGATCTGCTCGAGCTCAATCTTGGCTTCGGCCAGCGCCTGATCCACCACGCTGCCCAGCGTGGTCAAGTGAGCCCGGCTGGCCAGCTCGGGCACCACACCGCCAAAGATCTGATGAATATCCTGCGACAGAATGACGCAGCTGGCCAGCGAGACGCGACCATCCTCCTTCCGCAGGATTGCCGCGGAAGTCTCGTCGCACGAAGTCTCGATTGCCAGGAGCGTCGTCATCGGTTGGACCAGCGTTCTGTGGACTAGTGGGCCACCAGCCCACCAGCCCACTTCTCACTGGGTCCCAGCGAGAGAATCGGTGCGCGGCTTGTCACCAATGCCGGCGGCGGGGGCCGGGTCGCCGAGCAAGCGGTGAATCAGGGCCAGGTTGACCGGCGAAGCCCAATCGTGCGCCCCGATCACCCGCTTCATGATGATCCCGTTGGTATCGAGCAGAAAACTTTCCGGGACCCCGGTGGTCTGGTAGGCCTGTTGAATGTCGCCCTTCCGGTCCTGCAGGATGTCGAAAGTGAGCTTGAGGTTGGAGGCGAAGTCGCGCACCACGTCGGGGCCTTCCTGATCGATACTGACCGCTGCGATCCGGAAGCCGCGCACCGAGAGCGAGTCGTAGATCCGCTGCATGGCGGGCATCTCGACCCGGCAGGGCACGCACCAGGTCGCCCAGATGTTGACCAGGGTGACATGACCCTTGTAATGCTCGCGGATTCCGACCGTATCTCCGGTGGCCAGGTCCATGGCCCGGTAGTCGGGAGCCTTGGCGCCGACGGCGACCTGCTCCACATCCGGGGTGTACCAGACCAGCCCCGCGCCGGCGAGGATCAGCCCCGCGGCCACCGCTCCCACAAAAACCCATTGTTTTGACATAGGCTACACTCGCTCGGAACAGCGGCGCTTGAGCCCGCGAACCGCTTCGGCAATGTCGGGCTGTCCGAAGACCGCCGTCCCCGCTACGAAGGTATCCGCGCCGGCCCGCCAGGCCGCTTCGATGGTATCCATGGTGATTCCGCCATCCACCTCGAGTGCCGCGCGCGAACGATGGCGATCCAGCAGCGTGCGCGCCCGTGTCAGCTTGTCGGTGGTTGTCGGTATGTACGACTGCCCCCCAAACCCGGGATTCACACTCATCAGCAACAGCAGATCGAGATCGGGAATCACTTCCTCAACCAGCGAAAGCGGGCTGGATGGATTGAGTGACAGCCCCGCCAGCATACCCCGCTCCCGGATCATGGCCAGGTGCCGTTGTACATGGACCGTGGCCTCGGGATGAAAAGTGAAAACCCGCACACCCAGATCGGCATATTCGGCGATATAGCGCTCCGGCTCGACCACCATCAGATGCACGTCCAGCGGCGCCTCGGTGAACTTGCGCAGCGCTTTGATGAGCGGAGCGCCGAAGGTGAGGTTGGGGACGAACCGTCCGTCCATCACATCGACATGCAGCCACTCAGCCCCCCCGGCCAGGGCCGCTTCGACCTGTTCCCGCAGCTTGCCGAGGTCGGAGGAGAGCAGGCTCGGCGCAATCCGGACAGGCATCAGCTCTTCCCCACCACGATGAGGTCCACTCTGGTGCCGCGGCCAGTGCGGGTTCCCGGCGCCGGTTTTTGATCGAGGATGCTGCCCTCCGGCCGGCCCGGCATCGGCCGAGCCGTAACCGAACCGACAATCAGCCCGATTTCTCCCAGCCGGGCGCGGGCGTCTGCGACGGTAAGGCCGGTGAGGGGCGGAACGGTCACGTCGGCCTTGCCCGAACTTACCACCAGTTCGATGGAGGTGCCTGCCGGTCTTCCCACTCCCGGGCCCGGCCGGGTCTGAACCACGATGCCCCGGTCGCTGGCTGACGGGAGGGTGTCTACCCGCCCCAGCTTGAAACCGGCGGCTTTGATAACCCGCTCGGCCAAGGCTCGAGGGAACCCGGCCAGGTCAGGGACCGGCACATCCGGAGGCCCATCGCTGAGGGTCAAAGAAACCACGGTGTTAGGCTCGACCACCACGCCAGGAGGTGGATCCTGCCGAACCACCGCGTTCTTGGGAACCACTGGATCGGTTTCCTGGTCGTCCAGCTTGAATCGCAGTCCGGCGGTCTCCAGCTTGGCCCGGGCGTCGGTGACACCCAGGTCGATCACCCGAGGCACCGAGTGCTTGCTGGAAAAGAACGGTGCTGGAAAGAGCCAGAAGACCGTAATCAGGTATCCGACCAGGAAAGCTCCGGCGACGATGGCGGCTTGTTTGACCGAGCGTCGTCCGGCGATGGTGCGGAAGTACGGGAGCGAGGGGCCGGCTGGACCGGCAGCTCCGGTGGGGCGGCGGAATTTCATCAGGCCGTCCGCCGCAGCCGCGCGGCAAAGGCGCCGTCGGTGCCGTGGCGCTGGGGCAGCAGCAGCAGGTCCCCGTTGGGGGTCAGCAACTCGGCCGGCACCGCGGTACCGGGGTCGCGGCGGAAGGCGGGAAACCGCTCCAGGAATGCTTGCACCTGAGCTTCATTCTCCTCGGGTTCGAGCGAACACGTGGCATAAACTAACCACCCACCCGGTCGTACCGCGCCTGCCACGGTCACCAGCAGCTCCGCCTGCTGAGTGGCGATGCGTTGGAGGGAATCCCGGGTCGCGCGCCAGCGGGCATCAGGGTGCCGGGCGAGGGTCCCGGTCCCGAGGCAGGGGGCATCCAGCAGCACGGCATCGACCGGGCGGACTGGCGGCTGGCCGGCCGAGGCGACGACCGGGAATTCCCGACCTGAGCCGGCCCGGGAAAGATTCTGCCGCAGGCGGGGGAGCCGATCGGCATTGATTTCGCCGGCGATTACCCGGGCAGCGGTTCGTCCCAGTCCGATGCTTTTTCCACCGGGGGCAGCACAGGCATCGTAGACCACCGCGCCTTCAGGGAAGGCGGTGAACCTGACGACCAATGCCTGGGCCGGGTCCTGCACCACAAATCTTCCTTCATTGAATCCCGGTAGCTCGGCCGGGCGCTGGTTCTCAACGATCAGGCCGGCATCGAACCGGGCTCTCCGGGCACTGACACCCGATTCCCAGAAACTCTTCTGCAATTCCTCGAGGGTTCCCCGGGCGGGCTGAAGTACCAGGGAAGGGCGAGTGTTGTTCCATTCGAGGAGCTGTTCGGTTGCTTCGGCACCGAAGCGATCGACCCAGCGCTTTACCAGCCAGTCGGGATGGGAGTGTTTGCTGGCGAGACTGGCGCCCGGGTCCATCGCAAAGGCCGGTGGCGCCACGCGCCCCCCCATCTGGCGCAGAATGGCGTTAACGAACCTGGATTGCTTCTCACCGAATT
Organism: uncultured Gemmatimonadaceae bacterium; assembly: GCA_964578865.1. Taxonomy (GTDB): domain Bacteria; phylum Gemmatimonadota; class Gemmatimonadetes; order Gemmatimonadales; family GWC2-71-9; genus JADJOM01. Next base: position 32,053 of record CAZOES010000005.1, on the reverse strand, counting down.
CTTCCCGGGCCAGATCGACCGAAGTGGAGACCGCGGCGTGGCTGGGAATGCGATCGAGTGCGATCAGCTGGTAGGCCCCCAGACGGAGGACGTCGCGGAGACCGTGGGCCACCGAACTCCAGCCGTGCCGGGCCAGCGGCATCAACCGGGAATCGAGATCGCGCTGGCGGCGGAAGACACCGGCGGCCAGCTCGTGAGCCAGCCGCCGGTCAGCATCCGCCAGACCGTTGAGCCAGCGATCGAGGGCGACGTCGAAAGGGGCGCCTTTGCGGACTTCGGTGAGGATCGCGAGGGCGGCTCTGCGGGCGACCAGGCCGGTTCCTCGTTCCTCGTTCCTCGCTGCTTCCTGCGTCACCCCATCATTCCGCGAGTGGGCGAGGAGGGGACTGCCACTTCTCGCCGAGGCATCCTGCCGGCCAGATAGGCCAGGCGCCCGGCTTCCACGGCGTAACGCATCGCGGTGGCCATCGCGACCGGATCAGCCGCTTCAGCAATGGCGGTGTTCATCAGGATCCCGTCGACACCCTGCTCCATCGTGATGCAGGCGTCCGAGGCAGTGCCCACCCCCGCATCGACCAGGACCGGCACCTTGAGCCGCTTCTTGATGGTGCGGATGCTGTAAGGATTGAGCAGCCCCAGTCCGCTGCCGATCGGCGAGGCCAGCGGCATGACACAGGCCGCGCCGGCCTGCTCCAGCCGCAGTGCAGTGATCAGATCGTCATTGGTGTAGGCCATGACGACGAAGCCCTCGCGGGCCAAGGTCCTGGTGGCTTCGATAAGACCGTCGGTATCGGGGAGCAGAGTTTCCTTGTCGCCGATGACCTCGAGTTTGACGAATTCATTGAATCCGGCTTCCCGGCCCAGCCGGGCATATCGAATGGCTTCGTCGGCGGTAAAGCAGCCGGCGGTGTTGGCCAGCAGGAAGAACCGCGAGGTATCGAGGTGATAGAGCATCCCCTCCTCACGGGTGCGATCCAGATCAACTCGACGGACCGCGACGGTGACCACTTCGGCGCCGGAGGCGTCGAGGGCGCGGATCATGTCGGCATTGGAGCGGTACTTGCCGGTGCCGACCAGGAGCCGGGACTTGAACGAGCGGCCGCCGATGATGAGGGGCTGGTCGGTCGTAGTCGTTGGTTCAATTGTGGTGCTCATAAATTTCAGCCTTGTGATTCCGGGCTCGATCGACGTCGTCCCTCCGCGACCCTTATTCGCCCGTGCGGATGGATGCTATCTGCTTGAGTTCAACGAACACGGGCGAACCAACGTCGCTCCGGGACGACACCGATCTCGCCATTGTTAAGTACCTCCTGCCGCCTGACCGCCTGACCGCCCGACCGCCTACCCGCCGCCCACAAAGTGTACCAGCTCGATCGAATCTCCATCCTTCAACTGGCGATCGGCCAGGAACTGCCGCCGCACGATCTCCCGGTTGAGCTCGACCACGACCATCCGGGGATCGAGCTTCAAGTGGGTCAACAGATCGGTGAGCGTCGCCGGGCTGGGGACCGAGCGTTGATCGCCATTCACCGTCAGGTTGAGGTCGCTCACGTTTCATTCACCCAGGGTGCCAGCAGCGAGAGCGCTGCAGTCGCCGGATCCTCGGCGTTCCATGCGGCCGAAATAGCCGCGACGCCGTAGGCCCCGGCCTGCCGTACTTCACGGGCGCGGTCGGCGGTTATTCCGCCGATCGCGATGACCGGCAAGCCAGTCTTCGCCGCCTGTTCAATCAGGCCCACGCCTGCGGCAGGCCGTCCCGGATGGCTGGCGCTGTGGTAGACATTCCCGACCATAAGGAAATCTGCACCACTCGCCGCTCCGGCGGCGGCTTCGTCGGCCGAATGCACCGAAGCGCCGATCCAGCCACGCCACTGGGGAAAGGCACCGCGGGCCTCAGCGGGTGTCAGGTCGCCCCGGCCGAGTTGCAGGCCTTGGGCCGCAACACCAACGGCAACATCAGCTCGGGCATTCACGAACAGCGCAGCTTCGGCCGGCCGGGCCAGCGCCATCAAGCGATGGGCGACTCCGGTGAGGGCCAGACCGCCGGCACTTCGATCCCGGGCATGCAGCGCGACGGCCGATCCGGCTGCGGCGATCGCGGCGGCACGAACGGCGAAGTCGGGCAGGGCGATGATGGCGGCGTCGGTCACGGCGTGGAGGCGGGGCAGCGGTCTCACGTGAAGCGCAGGCTCGCGGGATTGGTGACACCCCGGATCCAATCGGTGGCTTGCATCCGCTTCCGGCCTGACGGCTGAACTTCGCTGACCTCGACCGCACCGACGCCTGCCGCGATGCAAATCGTCCCGGCGGCCTGAATAATCGTCCCCGGCTCTCCGCCGATATTGGTTGCGCGGGCGCCGAACAGTTTGACCTCCTGCCCGGCGAGCTGGGCCCAGGCACCGGGTTCGGGGTCGAAGGCCCGAATCACCCGGGCGACACTCGCGGCATCCTTGCTCCAATCGAGCCGGGCGGTCTGGCGGTTCACCTTGGGCGCATGGGTTGCGAGCGAATGATCCTGGGGAACCGCCTGGGCCTCGCCCCCTTCTATCAGCGTCAGGGTCTCGACTAACGCCGCGGCGCCTAATTCGGCCAGCCGTTCGGTGAGCTCGCCGCCGGTTTCGTCGGCTGGAATCTCGGTCTGGATCGTGTGTAGCACCGGGCCAGTGTCGAGGCCCGCCTCCAGTTGCATGATGCTGACACCGGTGGTCTCATCGCCGTTGAGAATCGACCATTGAATCGGAGCCGCCCCGCGCAAGGCCGGGAGCAACGAGGCGTGCACGTTGATCATGCCGAGGCGGGGAACCGCCAGCAGCTCGGGTTTGATCAGGTGGCCGTAAGCCACCACCGTGGCGATGTCGGGCCTGAGCGCCTTGATCTCATCAATGAAGGGTCCCACCGGTCGCTCCGGCTGGAGCACCGGGATGCCTTCTTGCAGCGCGACAGTTTTGACCGGTGGGGCGACCAGCGAGCTGCGGGAGCGGCCGTGAGGGCGATCGGGCTGGGTCACTACGACCACCACATCGAATCCTTCCTCGAGCAAGGCCCTGAGCGACGGGACCGCGAACTCGGGGGTGCCGAAGAAGGCGACACGCATCAGGAACTGCCGGCTGGAGCCGGCTTCACCGGCCTGGTGTAACCCTCGTCCTCAGCGTGTTCCTTCTTCCACTTGGCGAGGATCCGCTTGCGCTTGAGCATGCTCAAGTGATCGAGGAAGAGGATCCCGTCGAGATGATCGATCTCGTGCTGCACCGCCCGGGCGGGGAGGCCCTCCAATTCCTTGCGATAGAGCTTTCCGTTCTCGTCGGTCGCTTCCAGGGTAATCCGGTCCGGCCGAGTGACTTCGGCGAACACATCGGGTATCGAGAGGCAGCCTTCTTCCGCGACTTCCTTGCCCGACGCTTCGACGATTCTGGGATTGATCATCACCAGCTTGATGTCGTCGGCGTCGACCACCGCGATACGCTTGGCCACACCCACCTGATTGGAGGCCAGGCCGACACCTTTGGCGGCATACATGGTCTCGAACAGATCGGCGATGTAGCGGCGGGTTTCATCGTCCACCACTTTCACCGGCTTGCTCTCTTCGCGCAGCACCGGGGAGCCGAGAAGGTGGAGGTCGAGGAGGCTCACGCGCCGACTCCGGGAGCGGTCTGGTCACCCACCCGGACGATCCGGGCCCGCTCCACCAGCAAGGTGGAGTTGCCCGACTCGATGGTCACCCGGTCTTCCTTCAGCTCTTTCACCTTGCCCACGATGCCGCCGACGGTGACGACCTCGTCACCCTTCTTCAGATTCTTGAGCAGCTCCTCGTGCTTCTTCCGGGCCTGCTGCTGAGGACGCAGGATCAGGAAGAAGAAGACCAGGGCGATACCGCCGATCTGCAGCAGCAACATGGAAAGCCCGGCCGAGGGATTGTCGGAGGGCGCCATCAGGGCCAAGAGGGACAAGGTCACGTGATTCCTCGACGAGTGTGATACCGCTCGAGCCACTGCTGGCGCCAGCGGTCGAATGTGCCTCGCTGAATCTCGACTCGAGCCTGTTCGCCCAGCCGGATCAGGAAGCGAATATTGTGGATCGACACCAGCCGAAGCCCGAGCATCTCTTCGGCCATGAACAGGTGCCTGAGATAGCCGCGGGAGAAACGCCGGCAGGTTTCGCAGTCGCAGTCGGCATCGAGCGGCGCATCGCTCAGCTTGAGCGCGGCCGCCCGGATGTTCACTTTGCCGTCACTGGTCCAGGCGCTGCCATGGCGTCCGTTCCGGGTGGCCGCGACGCAGTCGAACAGATCCACGCCCCGGGCAATTCCTTCCAGCAGATCGTCCGGGAAACCGACGCCCATAAGATAACGGGGCACCCCGGCGGGGAGCGCCGGCGCGAGCCCTTCGAGGACCCGGTGCATCACCGGCTTGGGCTCGCCGACCGAAAGGCCGCCGATGGCGATACCGGTCCAGGGACCCCGGGCAAGGGTGCCTTCCAGCGAGCGCATCCGCAAATCGTCGTGGGTGCCGCCCTGGATGATGGGCCAGAGGGTCTGACTGTAAGTGGGCAAGTGGGCTGGTTGGCCAGTGGGCTGGGAAGGGCGCTCCGGGTTCGAGCCCACCAGCCCACCGGCCCACCGATCGACTAACTCGGCATGCCGCCCCCGGCATCTATCCAGCCACCGCAACGTCCGCTCCATCCCCTCTTCCGCCAGTTCCCAGGGCGCCTGTCCCGGCACCACGTGGTCAAAGACCATCGCCACGTCGGCACCCAGCGCCCACTGGATCTCCATGGAAGATTCGGGAGTGATGGTGCGAGTGGAGCCGTCGATGTGACTGACGAACTCGACACCGTGCTCCTCGATCTTGCGAAGCCCTTCGAGCGAGAACACCTGGAAGCCGCCCGAATCGGTCAGCATCGGACGGTCCCAGGTGGTGAAGCGGTGCAACCCGCCCAGTGCGCGGACCACATCTTCCCCGGGCCGCAGGTGCAGATGATAGGTATTGCCGAGTACGATCTGGGCGCCGGCCCGGCGAACCTCATCCGGATGCAGGCCGCGCACAGCCCCGTGAGTTCCCACCGGCATGAATGCGGGAGTCTGGACTACTCCGTGAGGAAGTGTCAGGCTGCCCGCACGGGCCTGGCCTTGGGTGGCGTGGAGCTGGAACTCAAACATGCTGCTCGATCACCATCGCGTCTCCATACGAGTAAAACCGATACCGCTGCTCCACCGCTTGGCGGTAGGCGGAGAGAATTTGCTCTCTCCCGCCGAAGGCTGAGACCAGCATCAGCAAGGTCGAGCGGGGAAGGTGGAAGTTGGTGATCAGCCGGTCAACCACCTTGAAGCGATAGCCGGGTGTGATCAGCAGCCGGGTTTCCCGCCGGCCCGGTGCCACCGTGCCATCTTCGTTCGCGGCGCTCTCAAGGGCTCGCACCACAGTGGTTCCCACCGCCCACAGCTTTCCTCGACGGCGCCGCAACTCGGCGATCTGCCGCGCGGCCTTCTCGGGCAGGTCGAACCACTCCGGATGCATGGGATGCTCGGAAGGGTCTTCGACTTCGACCGGCTTGAACGTTCCGGGCCCAACTTCCAGATCGATCCGGGCGATCTCCACTCCGTTTCGCTCCAGTGCACTCAATAATTCAGGCGTGAAATGCAGGCCGGCGGTCGGGGCCGCCACGCTCCCCTCCCGCTCGGCATATACCGTCTGATAGCGCGACTCGTCCGCCTCGGTGGGATCGCGCTCGATGTAGGGCGGTAGGGGCAGCCGGCCGGCAAGGTGCATCGCGTCCTCGGCGGTGATTCCCACGAACCGAACCTCCCGAAATCCTTCATCAAGTACAGCGACGGTCTCAATGAAGGCGTTGGGCCCGATCTCGATTCGCTTGCCTTGCCGCAGAGCACTGCCCGGCTTTCCGATCGCCACCCAATGCCCGTTCTGGGCCGGATGAATCAACAGCACTTCGGCCGGTGCCCCGCTGGGGCGAGTACCGATGAAGCGGGCGTGGCGGACCTTGGTGGTGTTGAGAACGAGCAGATCGCCGGGGGGAATTAACGAGAGCAGGTCGGTGAAGCGGCCGTCGCGAAAGTTCCGAGTACCCGGTACCGAGTGCGAGCTTCCCGGACCATCACTCGGTACTCGGTACTGGGAACTCACCACCAAAAGCCGACTCTCCCCCCGGACCGCAGCCGGTTCCTGGGCGATCAATTCAGCCGGGAGGTGGTAGTCGAAATCCGAGGTTCGAAGGGCCATCGGAAGGAAGGGCCCGGCGGCCTACTCGAAGATGGTACGCTGGGCGCCGGCCGGCGGCTTGATGCCGAAGCGCTGGAAGGCGAATGGAGTGGCGACGCGCCCGCGAGGAGTGCGCTCGAGATAGCCCTGCTGAATCAGGTAAGGCTCATAGACCTCTTCCAGGGTGCCGGCGTCTTCACCCACCGCCACCGCTACGGTGCCCAGTCCGACCGGACCGCCGGAGAACTTCTCAATGATGGTCTTGAGAATCCGGGCGTCCATGTCATCCAGCCCGAATTCATCCACGTTCAGACGGCCGAGCGCCTCGCGGGCGATCGGCCCGGTAATCTTCCCGCCGGCCTTCACCTGGGCGTAGTCCCGGACTCTCCGGAGCAAACGATTGGCGACCCGAGGCGTCCCTCGGCTCCGCCGGGCGATTTCCAGAGTGCCTTCATCGTCAGCCGGCACGCCGAGTATGCCGGCGGAACGGGCCACGATCACGTTGAGGTCTTCCGGCGGATAGAAGTGCAGCCGTTCCACCATCCCGAAGCGGGCGCGCATCGGCGGAGTGAGCAACCCGAAGCGGGTGGTCGCGCCGATGAGGGTGAATCGCTCGATAGTCATCGGAATGGTCTGGGCGTTGGGACCATCGGCGATCCGTACATCGACCCGGAAATCCTCCATGGCGGGATAGAGGAACTCTTCCAGCACCGGCCGCAGCCGGTGGATTTCGTCGATGAAGAGGATGTCGCCGGGCTGCAGGGTAGTCAGCAGGCTGACCAGGTCTCCCGGCTTCTCCAGCACCGGACCCGAAGTGGTTCTGAGGGCGACGCCCATCTCCTTGGCCAGCAGCATGGCCAGGGTAGTCTTGCCCAGACCGGGGGGGCCGAAGAAGAGCAGGTGATCGAGCGACTCCCCTCGCCCCTTGGCCGCGTCGATCGCGATCCGCAGCGACGACTTCACCTGCTCCTGACCCACAAAGTCTTCCAGCCGGCCGGGACGTAGAGCGGCTTCGGCGCTGGTCTCGTCGGGGAGTGCGTCGGGGGTGGTGATCTGGAGTCGGGTCATGAACTAAGCTGCAAGTTAAGACTGGTCGTTACTACGTGAAAAGTGAAATGTGAAACGTGAAAAGTGTCTTCTGGTCAAATCCGTTTCACTTTTCACTTTTCACTTTTCACGCAGTTATTTCAGCCGCGCGTCCCATCTGACCGGCCGCTTGCCCGGCTCCACCACGTGCTTGGCGTGGCAGTGATTGCAGCTATCCATGGTCCGCTTGGTGGTCGCAGCGACCAGCCGGCGGTTGGTGCTGCCGCAGCGAGTGCAGATCCATTCAGCGGTAGTAGCGGGGACTGTCATCGGTTCCTCGGCAATAAAAGCTGGTCTTGAGTACCGAGTACCGAGTGTTGGGTGCCGGACTCGGTACTCGGTACTCGGTACCCTCAAGACTTCCCTGCAAGCCGTTGGAGCGCCAACCGTATCACTTTCGCCGTCTCGGTCGTTCCATCACTCATGATGGCGCGAACCGCGTCTTCAGCCACCGCCGCCGGGTAGCCCAGGCCGACCAACGCCTGAAGTGCATCTTCACCAGGGCGGGGGGCCGAGCTGATTTCGACCGGCACATCTTTGAAGCGATCGCCCAGCTCCACCACCAGCTTCTCGGCTTTCTTGCGGCCGATACCACTGACCGTGGAAAGGGCGGCGATATCTCGCTGCTGAATACTCCGGACCGTGCGGGCCGGTCCCAGGGTCGACAGCAACGCCAGCGCCAGTTTGGGTCCGAACCCGCTGGCCGAAAGGAGCCGCTGAAACACCGCTCGTTCGCCGGCGTGATCAAAGCCATAGAGCGACCAGCCATCTTCCCGCACCACCAACTCGGTGTAGAGGCTCACCCGTCCGCCGGCCGCGGGCAGTCGCTCCAGGACACCCAGCGGTACGGTGACAGCGTAGCCAACTCCTCCCGCCGTCTCGATCAGGATGGTATCGCCGTCCCGCTCACCCATCGTGCCGCTCACCATGGCGATCATCGGGTGCCGGCCATCCGGAGTTTCTTCCCGCCGAGAAGATGAGTCAGAGCTACGGCAACGCCGTCGGATGCATCGGACGGTGTTGGGGCGGACCGCAGGCGAAGTAACTGCGCCACCATGAATCCGACCTGGGGTTTCAAGGCGCTGCCCCGACCGGTCACCGTCTGCTTGATCTTGGCCGGCGAATACTCGGCGATGACCAGGCCGGCTTGGTCGGCGGCCAGCAGAATCACCCCGCGGGCATGTCCCAGCACCAGGGTGGTCCGGGCGTTCCGGGCGTGAAAGGCTTCTTCCACCGCCACCACATCGGGGGAGACCCGCGCGATCAACCGGGCCAGTTCGCCGTGAATAGCGCCCAGCCGGGTAGCCAGGGTGGCGCGGGCTGGGGGCCGGATGACACCGCACTCGATCAGACGGAGCGCACCCCGATCACCGTTCTCCACCACCCCGTAGCCGGTGGCGGTAGTGCCAGGGTCGATGCCCAGCACTCTCACCGGCGGTACCCCGTCAGCTCGACGCCTCGGCCAGCTGGCTCGCGTCGATATCGAAGTTGGAGAAGACTTTGGAAACGTCGTCCAGCTCTTCCAGCGCATCGATCAGCTTGATCATCTGCTCGGCCTGCTTGCCTTCAACCTTGACCGTGGTCTTGGGGACCATCGCGATCTCGGCCGAATCGATGACCAGTTTGCGGGCCTTGAGGGCATCCTGCACCGCGTGGAAAGTCTGCACCGTGGTGGAGACGATGTACTGGTCGCCATCCCTGGCGAAGTCTTCCGCTCCGGCTTCGAGCGCGGCTTCCAGAGTCGAGTCTTCCGGATAGCGGGTGGCGTCGAGGTAAAGCTGGCCCTTCTTGTCGAACATCCAGGCTACCGAGTTGCTCGCGCCCAGATTCCCGCCGTTGCGGCTGAAGGCGTGGCGGATGTCGGCCACCGTCCGGGTGGGATTGTCGCTGGAGCCTTCGATGATGATGGCTGCGCCGCCGGGACCGTAACCCTCGTAGGTCACTTCTTCGTAGGTAGCACCCTCGAGCTCGCCGGTGCCCTTCTTGATGGCGCGCTCGATGTTGTCGTTGGGCATGTTGACCGCTTTTGCCGCATCGATCGCGGTGCGGAGCCGGGGGTTCCCCCCGGGATCGCCCCCGCCGGCCTTGGCCGCCACGGTGATTTCCCGGATCACCTTGGTCCAGGAGGCGCCCCGCTTGGCATCAGCGGCGGCCTTTTTGTGTTTGATCTGTTTCCATTTGCTATGTCCGGCCATTCGGGCGCTCCTGCGGAAGTCGGGCCTAAGATAAACCAGTTGACGGAGATGGGTTAGGTGAGGTACTCTCCCGGCCCTATGCGAAAACCGCTGCTGCTGCTCTCGATTCTTGGCTTGGCCGCCTGCTCCGAACCACAGAAGGTCGCCAAGTTGGGGGAGACGATTCCCCATTTGCCGGTGCCGCCCAGTTCCGATGTGATCTCGCGGGAAGGTGGCGAGGACGCGCTGAAGATCCGGTTCCGCAGCGTGCTCGATCCTGAAGAGGTCGCAACCTACTATCGGAACGTGCTGAGCAAGGATCCCTGGCGCCTAATCAGCGACGCCAAAGATGGAACCGGCGGGATTGCGCTTTACGCCGAGCAGACCGGTGGCCCTCCGTTGTGGGTCTCTATTCGAAAGGCTGATGGGGCGCCGGGGAGCTACGTGGACTTGGCCGGGGCGAAGACGAAGAGCCAGTAATAGTCGTGAGTCGTGAGTCGTGGGTCGTGCAGTTCGTCGGGTTGATCATGACCCACGACCCATGACGTCTTTTATCTATCCGGGTCCAGCATGTCCTCAAACCGGAGCCAATTTCGGTAGAAATAGAGATCCAGATATCCGGTAGGGCCGTTGCGGTTCTTTCCTACCACCAGCTCCACCGCTCCTTCCACTCCATAGCTGGGCCGGTACATCTCTTCGCGGTAGATCGATAACACCACATCGGCCACCTGCTTCACCACGCCCAATCCGCCCAGATCATCCAGGGTGGGACGAGGATCGCGCCGTGTGGCGCGGAACTTGGGAAGCTGCGCCAGCGCGATCAGGGCGACGTCCCGCTCGAGCGCCACGCTCTTGAGTGCCCGCACTGTCAGGGCGAGCCGTTCGTCGCCGGCGGCGTTGGGAACCGGGCTGGCGGTCATGCCGACATCGTCCAGCACCAGCAGGGCCCGACGAGGTACCACGTCGAGCGCTTCGGTGACTTCCTCGAATCGCTCGCCAGGCAGTGAGCGCGCCTGCAGCGGCAGATCCCGCAGTTTGAGCGCGGCCGCCCCAACCGCGGATCGGCTCACATCGTCCAGTTCGCCTTTGCGGAGCGAATCGATAGCGACCCGTCCCTCCAGCGCCAGCGCCCGTTCCATTACCCGCGCTTCGGACATTTCGCCGGAGAGATAGGCCACCGGCAAGCCGGCTCGTGCCGTTCTCAGGGCGATCGCCAGACCCAGACTCGACTTCCCACTACCCACATCTCCGGTCAGGATCACCAGATCCTGGCGACGGACCCCGCCACCCAGCATCCGGTCGAGCGAAGGAAAACCGGTGGGAACGGAATCACCCCGTTCGCCGGCTTCGACCCGAGAGTCCATCCGGGCTACGACGGCTTCCGCTGGAGAGGTGGTACGGTCGGAACTGGAGTGCGGCCGCATGCTCAAAGATAGGCAGCCAAGCGGTTTAGCGGGACGGTGCCGGGGCCAGGCTTCGGGCTGCACGGGCAGCCCGCTGAACTGCATCGGCCGCCTCGGGACCGGCCGATTCCCGGGCTGGGGCAACCAGAGTGCTGAGGATGACCGGAACGCTGTCCCGGCCCCCTTCCTTGAGATCCTGAAGCAGAGCCGTGAGGGCCCGCCGCAACGGTGGCGGAATCGTCAGACTGGAGAGCCGGGATTCGAGCGCAGCCAGCCGACGCCGGTTGGCTCGCTCGGGCAAAGCCGGTTCACTCAGATAGTCCACTGTCACTCTCAGCACCAGCCACAAGGCGTACACCCCTTCGCGTCGGGGCCCCCGGGCGGTGCGGGCGAGCAAGTCTACCAGGTCGTACTGGGGATCGCTGGTCATTGCGTAAGATCGAGTGCGGCGGAGAGCACTAAGTCCGGCAAGAGTCCCTCCATGCACTGATGGTGAACCAGGGGACAGCGAGCTCCACCTTTGCTGCTGCAGGGCCGGCAGGTGAGCGGCAACTGCAAGACGGTGGAGCGGGCTCGATAGGGGAAGAAGCCGAAGGCTTCGACGGTCGGGCCAAACAACGCCACCACCGGCCGGCCCACAGCCGTGGCAAGGTGCATCGGCCCGGTATCTCCCGCCACCAGCAGATGGCTCCGCCGAATCAACGCCCCCGAGGCCTGCAGGTCCAGTTCTCCCGCGGCGCTGGCCACCACCGCCGGGGCGGCACTGACCACTTCCGCTGCGGCTGCCCGGTCGGAATTCGCCCCGATGATGACCATTCCGAATCCCCGGTCGGCCAGCTGTTCGGCCAGAGTACGCCAGTGACGGAGGGGCCAGCGCTTGGTGGCGTGGGCCGCACCCGGTGCCAGCGCGATGAGCGGGAGATTGAGATCAAGTCCGCTCCGGGTCAACCACTCTTCGGCGCGGGCCTCCGCGGCGGGGCTGGTAAAGAGTTCGGCCGGTAAGCCATCCGGTGCCACATCGAGGTGACGGGCCGCCTCGAAGTAACGTTCGGCCACCGGGAGATTGTCCCGGTAGTTGTTTTGCCTCACCGAAATCAGCGCCCGCCGTTCGCGGCGACGGGCCCCGTATCCGTGCCAGGCACCGGGAACCAGCAATCGAAGCACCCTGGTCCGTACGCTGGCGTGGAGGTCCAGCCGGTCCGTGAAGTTGGCTTTGCGCAGTCCCCGCGCGAGGGGAACCAGTGACTGCCCTGGGGCCAGAGTCACCACCTGATCGAGGTGGGGGTTAGCCGAGAGCAGCGGGGCCCAGACCTGCTTGGTCAGCGCAGTAATAGTGGCGGCCGGGTGACGGGCGCGGAGCGCCCGGATCAGCGGCGTGGTGAGGAGCACATCGCCGAGGGAGCTGAAGCGTACCAGCAGGATGCGGGGAGGGGACACGGCTGAAGAATAAGGCGAGACGGTCGAGACGGTCGAGACGGTCAAGTTCGCAATCTGACCGCCGGTCCGCCTGACCGCCTGACCGCCGTTATCTTAGGCCCATGCCACGTCCCCGCAGCATCCTCTGGGTCGACGATGAGGTCGAGAGCCTCTCCTCCCATATCCTGTTCCTCGAAGAACAGGGCTTCAGCGTCGAGAAGGCGGCCCATGGGGATGACGCCCTGGTCCTGCTGCAGCGCCAGCCCTATGGGGTTGTGTTGCTGGATGAACAGATGCCGGGGCGCCGCGGGCTGGATCTGTTCCGCGCCATCCGGACCATCGATGCCACCATGCCGGTGGTGATGGTCACCAAGAGTGAAGAGCCCGCCACCCTGAAAGACGCGATCGGGTCCGAGGTTTCCGACTATCTGGTGAAGCCGGTCAACCCGCGTCAGATCTTCTCGGTCGTGACCCGGCTGCTGGAAGGCGATCGAATCAAGCAGCAGCGTCTCTCCCGCGATTTTGCCACTCGTTTTCGGGACCTGGAGACTCGCCGGAGTACGGCTCTCAACTGGCGGGACTGGACCGAGCTGGTCACCGAACTGGCCGAGTGGGAAGTTCGGCTGGGCCATGCGGAAGAGCCGGGACTGCAGGAGGCGCTGCGGACGCTGCAGGTCAGTCTGCGGCAGGATTTCGCCCGATTCATCGAGCAGCGTTACCCCGGCTGGCTGAGCGGCGGCCGGGCCGATCGCCCGCCTCTGAGCGTCGACATTGTGCCCGAGTTTGTGGAGCCGGCACTGCGGGCCCACGGCAAGGCACTGCTGATTGTGGTCGACTGTCTCCGGCTGGATCAGTGGGAGGCGATTCGCCCGCTGATCAGCACTCGTTTCGACGTCGAGACGGCGTACTATTTCTCGATTCTGCCGACCGCCACGCCGTTCGCCCGCAACGCCATTTTCAGCGGGCTGCTGCCCCAGGCGCTGGCGGCCAAGTATCCCGGCTGGTGGCGGGATCAGGACGAGACCAGCCTCAACGCCCACGAGCATGAGCTGCTCAGCCGGCAGCTGGAAGAACGATACGGACGAACGGTGCCGGTGCGCTACGAGAAGGTGTTCACCGCCACCGATGGCGAGGCGCTGCTCAACCGGCTTCCGGCCCATCTCGCCGCCGACGGCGTGACTGCTCTGGTCTTCAATTTCATCGATCAGCTGACTCACGGCCGGACCGAGAACTCGACTCTCTACGAAGTAGCCCGCGACACCCCGGCGCTCCGGAGCCTCACCCGGACCTGGTTCGAGCGCTCGGCATTGTGGGGTGCGCTGCGTGAGGCCGAGCGCCGCAATGTGCCGGTGCTGCTGACCACCGATCACGGCTCGATCCACTGCCACACTCCGGCGACGGTCTATGCCCGCCGGGATGCGACCTCCAACCTGCGCTACAAGTTTGGCGAGGATCTCCGGTCCCAGGACCGCGAAGCCGCACTGGTGGTGGAAGACCTCGCCTCCTACGGTCTGCCGCCCCGGCCGCCCGGCACTCGTCTGCTGCTGGCAACCGGCGACCGGTTCTTCGTCTATCCCACCAAGCTCCGGGAGTATCAGGCCCGCTATCGCGGGGCCTTTCTCCACGGCGGCGTGACCCCGGAGGAGATGGTGTTGCCCATCGCACTCCTCACCGCCCGCCGGGGCAGTTGATTCCATCGCAATGAAGTCGAAGGTGGGGACCGGCCGGAGACTGCTGAGCTGGCTCAGGCCTTATCGATGGACTCTGGGTGCCGGGATCCTCGCCACCTGCGTGGCGTCGGTGCTGGATGGCGTCACGCTCCTGCTCCTGATTCCGCTGCTCCGGCATCTGTTCGGCAACGCGGGAGGTCTGGTGGCCGGTGGCGCCGGTCTCGAGCGCCTGATCGACCAGTTCCTTCAGCCGGTGCTTGGCCTCAACAGCGGCGGCAACGTCACCGTCAGGCTGGTCCTGTTGCTCTGGGCCGCGCTGCTGGTCAAGAATTTTCTGGCCTGGATCGCGGCCGCGCTGAGCGTTTCGTCGCAGGAAGGGCTGGTGCGGGATCTGCGCGCGGCGCTTTTCGAGCATTTGTTGCGGCTCGACCTTGGTTGGCTGGAGCGGACCCGGGGCGGGCAGGTTATCGCCCGGGTGATCCAGGATGCCGATCAGACCAAGGTCGCCGTCAGCGCCGGTCTTGCCTCGTTCTTTCAGAACCTCGTCCTCATCCTTACTACCCTCGCGGTGCTGGCCCAGCTTTCCTGGCGCCTCACCCTGCTGACCCTGGCCGCCGCGCCGGTCCTGATGATCGGGATCCGCTTCCTGCTGCGCCGGCTTCGCTATCACGCCAGGCACCGGGCCGAAGAAGCCGGAGAAATGACGGCGACCGTGGCCGAGCGACTCTCGGCCATGAAATTGATCCGGGCCTACGGCGGAGAGCAGGCCGAAGGGAGCCGGTTCCGTGATTTGGCCAACCGCTACCGGGCTCGGGTGGTCCGGACCCAAAGGCTGGCGACCCTCTCGAGTCCGGTCAGCGAAATTTTCAGTGGGTTGCTGCTGGTCGCGCTGATCGCGGTGGGAGCCTCACCCAGTATTCTCGGCGGTGGGGCGCTCTCGCCCGAAGGAATGCTGGTGTTCATCGTCGCCGCGCTTCGAGTGATGGCTCCGCTCAAGGCGATCACCCAGTTTCCGGCCCAGATGTCGATCGCGCTGGCGGGTGCCGATCGGGTGTTCGAAATGCTGGACCTGCCGGCGGCGGAACCGTCTCACGAGGACTTGCCCGCTGCGTCGTTCGACAGGACCATCACATTCGAATCCGTCTGGTTCTCTTATGGTTCCGCCCTCCGCGTTCCGCGTTCCGAGCCTGAACCCGATGTCCTGCGGGGCATCTCCTTCACCTTGGAGCGGGGAAAGACGGTAGCCCTGGTGGGTCCTTCCGGCGCGGGGAAGACCACTCTGGCCGAGTTGCTGCCGCGGTTGAGAGAGCCGACCGAGGGGCAGATCCTGATCGACGAACGGCCGATCAAGGACTTTTCCCGTGGGTCGATTCGCTCACTCATGGGGTTTGTGGGGCAGGAGACGGTGCTGCTCAACGACACCGTGTTCGCCAATATTGCCTACGGCCGGCCCCATTCGACTCAGGCCGAGGTTGAAGCCGCCGCCAAGGCCGCCAACGCCCATCCGTTCATCGCCCAGTTGCCCGAGCGTTATCAGACCCTGCTGGGCGAACGGGGGACCCGGCTCTCGGGGGGGCAGCGCCAACGGATCGCGATCGCCCGGGCCCTGCTGCGCGATCCGCCGATTCTGATTCTCGATGAGGCGACCAGCGCGCTCGACGGCGAGTCGGAACGGCTGGTGCAGGATGCGCTGCTCCGGCTGATGCGGGACCGGACCGTCCTGGTGATCGCCCACCGCCTGGCAACGGTGCGTCACGCCGACGAGATCCTGGTGCTTGAAGCGGGGCGGATTGTCGAACGGGGGAGCCACGACCAATTGTTGCTCAAGGACGGACTCTATGCCCGGCTGGTGCGCAGTGCCGACTTCTGGGATGGTCCCGATGCTGAGTCAACCCGGAACGCGGAACTTGACCGGGCGGCCGCAGGGCGCGAGGAAATCCTTTAGGGCGGAACCGGGCCGGTATAAATTGTCTCTCCACGAGATATGACCGCACCCTACACCGGCCTCCGGGTTCTCTTCGCGGCGCACGCCGACGACGCCAATCTCGCCTATAACGGGCTCCGGGTCCGGGCGCTCGAACGGCTGGGGTGCAGCGTCCATCTGCTTGACCCCGATAAGGCCGGCTGGATCGAGCGGCTGGTCCGGCGCGATGTAGACCAGCGGCTTCGCGCCGCCCTGGACCAGCACTCACCCGATCTGGTGATCGTCGCCGGTCAGGACGTGATTCCCACCGACGTTACTCACGACCTCCGCAGCGGCCGCTCGGCCAAGTGGATCCACCTGCTGGAAGATGAGATCGCTCAGCCCGATCTGGTCGCCGCCGACGCGATCGCTTACGACCACGTCTTCGTGGGCTCGAGCGGCGGTCTCAATACTCTGACCAGGAGTCACATTCAGCACGGTCACTATCTGGCGTTGGGCTGCGACCCCTCGGTCCACAAGCCGCTGCGGGCCCGGGGGGTCTTCCGGGCCAACGTGGTCTTTGCCGGAGCCGCGACCACTCGCCGGGAACGACTGCTCTCCGAGCTGGTGGAGTTTGGGCTGGCGTTGTGGGGCGCCGGTTGGCGCCGTACCGGTCTCAAGGATTATTGCCGGGGAGAGCTGCCCACTCACGAGGACTTCGTCCGGGCCTACGCCGGAGCAACTGTGGCGGTGAACATCCATCGCCATGGCACCGACGAGAGGAATGTGGATTCCACCGGGGTCAATCGCCGCACTTTCGAACTCGCCGCGATCGGGGTGACCCAGGTGGTCGATGCCAGACCCGACTTGAGCCAGCATTTCGAAGAGGGCAGTGAAGTGCTGGTCTACAACACGGCCGAAGAATTGAAAGGGCAGGTGAAGCGGGCGGTACAGGAGGACAAATATCGGGAACGGCTGGCGGGAAATGCCCGGCAGCGGGCCCTCCGAAATCATACCTACATGCACCGGATGTCGGACTTGCTCAAAGCAGTCACCGGCACGGGGTAAGAGCACCGGAGTGCCGAGTACCGAGTTCTCATCGTCGCACTCGGTACCCGGTACTACATCATCGTACTTCGCCCTTCGGGCAATCCTCCCGTCGACAAGAACTCGCGATAAAATCGGACGTACTCCCCCGCCATCACGGTGTGACTGAAGTACTTCTCGGCCCGGGCCCGGCACACTGCCGGATCCTTCCTTGCCATCTCCGGAATCCGGGCCACCAAGTCCTCCACCGTTTCCCCAAACTCGGCCACCTCCGGACTCAAGACTTCGGGTAGTGACCCGCGCCGAGTGCCCAGCACCGGTGTGCCGCTCCAGAGCGCTTCGATCAGGGTCAAACCGAACGGTTCATCCCACTGGGCCGGCATCCAGAGCAGTCGGGCACCGGAGAGCAGGTCGGCCTTTTCCAGCCCCGCCACTTCACCGGCGAAGTGGATCAATCGGGAAAGACTGGGCCGCCAGCCACCGGCCACAATCAAGCGGCGTTCCGACGCGCGGGCCCCTGCCACCGCCAGCTGCCAGCCTTTGCTCGAGTGCAATCGGCCGATGAACAGATCGAACTCATCCTTCGCGGCCCGGAAACGATACTCGGCCGGATCGAGTCCATTGTAGACGAAACTCCGGCTGCCATGTTTTTCCGCATGGCTGGCGCTCACGTAGATGGTGTTGGGTGGACGGGTAACGCCGGGGGCGGTGGTGCCTTCGAGGGTCCACAGCCAGGGTGCTCCCGGCGGAACCTTGGGGCAATAGAAAGCGTGAACAATCTCGCTGCTGGCAGGAATCAGCGAGGTCAGGTCGAAGGAGGCGTCGCCGAAGCGCGCCTGCGGCACCGGCACCAGGGTGGCCTCAGGGACTCGAGTGCCCTCGGGCGCAATGAGGGTGACTTCATGGCCCAGCACCGCCAGTCCGCGGGCCAGAGCAACGACGACTCGCTCCGTGCCACCATATCCCTTGACCGGGAGCCGCGTATGATGGACCAGCGTCACCCGCATATCTTTCGCCCGTCCTTCCCTCGAGCGCCTGCCCGCAGATGCGAATTGTCGGTTGCAGCCTGGTCGCCAATGCTCTCAAGCTCGATTTCCCGATCCTCGAGGCGCTCGGCTCGATTCTACCCTTGTGTGACGAACTCATCGTGAACGTCGGCCCGTCGGACGATGATACCCTCGATCTGGTCCGCGGTCTGGGCGATCCTCGCCTGAAGATCATCGAGGGCCGCTGGGACCGGTCGATCGGCAGCGCGATGCTGGCGGTGGAAACCCAGCGCGCCCTGGATGAAGCTCGAGGCGACTGGGCAATTTATATCCAAGCCGATGAGATTCTACATGAGGATGGAGTGGAGTTGCTCCGCCAGGCCATCCAGCGCGCCGACCGTGACAAAATTGTCGAAGGGTTGCTGGTGGACTTCGTCCATTTCTACGGGACACCCGACTGGGTCGGCGCCAGCCGCTCGTGGTATCGGCGGGAAGTGAGGGCGGTGCGGCTTGTCGCCGGCCTCAAAAGCAAAGGCGACGCCCAGGGCTTCCGGGCCGAGGACGGCCGCCGAGTCAGAGCTCGCTCGAGCCGGGCCACCTACTATCACTATGGCTGGGCCAGACCGCTCGCGGCGCTGCGAAACAAGCAGGCCACCGACGATCAGCTCTACCACGGCGGCACCGGGAAGCGAACTCCCCTGGGAGAGCGCCTCCCCGCCGATGTGGGACTGCGCCGGTTCACCGGGCGGCACCCGGCAGGGATGGACTCGTGGATTGCCGCGAGGAGGTCAGGTATGTCACCGGGGTTTGGGCCACGAACCTGGGATAGTCGGCGACTGTCACTGCTGGCAAGCCTGGCGGTCGAACGGCTCACCGGCTGGCGGCCCTTCGAACACAAGAACTACATCGAGGTGTAACTCTGATCGGCCAGGAGCAGCTGGAGCCGGTGAGCGTAGGTATGGTGGGCCATCGCGTGAGCCTGGCCCGCCCCCGCGATCCGCTCTCTCAACTCGGCGTCGGTGAGCAACTGGCGGATCCGCGCGACCGCTTCCTGCTTGCTGCGATACCAGACTGCCTGCTCTCCGTCCCGGGCGAATCGTTCGATCCCCTCGACATGCTCGCCCAGAAAGAGGCCCCCGGCTCCGAGCACTCGCCACAGCCGGTTGGAGGTGCCACCCCGTCTCTCAGCTTGTTGCGACTCGAGGGCGTCGATCCCGAGCGAGATCTTGGCGGCCGAGATGGCCCGGGCCAATTCGATGCCGGCCAGCCGTCCTCCCGCGATGGGCAGGTCCCTGGGTGCCTTTTCCCATCCCGGCCCTCTGATCTGCAGACGGCAGATTCGGGCGACCGCCTGGAGCAAGCGGTACCGCCGAGGGTATTGGCCCGAACCGACAAACGAGACGTCACACATGTAGCTGGCGGGGAACCGTTCCTCCCGCCGGTCAATCGCGGGATCAAAGCCCTGCGGCAGAAAGCCCACCCTCGGTATTCCGGCCGCTTCAAGGGCTTCGACTTGAAATCCGTAGGTCGCAAAGGTCCGGTGGGTGAGTTGGGCCAGGGCGAGAACCGGGCCGGGCAGGGGAGTGGCGGCATCGAAATACCAGAAGGCCGAGTCCCGCCCGGCCGCGAGCAACCTGAGCGTGTCGAGTCCCGCTGCGACGGCGTGGCGGGTGCAGAGCAGGTAGTCTGGTGCCAGTTGCTCCACCCGCCAGCGCAGGTATCTCGGCGCCAGCGGTCCCAGCCGCCGGCGCCAGGCGAGGGCGTCGATCACCGCGGCGTGGTGACCCAGCGAGATTGCAGCCCGCGCGATCGAGGCCTCGGTCCGGTGCGACCCGCCCGCTCCCAGGATAAGAATTCGCATGCGTGACGCGGAACCTATCCGGGTTCTGATCACCCTGCATCAGGGTGGTGGCTCCGGCGCGGTGAACTCCACCTTGTACCTCGCCGTGGGTCTGGCGGAGGCCGGGGTGACAGTACGCTTCGTCTGCCCCCCCAACTCGCCGGTCGAAGCCGAGGCCCGGGCCCGCGGTCTCGAGGTTCATCCCCTCGGGCTGGCGCCCCGGAGCCGGTGGACTAATGCCAACCGGCTGGCCGATCTGCTGGCCCGTCATCCAGTCGATCTGATCAACTCCCAGAGCTCGCGCGACCGGGAAGCCTTCACCCTGCTGGGAGTGATGGGCCGCCTGGATCTGCCCCTGATCTTCACCCGTCGTTCCTGGCCCCGGACCACCCGGATCGAAAATTGGTTCGCCGGACGGGTGGCCAACCGGGTGATCGCCTTGAGTGAGCCGGTCCGGGCCGCGCTTGAGGCTGGCGGGGTGCCCGCCGAGAAGCTGACCGTGGTCCAGAATGGAGTGCTGACTGACCGGCTCGACCGGCCGGTGAGTGTGGTGGAGCTGGATCGCTGGCGCCATCGGATACGGTGGGATGCCGGCCACCGCACCATCGGGATCGTGGCCCGGCCCAAAGACCAGATGGTTGTGCTCCAGTCGCTGAGCCTTGTTGAACAACCGGTGCGCCTGGTATTGAGCGGATTGACCCCTGAGGCGCTCGCCGAGCCGCTCCCTTCCATTCCCGAACGTCACGTCGTGGTCCGGCTGCCTTTCGATCCCGAGATCCGGCCGCTCTACGAGCTGCTCGAGGTGGCGCTGCACCCTTCCCGTTGGGATGCGCTGCCCCAGGCGGTGCTCGAAGCGATGGCGCTGGGGAAACCGGTGATCGCCTCGAAGGCAACCGGCAACGAAGTCATCATCCGCGATGGGATCGACGGGCTGCTGGCCCACCCGGAGGACCCCGGTGACTGGGCCGCGAAGCTGAATCGGCTGTTGGGCGACGCCATCCTCGCGCGACAATTGAGCCAAGAGGGTCGGCGTAGGGCGCGGGAGGATTTCTCGCTGGAGAAGACTGTCTCGGAGACAATTTCCGCCTACCGCGAGGTCCTCGCGAGGTACCGAGTACCGAGTACCGAGTCAGTACGGGCGAACCCGGTACCCCGTACTCGGTACTCGGTACTCCTCGCGTATGACTTCCCTCCAAGGTCTGGCGGCATCGCCCGCGCCCTGGGTGAAATCGCCCGTGCCACCGCCCCGAGCATGCTGGTCTGCACTGGCCGCACGCCGGAGGATACTGCCTGGGATCGAGCCGCCAGCGTCCGGGTGATGCGGGCCCCGGTCGACGCCGAGCGGTTGCGAACCATCGGCGGACTGGCACGCTGGGGCCGAACCGCCGAGCAACTGATCCGGACTGACCGGATCGATTTCGTCTGGGCCGGCAATATCAAGCCGGCCGGTCACATCGCCCGTTGGCTCGAGCGGCGGCGGGGAATTCCTTACGGACTCATCGCCTACGGACTCGATCTTGGGATTCTGGCCGAGCAGTCGGCCCGCTCGGCCCGCAAGCGGGCCGCCGCCCGCGCGATTCTCGGTAACGCCGCGGTAATCGTGGCCATCTCCAGCTGGACCGCCGACCGCTGCCGCCAGCTCTTCCAGCAACTCGATTTGCCGCTTATACCCGACCGGCTTCGGGTGATCCTGCTCGGTGCAGATCCAACCCGCTTTACCCCGTCAGGATCACGCTACCCGCTCGGTCCGGGTCGCTGGCTTCTTACTGTGGCCCGGCTGATGCCGCATAAAGGGATCGATACCGCCATCGAGGCGGTGGCCCACCTGGCCCGCACTCATCCTGACCTGCACTACGCCGTGGCCGGCGACGGTCCCGATCTTGATCGCCTAACCCGGCTGGCGACCGGTCTCGGCATCGTCGATCGGGTCCGCTTTCTCGGCTCCGTCGAAGAGGCCGATCTGCCCTCTCTGTACCGCTCAGCCGAGGTGTACCTCGGGCTCTCGCGTCAGGAAGGAAAAGAAGTCGAAGGATTCGGACTCAGTCTGGCGGAAGCTCAGGCCAGCGGTGTCGCCGTGGTTGCCGCGAGGAGCGGTGGTATTCCTGAAACGGTGCTTCCTCAAGCCGGTATTCTGGTCTCACCGGGTAATCCGACCGAGGCGGCCATCGCGGTGGGAGCGCTGCTCAACGACGAAGCGCGGCGATCGGCACTGGGAAAAGGAGGCAGAGAGCGGGCCGAACGGGAGCTCAATTGGGCCCGGGTGGTTCAGGATCTCAGGCGGGCCGAGTCCGCTTCTCGGGAATCTCCCCGGTAGCCTGTTCGGTGGGAGTTTGTTGGCGGGGAATCTGCTTGGTCGGCTGAGCCAGCCGGGCGCTGATGGCGTAGGTCGGACAGTTCCGCACGTAGGAGCCATCGATCGGCGACCATGATTGCACTGCTTGAATGACCCTGGCCTTGCCGTTGGTATCCAGATCGAACACCCACGGGGCGTGCATCACGCAGGCGCCGCAACCGATACAGCGGTCCTGGTCGACTCGGACTTCCACTCTGCGCTGAGGGTGAATTCCGCTGCCCTGGGGGTCGAAATCCCGCAGGGCATCCAGCAGATCGAGGGTCGAGCGGTAACCCTCTTCGATCAGTTCCCGGTTGTGGCCAAAACCGAACATGGAAACATGCTCGACCCGCGGCTGCATCAGCACCAGCGGAGGCGAGGTCCAGCGGCGGAGCCGGTTCTCCATCATGGTCTGCATGACGATCTCGAGACCACGGATGTAGGTGGCTGCGAAGCCCTCCTCCTGCACATTGCTGCGCAGCGCGCTGGTCGACCCGACGTCCACCGCCAGTACCGGTCCTTCGCATCGGCTGGCCGCGACCTGGACTGGAAGGTTTTCGGTGACCGCGCCGTCCACATACCACCGACCCTGGATTTCCCGGGGCGGAAAGATCCCCGGCAAGGCGCAGGAGGCGAAGACCACGTCCGCTACCCGCGCCTCTCTGAGACCCGGCAGCCCCCAGAGCACCTGCATTCCGGAGTTGAGCTCGACAGTGTTGATCAGCAGACGGCGGGGCAGCTGGTTGAAAGTGATATCGCCAACCAGGCTGTTGATCAGGTGGTCCAGCGGCTCCCGGCGGTACACGGCAGGTGCATGCATCCGCTTGAGCGCCATGTCGACATGGGCCACCTGAAAGATGTCCCGCCGGCGGACCGCCATGCCTCGCTCGGCCATCTCCTTGATCGGCATGCCGGTCGCCCAGGCCGCCGCGATCAGGGACCCCATGCTGCTTCCGACGATGGCGCCGGGGGTGAGTCCGCGCTCTTCCAGCGCGCGAAGCACCCCGATATGGGCCAGCCCCTTGAGGCCGCCACCGCTGAGTACCAGCGTGAATGGTGAGGTAAAGCTCATACGCTTGCTTGGTGGCTCACGATAGCACTAACCTACCCGTGCAACGGGGAACGGGGAACGGGGAACAGAGAACGAGGAACCTCATGGTACGCGATGCTCGGGTTGCAGTCGGTCTGGTTTCAGACAGCGTGGATGCGGCGGTCTCGATGGACAGCGGCTACGACGTTGCGGCCCTGAGGAAAGCCGAGTTTCCCTGGGCCGTCGATACCATCTATATGGATCACGCCAGCATCGGGCCACTGCCGGAACGAGCCCGCCAGATGTTGGTGCACATGGCCGATCGCCGGGCCCGTCCTTTCGAGATCAAGCATGCCGATCAGTTCGGCGGACTGGCCCGAGGGCGTGAACTGGCTGCTCAACTGATTGGGGCCGATCCAACCGAGATTGCTCTCGCCACCAACACCACGTTCGGAATCGGTCTTGCTGCCCGGGCTCTCCCCTTCACGTCAGGCGACATCGTCATCGCCTCGGACCGCGAGTTCCCCGCCAACGTCTATCCCTGGAAGTCTCTGCGCGATCGGGGGGTAAGTCTCGAACTGGTGCCGACCACGCCGGAGGGCTGGCCCGACGAGGTCCGGATGCTGGAGCGGCTGAACGATCCCCGGGTTCGCTGTGTGGCGCTGTCGCTCACCCAATTTGCCAGCGGCTATACCGCCGATGTGGCCCGCTTCTCCCGGGCCACTCGCGAGCGGGGTCAGTTCCTGGTCCTCGACGCGATCCAGGGTCTGGGCCAGCTGCCCTTTGATGTGCAGCAGACTCCGGTGGATCTCCTCGCCTGCGGAGCCCAGAAATGGCTCCTCTCACCCTGGGGCAGCGGGTTCCTGTATGTGCGGAAGGAGCTGATCACCCGGCTCGAGCCGGCCCTGGTGAGCTGGATGTCGTTTGCGGGTACCGATGATTTCACCACCCTCTGCCACTACCGCGACGAGTTGCGGAATGACGCTCGCCGTTTTGAGTTGATCACCCTGCCGTTCCAGGATTTCGTGGCGATGAACCAGTCGCTCGAGCTGCTCCTCTCTCTGGGTATTCCCGCGATCCAGCGTCACCTCGCCGAAGTTCAGGCCCCGCTTGTCAGTTGGGCCAATCACCGTGGGGTGAGAATCGCTTCGCCGACCGGGGAGCGCGGGTGCGGAATGATCTGCGTCGCTCCTCCCAGGCTGGAGGCGGCTCACCAGGCCCTCCGCGAGGCCCGGATCTTCTGCAGCCTGCGCGAAGGCGCCATCCGGATCAGCCCGCACTGCTACAACACGGTTGAGGAGATGGAAGTCGTCGCAACGGTGCTCGACAAAACGCTTTAACGGCAAGACACCGATTTTCACAGATAACAACAACAGATTTCAAGAAGTTTGATGGACTAAGTACCGACTACAGCGCCGGAATCGCTGTTCTAATCTGTGGAAATCTGTGTCTTGCTGTTTACGTACTTCCCCAGGCAGGTAACATGGGAACACTCCAGGATCAACTCAAAGCCGGCTATGGATTCGCTGGTTCAGCGATTACCCTGGGCGCCGCACTGCAGGGTGCCGCGACCATCCCGGAGCCCAAGGTTCGCATCCCGCTGGGCATGATGAACCGCCATGGTCTGGTTGCCGGCGCGACCGGCACCGGCAAGACCAAGACCCTCCAGCTTCTCACCGAGCAACTCTCCAACGCCGGCGTCCCGGTTTTCGTCGCCGACATCAAAGGCGATCTCTCGGGTCTGGCCATGGCGGGTGAGCCCAGCGACCGCGTCGCGCAGCGGGCCAGGGATGTGGGGTGGGACTGGAAACCGGCCGGAGCTCCGGTGGAGTTCGTGAGTCTCACCGGGGGACTCGGAGTTCAGCTCCGGGCCACGGTGGCGAGCTTCGGCCCGCTGCTGCTCGCCAAGGTGCTTGGACTCAATGAGACCCAGGCCAGTGTCCTCACCCTGGTCTTCAAGTACTGCGACGACGCCCAGCTTCCGCTGCTCGATTTCAGCGACCTGCGCGCCGTGCTCCAATTCCTCTCCGGAGCCGAGGGCAAGGAGGCTCTGGCCGGACTCGGCGGGATGTCCGCGTCCACGGTGGGGGTGCTGCTTCGCAAGATGGTCGAGCTGGAAATGCAGGGGGCCGACAAGTTTTTCGGCGAGCCGGAGTTCGATGTGCACGACCTGCTCGCGACCACCCGGGACGGCCGGGGAGTCGTGACCTGTCTCGAACTCTCCGATGTGCAGGACAAACCGAAGCTCTTCTCCACCTTCATGATGTGGATGCTGGCCGAGCTGTATCACAATCTCCCCGAGGCGGGGGATCTCGATAAGCCGAAGCTGGCGTTCTTCTTCGACGAAGCTCACCTGCTGTTCGACGACGCTTCGAAGGCCTTTCTGGAGCAGGTCGAACAGGTCGTCAGGCTGATCCGCTCCAAAGGAGTCGGGGTCTATTTCGTCACTCAGACTCCCAAGGACGTGCCGAGCGACATCCTGGCCCAGCTCTCCAATCGGGTTCAGCATGCACTCCGGGCCCACACTCCGGATGATGAAGCGGCGCTCAATGCCACCGTTCGCACTTTTCCCAAGACTGAGTTCTACGATCTGAGCGAGACCCTCACCTCACTCGGTATCGGCGAGGCTCTGGTGACCGTGCTGGATCCTCGCGGGGTGCCGACACCGGTGGTGGCGACCCGTCTCATCCCGCCAGCTTCACGCATGGGTCCGCTCACTCCCGATGAGCTGCAGGCCGACATCAGGCAGTCGGACCTGCTGCCGCGTTATGGCAAGCCGGTCGACCGGGAAAGCGCCCGGGAGATGTTGGCGGCCAGACTCAATCCTGCCGCCAAACCGACGGGCGGACCCGCTCCGGCTCCGGGGGCGCCGGCTCCACCGAGCGGCGGGGCCGGGAGTCGTGGGGGTATGTCGACCGGAGCCAAGATCGGTACGGCGGTGGTGGCCGCACTGGGAACTACCGTGGCTCGCACGGTGGGCCGGGCGTTGGTCCGAGGGATACTGGGGGCGCTGACGGGGAAGGCGAGCAGGACGACGAGCAGGACCCGGTGGTAGAGCAAGTGGGCTAGTACGGTAGTGGGCTAGTTGGCTAGGTCTACATTCCTGGCCCACTAGCCCACTAGCCCACTAGCCCACTAGCCCACTAGCCCACCAGCCCCCTCACTTCTTCGCGACGGTCTCTTCCTTCAAAACCTTCTTGGCGAACAGAAACACCAGAAACGCCACGATCAGGAAGTTGATCAGCGCGGCCAGCACCGAGCCCACCGCGAAGTTGAACGGTCCCAGCGCCAGTTTCGAGGTCTGCCAGTCTCCCCCGGCCGATGCCAGGATCGGATCCACGAACGGCATCAGCAATCCGTCCACGATCGACTTCACCAGTTCACCCGCCTTGCTGCCGATGATCACACCGATGGCAAGACCGATGACGCCGTATTCCTTCAGAAACTTCATGAACTCGCCGCGCATGCTGGTCTCCGTGGCTGGGGTTAGTCAACTGAGATCAACGCGTAGTTACGCTTGCCCTTCTGCAGCAGGAGGTACTGTCCGTACAGGAAATCGTTGGGGACCAGGGGCCGGTCGGCGTTGAGTTGAACGCCATTCAAAGAAAAACCTTTCTGCTCGATCCCCCGTCTCGCCTCGCTTTTGGATTGGGCCAAACCGGCCTTCACTAGCGCATCGATCGCCGTCATTCCCTCGATTTCTCCCCGCCCCCCCGTGACGGTAGGAATCTCTCCGGCCAGAACCCCAAAGACCTCGGGGCCTGCCTGCGCAAGATCGAACTTGCCGAACAGGAGCTGACTGGCCTGGATGACACCCTTCAAAGTGCTGGCCCCGTGGACTCTGGCGGTCACATCCTCCGCCAGTTTTCGCTGGGCCGCTCGTTTGCCCGGCTCGGCGGTCTGCTCGGCCATGACCGCCGCAATCTCTTCCAGCGAAAGGAACGTGAAGAACTTGAGGAGCCGGTCGACATCGCGATCGTCAGTATTGAGCCAGAACTGATAGAACTGATACGGCGAGGTCTTGGCCGGATCGAGCCAGACGTTGCCGGCTTCGCTCTTGCCGAATTTCCCGCCCGCGGCGGTGGTCAGGAGGGGGAACACCAGACCGTGGGCCTGCATTCCTTCCCGCCGGGAGATCAGCTCGGTGCCGGCGGTAATGTTGCCCCACTGGTCGCTCCCACCCATCTGCAGCTCGCACTGCTCGGTCTGCCACAGGTGCCAGAAGTCATAGGCCTGGACCAGCATGTAGCTGAACTCGGTGAACGAGATCCCGGTCTCCATCCGGCTCTTCACCGACTCCTTCTGCAACATGTAGTTCAGGGTGAAGTGCTTGCCGGCATCCCGCAGAAACTCCATGAGCCGGAGCGGCCGCAGCCAGTCGGCATTGTTGCGGATCCGGGCCCCGTTCGCCGAGCCGGAGAAGTCGAGAAAGTGCTCCAGCTGGCGCTGGATTCGGGCGACGTTGTGGTCGATCTGCTCCACCGACAGGATCGGGCGCTCGGTCCGCTTGCCGCTGGGGTCGCCCACCATCCCGGTACCGCCACCCACCAGCACGATCGGCGTGCCGCCGGAACGTTGCAGCCAGGCCAGCCCCATGACCGGGACCAGATTGCCCACATGGAGGGAATCGGCGGTCGGATCGAAGCCGACATACCCGGTAATCGCCCCCTTGGAGAGCCGTTCAGCCAAGCCAGGGGTGGCATCATGCACAAAGCCGCGGGCGCGCAGGTCGTCGAGAAGGGTTGGCATGGGCTGGAGCTTAGGGACAGCTCTATGACAGGGCAAGAAGTACCGAGTACCGAGTACCGTGAACGGGAGCAGAACTCGGTACTCGGTACCCGGTACTTGTGCTCGGTATTACAAACACTTTCGACTGCAACATTATAGATTCCGTCTCATGGCTCCCAGCCCCATGAACACCCTTCTCCGCTGGTGGTACACCCCGCGGATTCGCAGCACCATGTTGACGGTGGTGCTTTCTGGTGCAGCGCTATTCGTGGGACTGCTGATCGGGGCCTGGAACCGGGCCTGCATCAACAACGCCTGCCCCTCGACCTCCAAGATCGGAATTACCGACCCGGATCAGGCCGCCAAGGTCTACGCGGCGGACGGCCGTCTGATTACCGACCTGGGCGAAGAGCGGCGGACCCTGATCCAGATCAACCAGATTTCGCCGGCGGCCATCGCGGCCTTCGTGGTCGTCGAAGACAAGCGCTTCTATGAGCATCACGGGGTCGACTGGGTCCGCGCCTTCGGCGCGGTCAAGAACACCGTGATGTATGTGCTCTTCGGGCGGGGCCGGCTGCAGGGTTTCTCTACCATCACCATGCAGCTGGCCCGCAATCTCTTCCCCGAGGACATCAGCGGGCAGGATCGGACCCCGCGGCGCAAGTTGCGGGAGATGCATGTGGCCTTCGAACTGGAAGCCCAGTTCCCCAAGGACAAGATTCTCGAGCTGTACCTCAACCAGATCAATCTGGGAAATGGTGCCTTCGGCATTGAGGCTGCGGCCCAGCGTTACTTCGGCAAGTCGGCTCGCGATCTCAACGTGGCTGAGGCCGCCACTCTGGCGGGTATTCCCCGCTCGCCCACGCGATACAATCCGCGCCGCAACCCCGACTTCTCGGTTGAACGACGCAATCTGATTCTCGAGCTGATGGCTGACGAAGGGGTGCTTTCCAAAGCCGACGCCGAGCGCTGGAAGTCATACCCGTTGCTGCTCTCCAGCCGGTCGGATCTGAGCGAAGTGGCCCCCTACTTCACCGAGTACGTGCGGCAGCAGCTCCGCACCCGGTTCGGCTCCGAGCTCTACCGCGGTGGATTCCGGATTTACACCACGGTGGATCTCGACATCCAGCAGGCGGCCGAGCGGGCCATCAGCCGCCAGCTGGAAGAGATCGAGCACAACAAGACCAAGTTCGGGAAGTATCCCCGCGAGACCTACGCCGATTACCTCGAGAAGCGTTCGGACGACGCCGAGGCGCCGGCCCAGTCCCCCTATCTCCAGGGACTGGCGCTCATCATCGAAGCCAAGACCGGCAAGATCGTGGCGATGGTAGGTGGGCGCGACTTCAACGACAGCAAGTTCAACCGGGCAGTCCAGTCGGTTCGCCAGCCTGGATCCACCTTCAAGCCGATCACCTATACCGCGGCGCTCCGGGCCGGACACCCGTGGTCCGAAATCGTGGTCGACGATCCGATCAGCGTGGAGATGCGCCCCGGTGAACCCCCCTGGGAGCCGCAGAACTACGACAGCCGCTTCAATGGGCCCATGTCGCTCAAGGAAGCGTTCTACAAGTCCCAGAATATTCCGGCCATCAAGCTGGGTATGGCTATCGAGCCGCCGGCGGTGATCGGTGAAGCGGCCCGCTTCGGGATCACTACCCCGGTACGGCCCTATCCCTCGATCTACATCGGTTCCGAAGGGGTGTACCCGATCGAGATGATCTCGGCCTATACCGCGTTCGCTACCATGGGGACTCGGACCACCCCGTACGCCATTGAACGGGTGGAAGACAAGAACGGCAACGTACTCTGGGCCCCCAAGCCCCGCTCCGAAGTGGTAATGGACTCTGCTCTCGCCTGGCTGATGCTGGACGGTCTGCGCGATGTGGTCCGCCGGGGAACTGCCGCGCTCTCGGTGGGCAGCCAGTTCACCATTCCGGCCGGTGGCAAGACCGGTACGACCAACGACTACACCGACGTCTGGTTCATCGGGTTCACCAGCGATCTGGTCGGTGGAGTCTGGATCGGGATGGACAAGCCGCAGAAGATCATCGATAACGCGCAGGGCGGGCGGCTGGCCGCCCCTGCCTGGACCGCGATGATGAAAGAGATCTACGAGCGGCGGCCCACTCCTCCGGCGTGGAGTCGTCCCTCCGGACTGGTGGTGGTCGACGTCGACCGGCAGACTGGCGCCAAGTTCACCCCCTTCTGCCCCAAGGATTCGCTCGAGGTTGGCTCCTTCCTGCCGGGAACCGAGCCCACTCAGTTCTGCCCCATCCACAATCCGTGGGGTGGAGCGACCGGCAGTAACAACCCGCTCAATCAGCCGAGATGACCCTGGTTCCTCGACGGTACACCGCAGGCTGGGTGTTGCCGTTCGAGGGGCCGCCACTTCGGGATGGCGCCGTATTGGTCGATCAGCACGGCCTGATCACGAAAGTTGGCCCCCACTTCGACGTCCCCAGTTCACCTGGAATCGCTGAGACCGCTCTGGGCCCCGGGTTCGCCCTGCTCCCCGGTCTGATCAACACCCACACCCATCTCGAACTCACCGGCTTCGATCACGACGCTCCCGAAAGCGATTTCAATGAGTGGATCCGCCGGATCATTGAACTCAAGGCTGCCCGCTCCCCCGCTGATTTCCTTATCGCGGCCAGGCAAGGGGTAAGAGACTGCTGGGCCCAGGGAGTGACCACCGTGGCCGATACCGGCGACTCCGGGTCGGTTATCCAGGCGCTCAACCAACTGGGCGGAAGCGGGATCTGCTATCACGAGGTGTTCGGACCCAGTCCCGATCAGCTGGAATCCCAGTTCTCCGCCTGGTCCGAACGATTGGAGCAACTGGGGCGGTTGGTGAACGAAAGAGTCCGATTGGGCGTATCACCTCATGCGCCCTACAGCGTCAGTGGGCCACTTTACCGGCGAGTTGCCGAGTTTGCCGCTCGGCGCGGTTATCCCATCGCGGTACACCTGGCTGAGAGCGAAGCCGAATCACAACTGATTGAACGTGGCACCGGCGGATTTGCTGTGGCGTGGCAGGGGAGAGGTATCCCTTTGCCTGAGACTGGCGGCAAAACCCCGGTCGAGTGGCTGGATCATCATGGGGTGCTGACCCCGGCCACTCTGTGCATTCACATGGTCCGAGCTTCCGGATCCGATCTCGATCTGGTGGCTCGGCGCCGGTCGGCCATTGCCCACTGCCCCCGGTCCAACCGCCGGCATGGCCACGGAGCCGCGCCGTTGGGTGCGATGTTGAAACGGGGAATCAGAATCGGCGTCGGTACTGATTCAGCCGCCAGTGTCAGCCCGCTCGACCTCCTGGCCGAGGTCCGCGCGGCCCGGGCACTGGGAGGCCTGACCGCCGATCAGGCTTTGGCGCTGGTCACAACCTCCGCCGCCGCAACGCTGGGTCTCAGTTCGGAAATTGGGAGTCTCACACCCGGGAAACGGGCCGATCTCGCCGCGTTCAGCCTGGCCGGACCGGTTGACGCCGCCCAACTGGCGGATACCCTACTGACGCGAGGGAGCGGGGCGGTGTGTTTGACGGTGGTCAGTGGGCGAGAAGTGTATCGTCGGTAGTGTCAGTCGTCCGTCGTGAGTCATCAGTTTTCAGTGATCCACCCATGACTGACGACTGAATGTCGGATCCGAAATCCAAGGGAAAGCTTCGTCTACATGAAACTCCAGCGCCACGCAGCCATTCTGCGAGTGATCCGCGAGAAGCGTATCGAGAGCCAGGATGGCCTTCGCGAAGCTCTCGCGGCCGAGCAGATCAACGTGACCCAGGCGACTCTCTCCCGCGATATTCGCGAGCTGGGTCTCGCCAAACTGGTAGACCCTCAGGGTGGCTCGTACTACGCCAACCCCAACGAGGGATCGCTCCGGCCCGATCTGGGGCAGGTGCTCCCGGCCCTGATGGTGAGTGTAGAGGGAACCGGACCGCTGATCGTGATCAAAACCACTACCGGTGGGGCACCTGCGGTGGCCGCGGCACTGGATCAGGCCCGCTGGAAGGAGATCATCGGGACCCTGGCCGGGGACGACACCCTGCTGATCATCGCCCGCAATCCCCGGATGCGGCAGCTGGTCGAAGCCCGGCTGGCGGCACTGGCCCGCTAGGTTGCGCCTCCCAACGCCATCTCATTACGATTGATAGGCTTACTCGAGCGGAGATCCCGTGGTGCGTTGCCTGGCGCTTAACGCGTCGTTCGAGCCCCTGACGATGGTGC
>CAZOES010000004.1:0-100034 GCA_964578865.1 uncultured Gemmatimonadaceae bacterium | reverse complement strand
GGCACCCGAACCGAGGAACTTCCACACCACACAGGTTCGACCTGCACCGCCGACCCAAAGCAGAGGACATCGGACACCCCCTGCATCAGTTCGCCGGCGTCGAAGCGAACCCCGAAGACCGCGTTCGCCCCCACTTCCTCCGCGTGGACCAGCAGGATGTTGAATGCCTCCTCCCGGGCCGCCTCGCAGAGCCGGGTGAACATGGTGATGTTGCCACCGAACAGGGTCTGGAAGGTGGCGCCCATGGTCCCGAAGACGGAGCGGGATCGAACGGTAATTCCGCGGACCACGCCAAGGGTCTGGACGATCCGGTACCCATCGAGAGTGAAAGCGGTCGTGGTCAGATGGGGATCGACCGGGGAACGGAGGACGGGCGGTTTGGGCATCTTGGTAGTGGGCTAGTGGGCTAGTCGGCTAGTGGGCTAGTGGGCTGGGCACAGCCCTAGGGTCCTTGAAGGGTAATCCCCTTGGTCCGCTGGCCCACCAGCCCACTCAGAAGGCCAACTGAAACCAGGGACGTCCCTATCGCGTCTCTCACATAGCTAGCTATATATAGCTATCTACGGCAGCCACCGGAGCTTCGCGTGCCACCTCGGCGGAACGACATCCTGCAGGGAACCCTGGTGCTCCTGGTGCTTCGCACCCTGGCCTCGCAGGGCCGGCAGCACGGCTACGGCATTTCCGAGCATATCCAGCGGGTCTCGGACGATCAGCTGCGGGTGGAGGAAGGCTCACTCTACCCCGCCCTCCACCGGATGGAGCAGGAGGGCTGGGTCAAGGCGGAGTGGGGTACCACCGAAAAGAACCGGCAGGCCCGTTACTACGTGCTCACTGCCGCCGGCCGCAAGCAATTGTCGCAGGAACAGGAGAACTGGGCCCGTCTTACCGACGGGGTGGCCCGGGTGCTCCGATTCGCCTGAGGGAGAAAGCCATGAGCTGGCTCAGTCGCGTTTTCAACGTGTTCCGGCCGACCCGGGTCTCTCACGACCTCGACCGGGAAATCTCCTTCCACATCGAGGAAGCCGCCGACCGAATGGTCGAGCGGGGCATGGATCGGGGGAGCGCCATGCGGGAAGCCGCCAGAAAATTCGGTCATCGGAACAGCGTGAAAGAGCGAACCCGCGATGTGGATGTGGCCGACTGGCTCGAGTCGGTATTGGCCGACCTGAAGCAGGCGGTTCGCGGTCTCCGGGCTACCCCCGGGTTCGCCCTGGTGGCGGTACTGTCCATCGCGCTCGGGATCGGAGCCAACACCGCGATCTTCAGTCTGATCGACACCGTGATTCTCAAGTCACTCCCGGTGGCTCGACCCGATCAGCTGGTGAAAGTGGCGATGGATGAGAGCGTCAACGACGTATTCACCAATCCCCTCTGGGAACAGGTACGGGATCGCGATCTGGGCTTCGAGGGTTCCTTTGCCTTCGAGAGCGAGCAGTTCAACCTGGCGGGCACCGGCCAGGCCAGGATGACCACCGGGGCGTTCGTAAGCGGACAATTCTTTTCGACCCTGGCCATCCAGCCGGCGCTGGGCCGCCTGCTCCAGCCGGACGATGATCGCAGGGGTTGCTCCGGTCTCGCGGTACTCAGCTACGGATTCTGGCAGAGTGAGTTCGGCGGAGCCCGGGATGTGGTTGGACGTTCGCTGCAGCTCAACCGCCAGCCGTTCACGGTGATCGGTGTGGCCCAGAAGGGATTCACCGGAGTTGAGATCGGCACCTTCCCCCAGGTGTATCTCCCGTTGTGCAGCGACCCCCTGATTCACGGTGCGCCGGGTTACCTCGACGGCCGCTCGACCTGGTGGCTCCAGGTCATTGCCCGGGTGCCGGAGGGTACCAGCATCGAACAAGTCGCCGCCAAAGTCGCCGCGG
Source organism: uncultured Gemmatimonadaceae bacterium (assembly GCA_964578865.1). GTDB lineage: Bacteria > Gemmatimonadota > Gemmatimonadetes > Gemmatimonadales > GWC2-71-9 > JADJOM01. The sequence continues at coordinate 98,166 of CAZOES010000004.1, read as the reverse complement.
CCTCCCCGGCCATTTTCTCGAGTACGCTGCCGCCTAACTGGGGTGAGGAGGGATCGAAGGGGTATCTCAAGCGCACTCTCAAGGTCTATCCTGCGGCCAATGGATTCTCGGGTGTGCGGCTTCGCTATCAGACCGTCCTCGCGGTCATGATGGGCGTAGTCGGAATGGTCCTGCTCATCGCCTGCGCCAACGTGGCCAATCTCCTGATGGCCCGCGCGGCCGCGCGGCAGCGCGAGATCGCCATGCGTCTGGCGATCGGAGCCAGCCGCGGCCGGATTATCCGGCAAGTGCTGACCGAGAGTGTGCTGCTTTCCCTGATTGGTGCCGGGGTCGGGCTGCTGTTCGCCCGCTGGAGTACCGGCGCGCTGGTGCGCATGATCGCCAGCGATCGTACACCGGTTGCGCTCGATCTTGCGCTGGATTCGAGGCTGCTCTTGTTCACCCTGCTGGTCAGTCTGGCAACCGCGATTCTCTTCGGCGTAGGCCCGGCCTGGCGGGCGGTGCGGATCGAACCCCAGGAGGTTCTGAAAGGCGGTGGCGGATCGACCCACACCCTGGCTGCGCTTACCAATGCGAAGGTGTTAGTGGTGGTTCAGGTCGGGCTCTCGCTGGTCCTGGTGGCCACCGCCGGATTGCTCCTGGGCACCTTCCGCACCCTCGCTACCAGTGATCCCGGCTTCCGGCCCGACGGAGTGATCCTGGCCAACATCGATTGGGCCAGCTCCGGACTGGCTGAACCGGCCCGCGCAGTCGCGGTGAGGGAAATGCTGACTCAACTGCGGGCTTCGCCCGGCATTGTCGGAGCGACCGCATCGGTTCTCACTCCGGTGAGCGGGATGGGCTGGAACAACTTCGTCTCGGCAGAGGGATACACTCCCGCGAGGAAGGACGACAATCTGGTCTGGTTCAACGGCATCACCGACCGGTATTTCGGAACCCTGGGCACTCCGATCCTGAACGGGCGCGACTTCACCGATGCCGACGGACCGAGCGCACCCAAGGTCGCGATCGTGAATCGATCATTCGCGCGCCGGATTTTCGGAGAGACCAACCCGATCGGCCGGCAGATCATTGTCCCGGAGCGTCCGGACAAGCCGGGTCCTCCCATAGAGATCGTCGGCCTGGTAGGCGATGCCCGCTACGGTTCGCTCCGCGATACCCTGAGCCCGACGGTCTACCTGCCAATGTCGCAGTCGGAGGGCTTCCCCTCGGTCACATTCTCCGTTCGGCGAGATGCGAGTCTGACCGACGCGGTCGCGCGAATTATCAGCCTGGCCGGTACCGTCATTCCCAATGGGTCGCTCCAGATCAGCACCTTGTCGGGCCAGGTGGAGACATCACTCGCGCGGGAAAAACTGCTGGCGACGTTGTCGGGCTTCTTTGGAGGCCTGGCCCTGCTCCTGGCCCTCATTGGTCTCTACGGTACCATGGCGTACAACGTGACCCGGCGGCGCAAGGAGATCGGAATCAGAGCCGCGCTGGGCGCGACCCGCGCGGCGCTCATTCGGCTGGTGGCCGGAGAGGCGGGGCGGATGATCGTGGCGGGGCTGCTGCTGGGCGGGATCGCCACCTTCGCGGCGACTCGGCTGGTAAGCTCTTTCCTCTTCGGGCGGACCCCGCTGGATCCCGCCACGCTCATCATCTCAGTAGTGGCCGTGGCGGGTGTGGCGCTGCTGGCGGGGGCGTTGCCCGCGGTGATGGCGGTGAGGCAGGATCCTCAGTCCGTGCTCAGGGAGGAATAGAGTGTCGCTGGCTGAGAGCTGAAAGCTAAGAGCTATTTCCTGGCGGCCGAACTTTCGGCTACTGGCCATAGCTCTCAGCTCTTAGCTATTAGCGCTCACTCACTCGTCGTCGACGTCCGATTTCTTGTGCTCCGCCGCCACCTTCGCCGTCACATCGGGTGGCGCTTCGGCGTAGCCCCGGTGCTCCTGGTGAAAGGTCCCCCGCCCGTGGGTGATCGAGTGCAGGGTGGTGGCGTACTTGTACATTTCCGCTTCCGGCACGATCGCCTTCACCCGGGTCAGCCGCCCGTCGGCCTCGGTGCCGAGAATCTGGCCCCGGCGGGACGAGAGATCTCCCATCACGTCGCCCAAAAGCTCGGATGGAGTCCACACCGTCACGTCGAGCAGCGGCTCCAGCAGTACCGGTCGGGCCTTGGGTGCTACGTTCCGGAAGGCCAGGATGCCGGCCATCTTGAACGACATTTCGTTGGAGTCAACGTCGTGATAGGACCCGTCGTAGCATTCGGCCGAGAAGTCGACCAGCGGGAAACCGGCGATTACACCCCGCACCGCGGCTTCCTGCACTCCCCGGTCGACCGCCGGAATGTACTTGTTAGGAATCACCCCGCCCACAATGCTGTCGATGAACTCGTAGCCTGAGCCGCGCGGTCTGGCCGCCAGCCGGACCCAGCAGTCACCGTACTGACCCCGTCCACCGCTCTGCTTCTTGTGTTTCCCCTGCCCTTCGGCTTTCCCCTTCAGGGTTTCCCGGTAGGCGACCTTGGGCCGGACCAGCTCGGCGTGGACCCCGAATTTCTTCTCCAGCCGGCCCAGGATGATCTCGAAGTGCCGCTCGCCCATCCCGTGAATCAGGGTCTGGCCCAGCTCCGAGCTGTACTCGAAGTGGAAGGTAGGATCCTCCTCGTGAAGCTTGTGCAGACCGGCCGCGAGTTTGTCCTCCTCGCCCCGGTTCTTCACGATCACGCCGGAAGATGCCACCGCTTCGGGATAGGGGATCGGCTCCAGATGAACTGCGTGATCCTTGCGGCAGAAAGTGTCGTTGGTGTGTGTATCGCGAAGCTTGGCCACTGAACCGATATCGCCCGGACTCAACTCGGGAACCTCGATCCGCTCGCGGCCCTGCTGCACCGACAGGTGATTCAGCTTCTCGGCCACATTGTGCTCGTGATTCCAGACCTCTTCACCGGTCTTTACTGACCCGCGATAGGTCCGGAACAGAGTCACGTCACCCACGTGGGGCTCGGAAATCGTTTTGAACACATGACCCAGCAGCGGCGCACCGTCGACCTGGCCGGCCGGCGCAGCTGCTTCGGCCGGAGACGGCAGCAGTTCCACCAGATCGTTCAGCAACGCCCGGATACCGTAAGTGAGGGTGGAGCTTCCCACCAGCATCGGGACGATCTCACCGGCCAGCACGCCTTTCTTGAGCGCCGGTACGATCTCGGCCCGGGTGAGCTCCTCTCCGCCGAGGTATTTCTCCAGCAGGGTGTCATCGGTCGCGGCGATGGCCTCAACCAGCTGCTCGTGATACTTGGTGTATTTCTCCTTGATCTCGTCCGGCAGAGGCACGGTGTCGTATTCACCGGTCTTGCTGCCCTTCTTGTAGAACTGAGTCTCGTCGGTCAGCAGGTTGACGATGCCATGAAACTCGAGACCGTTGCCGACCGGGATCTCCACCGGCACCACTTTGGGCGACAGATGCGCCTTCACATCGTCGAAAACCCGCTCGAAGTTGGCTCGGTCGCGGTCCATCTGGGTCACGAAGATCAAGCGCGGCAGGTGGATCCGGTCGCAGATGTCCCAGACCTTCTCAGTGCCCACTTCAACCCCGCCGGTGGCGTTGAGCACCACGACGGCAGCGTCCGCCGAGTAGAGTGCGGCGGTGGCTTCACCGAGAAAATCCAGAAATCCGGGAGCGTCCAGCAGGTTGATCTTGGTGTCCATCCACTCGGCGAAGCCGATGCCGAGGCTGATGGAGTGCTTGCGATCGATTTCGTCGGCGGAATAATCGGTGAGAGTGCTGCCTTCCAGAATGGTACCGTGACGCCGGCTCGATCCGGAGACGAACGCGAGAGCGTCGACCAGTGACGTTTTGCCTGCCGCCCCGTGACCCACAAAGGCCACGTTGCGGATGGCGTTTGTGCCATAGACCCGCATGGGGCCAACCTCCTTAAGGAAGGGGTTGGGTGATCATGCAGGCCGGACGGCCGGGTGTCAAATCGCTCTCAGTGAGTAGCCCGGCAGCGGACCGATCGTACTAGTCCCCCCGGACCCGCCCGAGGTCGATCTCCATGAATCTCGTCCAATCGGTCCCATTAGCGCTGGCCTCTCCCCACTCCCGCCAGCGTTCGTGGTCAAACCGGATGGTGAACCGTACCGAGCCTCCCGCCGGCCCGGCCGGAATCGACCATTGCAGCCCGTCGTCGATTGGCGTGATGTCGGCGTCAACCGAGCCAGAGGTAACTTCATGACCATTCCAGCGGTACCGGGAGGAGTGCTCGTCGTAGTACACCAGCACCAGCCCGTCGTGGGTAGTGAACCCGCTGTCTCCCTTGGCCGTGCCATGCCCTTCGACGACGAGAACTGTGCCACCCGCTTTGGGAGCGACCGATTCGGCCAGGTTGAAGTCGATCCGCCTCCCGGTCCGGTCGAGTGACCAGCCTGAGCCACTCCAATTGCCGACCCAGCGGTCGAAGCGCTTGAGGGCGGCCGGCCGCTGCAAAGCGGTCTGGCCGACCACCGGCGCCGACTGCAGGACTGCCAGGGTTCCAACCAGAAGGGTGACCCCGATCTTCTCCGGCAGGTATCGGCTCACGGTACACCAAGCAGGATGTCGAGCGCGGCGAAGGCGGCGTCCATCCCACCCTGCATTCCAGACTCGAGAAAGCCGTCCCGCTCTTCCGGGGTATGCATCTGCATCAGGATGACGATCCTGGTGCGGCCATCACCCAGGTCGAAGAGTTCCACGTGCTCAATTGCTACGTGGCCGGGCATCCCATCCCATTCAAAGGAGCGGACGAACTTGCTGGTCGGGGTGACCTCCCGATAGCGACCCTCGAAGCCGAATACTCCGTGGTTGCTATGCTCCACCCAGCGCCAGTGGCCGCCCCGATGAAATTCCATTCGCTCGACGTCGAGACGGTTTCCTCTTCCCCACCAGCGGGCGATGACTGCGGGATCGGAATAGGCACGCCAGACCCGCTCGCGCGGGGCCGGCACCACGCGCTCTATCAGGATCTCCCGGTCGCTGGGCTTGCTGATTCTGGTTGTGGCAGTTGCCGTGGTCATCGTGAGTCTTCCTCGGTTGTCTGGGCCAGCAAATCCTCGAGGCGCTTGAAACGCGCTTCCATCATGAGCCGGAGCTTCTCGAGCCATTCGACCTCCTCGGCCATGCGGCGGGGCCCGATCTGGCAGGTGCGGACCCGACCGGCCTTTCGGGTGGTTACCAACCTGGCCTTTTCCAGAACCCCCACATGCTTCTGCATGCCGGCGAGGGTCATGCGGAAGCTGGTGGCCAGTTGACTGATTGAGGCCTCGCCTTGGCCCAGCCGCTCCAGGATGCCGCGGCGGGTGGGGTCAGCGACGGCTGCGAATCCATCATCCCGCAGGCGAGAATACTTTACCATATGGTTTAGTATATGGAAATGGTGCTATCCCGTCAACCGTCGAGGGTTGTCGACTCAGTCAGTGACCGGCGTCAGCCCGGTGAGACGGCAAGGCAGGCTAAATCAGTCCCCGCGGAGCACCACCAGTGGATCGGTGCGAGCGGCCCGGCGGGCGGGGAAGTAGCAGGCGGCGATCGCCACGCCCAGCAGGAGCAACGAAACCACGGCGAAGGTCGCGGCATCCCCGGCGCTTACCCCATAGAACAACCCCTGCATGACACGAGCGGCCCCCACCGACAAGGCGACCCCGGCGAGCAGGCTGGGCACAATCAGCCGGGCGCCCTCCAGCACCACCCGCCGCTCGATACCGCCAGGCGACTCACCCAGCACCACCCGCACTCCGAATTCCCGCTGCCGTTGACTCACGCTTTCGGCGATCACCCCATACACGCCGATGGTGCCGAGCAGAAGGGCCAGACCAGCGACACACTGCATCAGGACCAGACTCAACCGGTGACCGTCGAGGGAGCGGGCCACCGATTCCTGCATGGGCCCCAGGTCGCTCAGGGCGAGCGTAGGATCAATTGCGGCGATCTGCTGCTGAATGGCCCGGGTGAGCGCCTCGGGGTCTCCACTGGTTCGCACCACGTAACCGACTTGGCGCCCCGGCCAGAGTGGCCAGTAGATCTGGGGCAAGCCATCGGCAGCCAGCTCCCGGATCCGGGTGTACTCCACCACACCGACAACTCGGGCGAACGGATCGGGTTCACCGGTGGGATTGATCTGCAGCAACTCACCCACGGCATTGCCATTGGGCCAGACTTTCCGGGCCAGCGATTCATCGATGATGATGTTCTTTACACCCGGCTGGGTCAGCATGTCGACGTCTTCCCGGGTAAAGAAACGGCCTGAGAGGAGCCGAGTGCCGACCGCGCGGAAATAGTCGGGGCTGGCGTTGCGTCCTTCCGCGGTCACACTCTCCCAGTTGCGAGCGGTGGCCTCGTCGTAGGCATAGGGGGCGAGCGCTCCGCTGCCGGTCAGCGGAAGCTGGCTCACTCTCCCCACCGCGACGACGCCGGGAAGTTCTTTGAGCCGGCGATCGGCTTCGTCATAGAAGGCGGCCCGAGCCTGACCGCTGGGATAGGCCGCCGCAGGCAGCGCCAGCCGGAAGGAGACAGCACCGCGAGGATCGAACCCGGGATTTACCTGCTTGAGCCGGAAGAAGCTCTGGATCAGGAGGCCGGCTCCAATCAACAGCGTGAGTGACAGCGCGATCTCCGCCCCAACCAGCAGCTGGGTGAGTATCGCGCCCCGACGGCGGCCGACGACTCGAGTACCCGACCGGACCAGGTCGCCGGCGCCGCTGGAGAACGCATGGAGGGCCGGGGCCAGACCAAAGACGACGGTCACCCCGAAGCAGAGCAGCGCGGTGAATGCGACCGCCTGCCAGTCCACTCCAACCTCGGCGAGGCGCGGGAGATTGGCGGGGCCGAAGAGGGGAAGCAGCCGAAGCGCGAAGAATGTGAGACCGAGCCCGATCACACCACCGATGCCGGTGAGCACGGCCCCTTCGATCAACAGCTGACGGAGCAGCTGGAGCCGGCCCGCACCGATCGCGGTGCGGATGCCGAACTCGCGAGCCCGTCCGGCGGCCCGGGTCAACAGCAGATTGGCGATGTTGGCGCAGGCGATGATCACCAAGGCACAGACGGCACCCAGCAGGGCCAGAATACCCGGCCGCACGGCTTTCACCACATCCTGTTTGAGCGGCACCAGCCGGATCCGTACCTGAGACCCCTGGTGTTCGGGATAGCTCGACCGGAACTTCGCGGCCAGGCCATCCATCTCGGCCTGGGCCTGAGCCAGAGTGACTCCGGCTTTGATTTTTCCGAAGGCGGTAAAGGTGGTGAGATTCCGCGGTGGCAAGTGAGCCCGATCAAACTGCAGCGGGGTCCAGATGTCACCGCTCTTGATCTGATAGACTTCAGCCGGAAGCTCCAGCCGGAATCGCTCTGGCAACACCCCCACGATCTCATAACTCAGCCCATCGAGCTGAATGGTCTTTCCCAGGATCGCCGGGTCGGCATTGAAGCGGCGATGCCAGAGACCGTAGCTCAGCATCGCCACCTTGGGTCCCTGGAAAGCTTCTTCGGCTTCGGTGAACTGGCGGCCGAGCATCGGCTCGACCCCAAAGAGTGGAAGCAGATTGGAAGAGACCGGAGTGACCTGGACTCGTTCGGGCGGTCCATCACCGGTGAGGATCCCGGTGGCCCGTACCTCTCCCTCGCCGGCTCCGGCGGCGAAGCCATCGAACAGTGTGGTCTCGGTCCGGTAGTCGAGGTAGTCGGTGGAGGAAACCGCAGGCAGAGTCTGGGCTCCTTGTCCGAAGTCATTCCAGACCATGACCAGCCGTTCGGGATTGCGGTAGGGCAGCGGCTGCACCAGCACACCGTTCACCACGCTGAACACGGTCCCTGCCGAGCCGAGGGCAAGACTCAAAGTCACAATGGTGATGAACGAGAAGAGTGGGGTGTTGCCGAGCCGTCGGAGCGCGTAGCGGAGATCGCGGGCAAGAACCTGAAACATGGATTCACCGGGTGAGATGGCCGGGAATCCCGACGCTTCGCCTGAAGCTTGGTTTCTGCCAAGTGACGAACTATCGCGGCGCTGGGCTGAACTGGACTGTATGTGGGATGAGTTTTTGCTCCTTACACGGAGGACTCGGAGCCACGGCCTACCACGGAGCCACGAAACCACGGAGTCTTCACGAAGAACAACAAGAAACTTGTTTCTTGGTGTGACCTCCGAGACCTACGTGGCTCCGTGTTAAAGCCGTGGCTCCGGGCTCTTCGTGTTCGGTGATCAGGGCCAAAGCGTAATATCCGCGTCAAATCACGTCACCTGACAACCTGGCACTTGCGTCAGGTGGGGACGTTGCTAGATCATACAACAGTCTCCCTTTACATATCAGCCTAACCAGCCCTCCCGAGCCGACTGATGCCCGCCCGGAACCTGTTTCTCGCCGCGCTCCTGCTGAGCTTTGCCGGTCCGCTCAGAGCCCAGACCCCGGCCTCCAGCTATGACGATCGCTGGAATGAGCTCACCAAACTCAAACCCACCGACCAGGTGGCCTCGGTCAAAGGGCTCACCCTCAACCGCGACGCCGCCCAGCTGGTGATGGACTCGGGCAGCGTGGTCCAGCTCTCTCCGATCGGGGGCCGCACGGTAGCGGTAGTGTTTACCGGCAAAGGCAGTTTCCGCTTCACCCCGCCGGCCGGGATCGAACGGGAGCGGCTCAAGCTCTTTCGCAAGACCGAGCAGCTCGACCAGCCGATTACCTGGGCAGTACTCCTCTACTCCGACAGTACCTCAGCCGAATTGAACCGGCAGCTCTCCTTCAAGACCGGCGTGGCCGACGGCAAGGCCGACGACGCGGCCGGGAAAGCGATTGACCTGTGGACCGCCGGGGCCGATTTCTTCAAGCCGGACAAGGACGCCCACTACGTCCCACCCGACCTGATGGCGACCCTCTTGAATGGAGACCAGAGCGGCTTCTTCACTGCCATCGTTAACCCGGACGGAGGCGACCCGCTGCAGTTCACCGTCAATCCGGCCCAGCGGGAGGCGGTCTCCCTCACCATCAAGAGCAGTCTGGGGCTGGTGATCCGGACCCAGGAAACCATCAGCCAGTTCCCCAGCCGGAGCGCCCCTCGGAGCTTCGCTGATTCCGGCGAGCGGGCTTCTTCCGTCAGCATCAAGCAATATCAGATGGAGGTATGGCTTCCCCAGACGGGCACGGGTGATATCAAGCTCACCGCCGCCACCACGCTCGATCTCAAGGTCGACCAGGACGCCGGCCCCTGGATCCCGTTCACTCTGGCGTCAAAGCTCGAGATCGATTCGGTTCAATGGGAGGACGGGAATCCGACCGAGTTCTTCAAAGGTCACCTCAGTCCCTATCTCTGGGTCAAGTCGGCAAGACGTTTCTTGAAGGGGGATTCGGCCAAACTTCGAGTCTTCTATCACGGCGGAATCGTGGATCGCTGGGGCGGCGCGCTCTTCACGATGCAGTCGGTAGCCTATGGCCAGTGGTACCCCAAGACGCTCGACGGCAGGGGTTACGCCACCTTCGACTACACCCTGCACACACCCGAGGGATTCGTGGTTTCCGCCGTGGGACAGAGAACCGATTCCACCGGTTATCCCGGGCACATGATCACCACCCGATGGAAAACACCCCGCCCAATCCGGAATGCCACGTTCAACATCGGCATCTTCGATCCTTACAGCCTGACCGGAGACAGCCTGCCTCCGCTCGAAGTACACTGGTCCGACAAGCTGGGGCGATTGCTGGCGGGGTCGGGAGTCCCGGTCCTCCGGAACGCCAAAGAAGAGATCGGAGCCGACATTCAGAGTGCGCTCAAGTTCTACCGCAACGTGTATGGCGATCCGCCGGTCGACCATCTCTATGCCGGCGAAGTCCCCTACGCCGAAGGTCTGGCCTTTCCGGGCATGGTGGATCTCTCGCTGCTGACCGGTACCCAGACGACCTACGAGGGATTCGACCAGATCTTCCGGGCCCACGAGACGGCCCATCAGTGGTGGGGGATCGCGGTCGACTTTCACACCTACCACGATCAGTGGCTGAGCGAGGGGTTTTCGGATTTCTCCGGGCTCTGGTATCTGCAGACCCGTTCAGGCAAGAACGAGCTCTACTTCAAGACCCTGGATCGCTGGCGGGATGACATCCTCCGCCGCCGCAACAAGATTGCCCCGATCTCCCTGGGCTACCGGATGGACACCAGCCAGGACGAGAGCACCAACTACGGCGTCATCGTCTACAACAAGGGTGCCTACGTCCTCCACATGCTCCGCATCCTCATGCTCGACATGCAGAGCATGAGCGAAGAGAAATTCAAAGGCACCATGCGGGACTTCTACGGCCAGTACCGGGGGAAGAGTGCATCGACCCGGGATTTCCAGGCGGTGGTGGAGCAGCACGTGGGCCAGCCAATGGATTGGTTCTTCCAGCAATGGATCCACGACTGGCGGATCCCCACCTACAAAGTGGCCACCAGGACGGAGCCGGCCGAGGGTGGGAAGTACAAGGTCAAACTCAGGGTGGTGCAGGAGAATGTACCGGACAATTTCATGATGTATGTGCCGGTCACGGTGGATCTGGGGGACAACAAGAAGGCCAGGGTTCGGGTCAAGATTCAGGGCCCCACGACCGAACTCGACCTGCCGTTGATGCCCTCCCAGCCCAAGGGGGTGAAGTTCAACGACCTGAATGGAGTTCTGGCGGAGGTGAATGCGGTGGGGTGGTGAGCCCGAAACTCAGCTCGCCGGTGGGGAAGAACTCGATGACTGAAGGTTCAGCCGCCACACCGGCGTCCTGACCCTTGGTAAGATCAGCATCGAACCGGTGACCTACCCGATTTCCTGCCAGGTCCTCCAGGGCCGGGTTGATACGGAGTTGGTATCGCCCGGCCAGCCACGGTGTATCAGGAACGAACTGCCACTCGCGATCGTGGTTAACCAGCTTCACAGTCCCGGTCAGCACCTCATCGTCCGGCCCGCGCACCGCAATGAACCTGCTGGCCAACGCATGGTCGAGCGGCTTGCCGAAGTCGATGCGCACCGGCTTGCGCGACCCGATGACCGGAGCCTGCAGGGCCCACCGGTGCGGCTCTATCGCAGAAAAGTCTCCCGGACCAGCTTTGAACCGATGGGTCAGCCCGTGAACCAGCCGGGCTCCCCGGGAGTCCTGCCACTCGGGTGAGACTCGCAGGGTATAGCTCCGCCCTGCGACCAGTACCGGTCCTACCTCGAGACGCCGGCGGATCGCGTGCTTCACTCGGGCCATATCGAACAAAAGAGTGAGTCGGGTCCGGTCGGGATTCCACAGCTCTTCTTCCCGCCGAAGGAAGGCACCCTCCACCACCTGGCCCTCCTGGTCCAGCAGCTCCACCATGCGGGCAGCCTCGCCTTCCCGCATCGGTGCGGTGAATTCCAGATACCAGCGCAACTGATTGGCAGGAACCACCGGCGCCGACGGATAGATCCCGGCGATGTCAGTGGTCGGCGCGGGTATGGGCCGGCTGGGCAGGCGGAACATCCACTGTTGCACCGTGTCCGAGGTCCTGGCCGCGCCCGCCAGCTTCACGAGCGCGCCGGGGTCAAGCCGGACCCGGTACGACAGCGGACCCTCGGGGGAGAACCGGGGTGAAAATTTCAGGCAACCACTGGGCTCAATCCGATATCGGCCGGCCAGCGGCGGCACATCCTGCTCGGTGGCAGCAGCCTTGATGGTGAGGGCACCGGACCAGCCGGAGTCCGAGTCGGGGATCCGGGACAGCGATTTCCGGAGCGCCGGCGGCAAGCCCCACACTTCCACTTCACCAAAGTTCTCCCCGGCCGGATCGAGCCCCACCCGGAGCTCGATCGGCCGAGGCGCCTCACCGCAGGCCAGGACGGTCCCTGCCAACAGAACCATCCCCAGCGGTCGCATGATTAGAGCCACTTCTTCTCGTACTTGGCCACTTCAACCGCACCGGTCTCGGTATCCCGCTTGAGCACGGCGATCGCGTCACCCGCGTCGACCACGTGCATCACACCCACGCCGGAGATCGAGAGATAGCCGACTCCCCCCGACTTGAACGCAGCGTCGACGCCCACGGTCATCCCGGGAGCCTTGGCGATCTCCTCCGGATCCATCCGCATCAGGGTGCGATCGCTGTTGGCGATCAGAACCCACTTCTTGCCGTTCGACTCATACTGGACCATGTCCACCGGCTGATTGCCGCCACCCAGCTCGGCCACGGTCCGCCCGCGCAGGTGACCACCCTTCTTCAGGTCGGCCTGACTGAAGGCGGCCACCGGCGAGCAACCGTACCCTGCGAGCAAGCTTGGCGTGCCGTTGAGAGTGATCGGCAGGAAAGAGGTGATCGGCGAGGCGGTTTCCCAGCGATTATGACTGGTATGAAAGATCTCGACCGAGGTCACCGAGGCGTTCTTGCCGAACGGGAAAGGAATCCGCCGCAGACCGGAGGAGAACTCCTCGTTGGTAAGACCGGCGACCCAGAGTTCTCCGTCGACGAAGGTGAGATCGGTGATTGAATACATCCACTGCGGCTGGCCCCAGGCAGTCTTGGCATCCTTGCCCGGCGCCTGCGGCAGCGGCGCGCTGCTGTTCTTGATGTTGTCCAGGTTCACCAGCTCCACCTGATTCGAGCCGCGAGCCCGCACCAGCGCCGATTGATGCTCCCCGTCGGCTACCCGGGAAACCGTGAAGTAGAGGCTTCCGGTCTTGGGATTGCGGGCCATGTCACCGAAGCGAATCTTGTCCCTCGTGGTTCCCATCAGACCGGCAACCTTGAGATCAAGATCGCTCACCATAGGGCGGTCACTGTACTCGGCCTTGCCGGTCTCGGCCGGGTCTACTGCGAACAGGGTACCGGTGCGGGAATCCGCGAGGAACAGAATGCCTTCGGCATTGAAGGTCATGGCCCCGGCGGAAGTGAGCTTCACCGCACTCAGGTGCATGCCAAGCGCATCGCGCGATTCGCCCGGGGTACGGCTTTCGGGAAGGGCCATGGCGCCGGTCGCCGAAACCACCAGCGCGACCAGAGCGATACGGGATAACGAACGGGCGTACATCGGTTCCTCCGGGGTTGGGTTTGCTGAGGGCCACACGATGGGACCGTCGCCGTCAAGCCACAAACCAGGGGGGACTAATGGCCCGGATCGGGGACCAAACCCGGTCCACAGGGACGAACCCGGACGGGTTCTGTCCGCCTTGCCTGACATGAAGGCTGGTAATAGGGTGTGAGTATGGCTCCTTCCCGAACGGCGCTTACCACTCGCCGCATCATTCTCATCGCCCTTGGCCTCACCCTGGTCCTCGGAGCGGTGGAGACTCTGCAGCAATTCGCCTGGTACACGGCCCGCGAGCTCAAGGAGCCGCTGGCTCAGGCGCTGACCGGGGTGCTGCTCCCGTGGGTGATGCTGCTCCCGTTCATCCCGCTGGTCGTCTATCTGGTCCAGCGGTTCCCGCTGGACGGCGGCCGCTGGGTACGGCACCTCCCAATTCACGCAATCGCCACAATTCTCTTGCTCCTTCTCCATCAACTTCTCTCGGCCTGGGCCGTATCGATAGAGCAGCCGAGCACCGGCATCGAGGTGATCGGCTTCTGGATGAAGCTGATCACCTTCCGGATGGCGGTTGATGCTTCGGTCTACTGGGCCATCGTGGGTGGAGTCCATGCCGCCAGGGCCAGCATCCAGGCCCGGGAGCGAGAGCAAGCCGCAGCCCGGCTGGAAGCTTCCCTGTCCGAGGCCCGCCTGAAAGCGTTGCGAGAACAGTTGCAGCCCCATTTCCTGTTCAACTCGCTCAATGCAGTGAGCACCCTCGCCTTGAGGGGAGACACCAACGGAGTCACCCAGGCGCTTTCGACCTTGAGCGATCTGTTACGGATGACGCTGGAAACCCGGACCCAGGAATTGCCGTTGGCAGAAGAGCTGGCATTCCTGGATCGCTACCTGGAGCTGCAGCAGCTGCGCTTTGGCGACCGGCTCACGGTGATCCGCCAGGTGGACGACGACTCGCTCGATGCGGCGGTTCCGTCGATGATAACCCAGCCGGTGGTGGAGAACGCCTTGCGCCATGGAATCGAGCGGGAACCGGGTGCCGGTAGAGTCGAGATAAACATCGAGAGACGGGACCAGACCGTGATCATTCAGGTGCGGGACAGCGGCCCCGGGTTCAGCGCCGGCGGAAAGCGGGAAGGGATCGGTCTGACTAACACGAGGGCCCGGCTCTCGGGCTTATACGGAACCGAGGCCCGGCTTGAGTGTGGAGATGCTCCGGGAGGCGGAGGCCAGGTGAGGATCTCGTTGCCCTATCGCTCGACTCACATCCCGACCCCCGCACCGCTCCTGGTGGCGGCACCATGATCCGGACTCTGATCGTTGATGATGAGCCGTTGGCTCGCGAAGGTCTGCGGGTGCGGCTGGGGCTCGAGCGGGACATCGATCTCATTGGAGAGGCAGCCGATGGCCCCGGTGCGGTCGAAATGATCCGCAAGGAGCTGCCTGACCTAGTGCTGCTCGATGTGCAGATGCCTGGCATGGATGGGTTCGAGGTGCTTTCACGGGTTGCCGACGATTGTCTCCCCTCGATCATCTTCGTTACCGCTCATGACCGCTACGCCCTCAAGGCCTTCGAGGTGCACGCCGTCGATTACCTGCTCAAACCGCTGGACGCCAACCGGCTCCGCGATGCGGTGGATCGAGTCCGCCGGGCTGTGGCCATGGGTCAAAGCACCCCCCGGGAAGGGCTGGTCAATCTGATCGGCTCGCAGGACAAGAAGTCCGAACCGGGCCACACCCGGCGCTGGGCGGTCCGGGAGAATGAACACTTTGTGCTGCTCCGAGCCGAGGAGGTGGACTGGATCGAGGCCGCGGCCAACTACGTCCGCTTCCACGCCAGGGGCAAAGTCTTCCTCCTCCGGGGAACCATGGCTGCGCTCGAGGAGAGCCTGGATCCGCGCCGGTTCACCCGGATCCACCGGTCGACCATTGTGAATCTGGACCGGGTGCGCGAGATCCGGCCGGAGTGGCACGGCGATTATGACGTAGTGCTGACCACAGGCGATGTGTTGCGGCTGGGGAGGCGGTACCGGGGCGCGCTGTTGAAATAGGCCTTCTGGCGGCCCGGCGGTCATAGCCGGTCGGAAAACGTACCGGACTGCGTTAGGACGGTCACCAATTCATAACAAAGCAGCGTTACACTCGGCCCATGAACATGGTCGCCGAACGGATTCTGCCTGCCTATCAATCGGCGTTGATCCACGCCCTGGAGGATGCGGCTGGGAAAATGCCGGATCCCAAATGGCGTAAGGTGCTGCTCCAGTTGACCCGGCGTACCGGATCAGAAGACGCCCGGGAGCGGCTTGCTTCGCTGGAGCGGGTCGCCATCCTGGCCGAAACCCGGGGGTGGATTGGACCAGCCGAGGCAATCGTTTTGCGCAAACTCGCCTTTCGAGTCGCGGTACTGGAAGAGCGCTCGAAACGGTCGACTTGAGCACCCAGGTGAGCAGTGAGCGGGGCAACGGTACGATCAGTTCCCGCTCACTGCTCACTGTTTACTTGCCAAACACTTCCACCACCGCCCGCCCGTCTCCCCCGCCTCGAACGCTCTTATAGGCGAACTCAACTCGGCGGATCGCCCGCCGGTCTCCGGGGAGATCGATCACCCGGCTCCGGGTGTCTCCCCCAAAGTAGAAGCGAGTCATGGGTGAGAACGGTTCCCCGTTTCCGAAGATCACCTTCATATCGAACATTTCGATGTCAGCGTCCTTCACCACCACCATGATCTGCCGAAAGCGTCCGTCGCCGAGACCGGAGATGGCATCCCGCTCGGCCCGGAAGCTCACTTCCCGCTGACCCAGCCTGGTCCAGCCAACCGTCGGATCGGCCGGGCCACTGACCGGGGTGGCTTCGATGCCATAGACCCTCACTGTCGCCCGGCCCCGTTTCAGCTCGCTCCGATACCAGAACTCGACCCGGCGAATCACCCGGGCGTCACCCGGGAGATCGATGGTCCGGCTCCAGCTCCCTTCGCGGAACTCCACCCGGGTATCGGGCGAAAAGGTCGAGCCGTCGCCGAAGACCAGACGGATGTTGTACATCTGGAGATTGCCGCCTTCGACTTCCACCTTGATGGCGCGGAACCGGCCCTGGTGTTTAGCCGAGATGACGTCCTTCTCGGCGGCGAAGCTGACTCGACGGGTACCGAGTAATTCCCAGTTGTCGCGGACGACGACGGGATGGGTCGAAGGAGATGCGACGAGCAAAGCAGCGACGAGCGCGAACATGGTCAGCAAGCCTCGGTTGGTGTCGCCAGGTAAGACGTTTGAGGCGGGGAAATGTTAGGTCGTGACGGGGATCACGCAGGTGGTGTGGCGAAGTGTAACTCAGAAGCCGCCGAACAGCAGTTGCATCAGGCCCTGGAGGAAGCCCTTCGGCCGCCGCGCTTCAATAGGGAGGACCTGCCGAGACATTTCAACTCGTAGACTGCCACCACCCGGTCGGTACGACATTCGGTCCCTCCGCATGAAGCTGCCAAGCTGCTACAGATGCTACGCGCGGACGGCCAGAATCTTCTCATCGAAACGCATCCAGCGCACTCATAGCCCGTTAGCTGCCATTACACGAAGAACACGAGGGTGACACGAAGAGGGACGACTCAATACCAACATCCCTTAAAGAACGAAGTAGGGTGATTTGGGTAAACCGCTCTGACACCGTCCCCCTTCGTGTATTATACGTGTCCTTCGTGTAATGGCAGTTAACGATCTTATCTGTAACCCGCAGCCTGCAGGTGAAAGAGTTCGGAATACAACCCGGCCTTCTCCAGTAGTTGCTCGTGGCTCCCCTGCTCTACCAGCTCGCCTTTGGTGAGTACCAGGATGCGGTCGGCCATGCGGACGGTGCTGAAGCGATGGCTGATCAGCACCGCCATCCGGCCCACCGTCAGCTCGGAGAAGCGCTGGAACACTTCGTACTCGGCTCTGGCATCCAGTGCCGCGGTGGGTTCGTCGAGGATCAGGAGCTGGGCGTCCCGCAGATAGGCCCGGGCCAGCGCTACCTTCTGCCACTCCCCGCCGGAGAGATCGACCCCTTCTTCGAAGCGCCGGCCCAGCATCTGGTCGTAGCCGCCTGGTAGCCTGGCGGTGACGCTGTCGGCCAGACTGCGCCGTGCCGCGTTCTCGATGGCCGGCTGGTCGCCGAGCCGCACGATGTCTCCCACCGCAATGTTTTCCCTGACCGGAAAATCGTAGCGATAGAAATCCTGGAAGATGACCCCGAGATTCTGCCGCAGACTGGCGACATCGTACTCCCGGAGATCGCGGCCGTCGAGCAGGATCCGCCCTTCGGACGGGTCGTACAGCCGAGCCAGCAACTTGGCGAGCGTGGTCTTGCCGGCGCCGTTCTCCCCCACCAGCGCGATACGCTCACCGGGGTCGAGCCGGAAGCTCAGGTGCCGCACCGCCCAGCGCTCCGAGCCGGGATAGCGGAATCCGACATCCTGGAAGACAAAACCCTGCTTGATCGGATCGGGAACCGGGACCGCGCCGGGCTGAGAACGGATCTTTGGCTCGAGATCGAGAAAAGAAAAGAGGTCTTCGAGATAGAGACTCTGTTCCACCAGCGACGACGCCGAGAGCAATACCCGCTGGATCAACTCCCGGCTCTGGCGGAATGAGGCGGCCAGAAAAGTCAGCAAGCCGATGGTGAAAACCCCGCCCCGCGAATGGTATCCGGTGACGGTGAGATAGACGATGGTAGCGTAGGCCCCGTAGTACCCCAGGGTGCCGACCAATGCCAGCAGCGAGGCCACCAGCGAGCGCTTGACCGCCAGCGACTTGTTGGCTTCGTAGTAGTCGCGGGAAAGGGTGGCGTAGCGCTCGACCAGGAAGTCGGCCAGTCCGAAGAGCTTTACCTCCTTGGCCGAGACATCGCTGGCGCCCACATAGCGGAGATAATCGAGCTGGCGCCGCTCAGCGGTCCAGGAGAAGAGCAGTGAGTAAGCCAGCGCGGCGAATCGGGTCTCCCCCAGAAATGACGGCAACACCGCGAGGGCCAGCAGCAACAGCAGCCATGGCACATACAACGTGAGCGCCGCCGCGAGCGACAGCAGCGTCACCAGATCCTGGACCGACGCAAGCAGTCCCGTCACCAACGAGATTCGGCCCACCGTCTGGCGCCGGGCCCGCTCCAGCTTGTCATAGATCTCGGCGTTCTCCAGTTGCTCGAGATCGAGACTGGCGGCGTGACGCATGAGGTCAACACTGGTCCGATTGGCCACCAGATCGCCCAGCAGACTCTCAACCAGGGCCGAGTATCGGGCCAGCACTTCTCCCGCCACCGCCAGCAGCAATTCGATTCCTACCAGCATCGCCAGGTGCTTATGCGCCTCGGCCGCGAGCTCCGGCGCCGGTGGATGAGTCACCATCCCCACCACGGCGTCGATGATCAGTTTGCCGACCCAGAGCACACCCAGCGGGACCACTGCGCGGAATCCGCGCAGCAGGATCATGGTGACCGAATAGCCGCGGTGAGTATCCCAGACCAGGGCTAACAGCTTGGGCAGCCGCCGAGTCGCCCGCAGCCGCTCTCGCCAGGTGGGCGGAACCTCTGGTGTCTTCAGCGCCCGGCGGCCGGAGCGGGGGCCGAGAATGGTTTGAGCCATGGGGGGAAGGTAAAGCAGGTGAAACCTGAAAAGTGAAACGGGGTGGTGTTCACTTTTCACTTTTCACCTTTCACTTTTCACTCATCTCTATCCCTGAGTTCACCATGCCCCCCTCTGTCTGGAACGACCTTTTCATTCCCGGTGTGCCGATCCTCGAGAAGGTCGTTCGAGTAGTCATGGTCTACGTCTTTCTCATCGTGGGACTGCGACTGGCGGGCAAGCGAGAGCTGGCTCAGCTCAATCCCTTTGACCTGATCGTTCTGCTCACGTTGTCCAATACGGTGCAGAACGCCATCATCGGGAACGACAACTCGGTGCTGGGTGGGATCATCGGGGCGGCGACGCTGCTGATCCTGAATTACGGCGTGGTGCTGCTGGCCTTTCGAAATCAGAAACTGGGAATGCTCTTCGAGGGCGGGCCCGATGTGCTGATTGCCGATGGCAAGGTGAGCGAGGAGCGGTTGACCTCCGAGAAGATTACCAGCGCAGAACTGGAGGCCGCGGCGAGAAAGCAGGGGTTCCCATCCCTCAAGGAGGTGGATCAGGCCATTCTCTATCCCGGCGGAACCTTTTGCTTCATCGGCAAGGTGCCCAGCGCCGATGCGATTCATCACCATCAGCTAATGGCTGAACTGCACCGGATTCACCGGGAGTTGGCCGAGCTCAAGGGTGGTTCCGGACCGGCCGCCGCCCCAGCGCGCGGGTAAACGATCGCACAAAATGACTCCGGTCGTGGAAGCCGGCTTCATGGGCGATGCGGTCGATGCTCAGCTGCCCCAGCTTGAGCTGCTGATCGGCCCATTCGATTCGCCGTTTCCGGAGGTAGTCGCCCGGTGTCATCCCCAAAGCGCGGCGGAAGCCGCGAACCAGCTCGGTCGGCTCGGCACCGACGTCGGCAGCCAGGGTTCCCAGCCGAAGGGGCTCCCGGAATTGCTCATCGATCAGCTCCTGAGCCCGGGTGACCCAGCTGGGATCCCCGCGCTGAGGTAATCGGCAGAGCGAAGCGGTGAGCTCCAGCAAGAGTGCTTCCACCACCAGGCGGCCGGCTTCATCGTTCTCTGCCAGTTCCCGCACCAGCCGCCGGCCCAGTCTTGGGCCTGACCCCCCGCTCAGCAGCTTCACGTCGAAGGTACGATCGACCTGATGGTCCAGGTCAGGTCGCTCTCCGGCGATGAACATCAGGTGCAGGCTCCGAGTGGTCTCCCCTCCATACTGATTGACGTGGCTTGAGTCGCTCGGCTTGAGCATCCACATGCCCGGCCCGCAGGCGTATTCGCTCCGAGTGGAGCGCTCCCGGTAGCCACCCCGAACGGTGTACGTGCAACCGGGATGGGGATGAACATGCCAGTCGATCCGATAGCCCGGCGCGTGGAGATCATCGGTCAGCAGCATGCCCGGCGAGCGGAAGGTTCGCAGGGTTCGCCAGCCGTTAGGCAGGGATGGGTTTGGCATGGGCAACGGGGTACAGGGCGTTGTAGGGGTTGGGACCTAGTTTCGACGGTCGGGACGGACAGACGGACAGTGAACGCGACCGAGCGCCCTTAGGAGCGCGGAGCGCGACTCGGCGCGAGGAAGTCCTTCAGGGGGGAACGGAAACAGAGACTATGCTCGCACTACCCCTGCTCCTGCTCGCCATCCAATCCGAAATCCCCGGTACCCGGCTCGGGCCTTTTACCAGCCGCGAGGCGCGGTTTGTGGCCGAAGTGGTCGCCGTTGGGTTTCAGGCGTTCTCCGGTCTGGCGCTGTTGCCGGACGGCCGGATACTGACCGGTGAACGCCCCAACGGCCGGCTTTCGATCGTCGACCCGACGAGTGGTAAGCGAATTCAGGTTCGTGGTGTCCCACCGACCCGGGATAAGGGCGGAGCAGGATTGATCGACCTCCGCCCTGACCCCGGGTTCGCTACCAATCGATTGCTCTACTTCTCCTGGGCGGACTTTGGAGACAGCGGCTCAACCTTGGCCGTTGCGCGAGCCCGCCTGGAGGGCGACTCGCTCCTCGGTCTCGAGCGGATCTTTACCGCGCACCCCTACTCCGACAGCACCGATCATTATGGGGGACGTCTGGTCCGTCAGGGCGAGTACCTGTTCATCACCCTGGGGGACCGGGAGGAGAGGAACCGGGCTCAGGATCCGGCCCAGGACTACGGCAAAGTGGTCCGCCTCTTTGCTGATGGGAGGGTCCCACCCGACAATCCCTTCGTCGGGCGGGCGGGGTTTCGCCCCGAGCTCTGGACCTTGGGCCACCGGAATCCGCAGGGACTCGCTCTCCGCCCCGGAACCGGCCAGCTCTGGGAGCACGAGCACGGCCCCATGGGTGGCGATGAGATCAACCTCATCCGGCCGAGAGCCAACTACGGCTGGCCGCTCATTACCTACGGCAAGGAATACGACGGCCAGGAGATCAGCGGCGGGCGGAACCGAGCCGAAGGGCTGGAACAGCCGGTCTACTTTTACCGCCCGTCGATTGCTCCCTCAGGAATGACTTTCTACAGCGGCTCGGCCTTCCCGGCCTGGCGGGGCAATCTCTTTCTCGGCGGGATGTGCTGCGGTGGCCACCTCAATCGGCTGACTCTCGAGGGAGACCGGATCGTCTCCGAGGAGAGGCTTCTCACCGGCCGCCGCTGGCGAACCCGGCAGGTGGTGGAGGGGCCTGATGGGTTTCTCTATCTGGGGGTCGACCGGTTCTGGCTGGGGGAGGACATGGGAATGCTGATCCGGATCCGCCCCGCCGATTAGACGCTGAACCGCGCTCCACCCTCGAGACCACTTTGCCCCTCGTGGTGACCGGCCTACCTTCCCGGTATGCCACAGCCCGTCGCGCTGGTCACCGGTGCCACTGAAGGAATCGGACGCGCCATCGCGTTCGCGCTAGGCCAAGCCGGCTATGCCGTCGGCGTCTGCGCCCGTACCCCCTCCCGCCTCCGTACTCTTCTCGACGATCTCAGCGCCGCCGGCATCAAGGCCTCGGGGTTCCCCGGGGATGTCGGGCTGGAAGCCGATGCCGGCAATGTGGTCAAACAGATCGTGACCGCCCTGGGACCCATCGACGTGCTGGTCAACAACGCCGGCACCGGCATCCTCAAGCCGTTTGAACAGCTGACGCTGGACGATTGGGACACCATGATGGCCACCAACGTGCGGAGTCTTTATCTCATCACCCGGGAAGTGTTGCCGGGGATGCGAGAGCGGAAGCGCGGCGCGGTGGTCACCATCTGCAGTATCGCCAGCAAGAACGGATTCGCCGGCGGGAGCGGATACGTCGCCTCGAAGCATGCGGCCTTGGGTTTCTGTCGCGCCCTCATGATGGAAGTCAGAAAAGACAACGTGCGGGTCATTGCCATCTGTCCCGGTACGGTGGACACCCCGCTGATCCGGGGGCAGTCGGTGCTCAGTCCCAATCTGGCCCAGGTCCTTCAGCCGGACGACGTTGCCTCCGCGGTCCTCTCCGCGTTGGCCCTGCCCGAGCGGGCGCTGGTGAGCGAATTGGACCTGCGGCCGACCAATCCGTGAGCCCGATTTCAGCCGACTTTCCCTCATGCCGAAAATCAGTGTCACCCAGTGTCTCTGCCGCCGAGTGCCCTTCGCCCGGCTGTTGCCGGCAGCGCGAGAGCATCATTGGACGCTGGAAGATCTGACCCGCGAAACCGGCTGCGGCGGTCAATGCGGGCTGTGCCGGCCTTATCTCCGCCGCATGCTGGCGACTGGCGAGACGGAATTCTCCGAGCTTTTGACTGATGGGGCTGAGAGCTAATAGCTGATAGCAAACGTGCACCGATTCAGCCTTTCCAGCACGTAGCTCTTAGCTTTCAGCTCTTAGCCCATTACCTATGAGCCCACCACTCAACCGGACTAGCCTCTACTTCGTCCCGACACTGATCGTCGGGGTGATTGGAGCCTGGCTGGTGGGCCGGGGCCAAACGCTGGGCTGGTTGCTGCTGGCCGGGGTAGCCGCCGCGGTGTGGTTCGGAGCCAAGTTTCTGACCGCGGAAGCCGGCCGGCAGGAGCAGGCGTTCAAAGACGCGCTGGCCCAGGCAGCGGTGCGCGACCGGGAACTGGACCGGATGCGAACGGTGGCCGATGCGATGGTCTCGGGCGACACGCTGGACCACGTGCTCCAGGTTATCGCCGATGCAGTGGCCGATCTGCTGCAGAGCGAAAGTTCGGCCATTGGATTCGTGGTAGAAGAAGGCCGATTCGTGAGGGTAGTGGCGGCCTCGGGCTGGTTCCAGCAAGCCCGGGATCGGCTGATTCCGGTGGATCATTCGCTGGTGGGCCACGTGGTCTCGACCGAGCAGCCGCTGATCTCCAACGACATGTCGGGCGATCCGCGGAATTTCGCGATGCCGGACGATCAATCCAACGCGCTGGCCTGTGTACCGCTGGTCGCAGCCGGGTTTGTGATCGGGGTGCTGGCGGCGTGCAATCGCAAAGATGGCCGCCCCTTCAGTGAGGGTGACCTGCGGTTGCTTCAGACTCTGGGCGACCAGGTGGTGGTAGGGCTTGACCGGGCCCATGTGCTGGAAGAGAGCCGTCGCAAGGAAGAGGTCCTGGCCACCAAGAATCGCGAGTTGATGCGGGCAACCGAACTCAAGAGCCAGTTCCTCGCCAACATGAGCCACGAGCTGCGGACTCCGCTCAACGCCATCAACGGTTTCAGCGACCTGCTGCTCACCGAGGAGCTGGGCGAGCTCAACGAAGCCCAGCGCGAGTTTCTCGACTCCATTCTCCGGAACGGCAAACACCTGCTGGGCTTGATCAATTCGGTGCTCGATCTCTCCAAGATCGAAGCCGGCCGGATGACCTTGAGCCTCTCCCAGAACGACCTGCGCGAGGCGATCCTGGGAGCGGTCACCGATACCGCTTCGCTCCGCACCGCCAAGCAGCAGGAGTGCGTGCTGGAGATCGGCACCGATCCCCTGCCGGTGCTGGCCGACGGAGTTCGGATCCGGCAGATCCTGTTCAATCTGCTCTCCAACGCCTCCAAGTTCACCCCGGAGAGTGGCACGGTTACAGTTTCCGCGATCGCGACCCGGGCGCCCCTCCCGATTCCCTCGGACCGGGCCGGCGACAACGCCCGTTTCGTCTCTCGCGAATGCGTCTGGATCTCGGTACGCGACACCGGCACCGGAATCCGCCAGGAAGACATGGGCAAGTTGTTCCAGGAGTTCAGCCAGGTGGACAGCTCGGCCAGCCGAGTGCAGCAGGGGACGGGATTAGGGCTGGTACTCTCCAAGCGATTCGTGGAGATGCACGGGGGAACCATCGGCTGCGAATCGGTCTATGGCCACGGCGCCAGTTTCTGGTTTATCCTGCCTGCCGAAGGCCCGCTCCGGAAACCGGGGGCCGGGCTGGAGCAATCCCGGAGCTCTGCATTGAACGTTCAGCCGACATGAAGCGGTTCGCCTTTCTCGCGCTGTGGGCGCTGATTCTCTTTTCGGCAACCGACGATCTGCTGGCCCAGGGACGGCGGGCAATCGGAGTCGAGCTGGGCTACACTCGCGCCAGCTTCAGCGGACGGAACAGCGGCGGGGTGACCCTGCACGAGGGTGCGGTGGCCGGAGCCTACTTCCAGACTCGGCTCTTCTCCGGTCTGGTGTTCCGGCCCGGCATCCAGATCGCCAGTAAGGGTGGAGCGACTTCGGTGGTGCCGGCGGGATCGACCACCCCGGTCCGGCTCGACCTGGACCTGGTCTATCTCGACCTTCCACTCCTGCTCCGGACCCGTCTCACCCTCGGCAAAGTCCGCCTGTTGTTCACCGGAGGCGGCGTGCCCGGCGCCCGGATCGGCTGCAACGTGGAGCTGTCGGATCAAGGGGTCACACTGTCCCGCAGCGAATGCGGCACCGGCAACAATGTGGCCAGGTTCAGGACTCTCGATTTTCAGGTTCTGGGGGGCGCGGGAATAGGCATCCCGATCGAGAGCAGTGAGCTTGCCATCGAGGCCCGACTCAGCCAGAGCGTCCGTTCGGTCAGCGATATCGGCGACATTCGGAACCGGGCTCTCACTTTCTTCCTGTCGGTCCCCTTCTGAGAATCTGAGCCCGGTCGGTGCGTCTAAAGGGTCCGGACACCTCAAGAGGACCTATGCCGTACGAAGGCGAAGTTCTGCTGGCTTGCGGGATCGTGCAGCCCGATTTCACCGACACCTACGTGGTAGCGGTAAGCGGCGACGGCCCCAATGTCTGCGGCCATCTGCTGGTCTATGATGCCAAGGGCGGGTACTACTTCCACGCGGTGGGAGACCCCGGCGGTAAGGGTCTGGGCAAGACCCTGGGATATCCGATGTACATGGATGATGCCGGCTACCGCCGCTATCTCACCTCCTGCGGTAAGACCGAACTCCGCCGTAGAAAAGTCGCGCTCCCCAATCCCGCCGGGGCCCGCGAATTCATCGAGAATCGTCTGGCCGACACCTGGCTCTGGGGCGTCTTACCTCACAACTGTGTCGCATTCGTCGAGGCGGTGATCGCGGCCGGCGGTGGGAGCTGGGGTTCCTACAGCAACTGTCCGGCGGTAGCGGTGTCGGACACGTTGGAGGAACGGGTCAACCGGTTCTACAACTGGATGGAGAGTGGGGTGTACGAGTTGTACGGGGTGCCGCGGTTCTGAGGACTACGCCGCGAGTGTCGTCCCGAGTGAGTGAAACGAACGAGGGATCTCAAACTGTGACGATTTGAGATCCCTCGACTTCACTTCGTTCGTCTCGGGACGACATCTCGCCCCATCCACACGGCGCCTTACTGCTTATCCGCCTGCCACTGACCGGTGAAGGTGTGCAGCACGTTGTCTTTGGTGTAGCTGCAGGTGGCAGTACCGGTCATCCGCTTGTTGTTCCCCGCCACAAAGCTTCCAGTGTACTCACAGGACGCAACCTGATCGGCCCGGGTGAACGTCACCGTCCGGCCGTCCAGTTTGCCGGCGATGTCGAAAGCAACCGGATCAGCCAGTGGCCCGGTGTACTTAGTGGAATTGGCAGTGGTGCAGTAGGCGTCGATGCCCTGAGACCCGGTGCCACCGAAATCCTCGCCGGCCGACTGGGCCAGGGCGAAGCTGCCCAGGTTGATGTGGCGGTCGCCGGTGGCTGCTTCGCGGAGGTCACCGCTCTGCCGCCAGGTACCGTTCAGGGACAGAGTCTGGGGGCCGGTTTGATCGTTGCCGGAACAGGCAGCGATGACAACAAGTGCTGGAAGGGCCAGACGACGCAGCATGACCAATTTCCTTTGCGGGTATGGAGTCAAGTTCATGCGCTTGGTTTGACCAGTCAAGACTTTGCCGCTTTCGCGCCAGGTAGCCACAAGCCCCTCCGCCCCGCGCCCTTCATAAATGATTCAGGGATCACACGATAGCCGAATCCAGCCGATAATGACCAGTGATTGGCAATAACTGTGGACGCGGCTAACACCAAAGAAGCTAAGTGTTTGTAAAACAAAAGTTTACGCGTGGCACTCTGATTGCTAAAGAATCGGTCACTATGGACAGCCAGGTGTCCCCCGATCATTGCACTGCCCGGAGCAACTCGGCCAAATGCCGAGGCGCTGCTGGCTTTACCCTGATCGAGATGCTTGCCGTATTCATGATCATTGCCCTGCTTGTCGGTATTGGGATTCCGGAGCTGAAGCGATTCCTGGAGAAGGCCAAGGTTACCAAAGCGATCGGCGATATCAACGCCATCCAGTGGGATTTGATGGCGCTGGAGGCGGGGAACCAGGGTCTCCCCGCCGATCTCTCCGGCATTGGCCGAGCGGGCATGCTGGATCCCTGGGGCAATCCCTACGTGTACTATCGCTTCCCCGCGAGTAATGGGAATCCTCCCGGAGCCCGGCGCGACCGGTTCCTGGTGCCAGTCAACTCCACCTTCGATCTCTATAGCACCGGGCCCGACGGCCAATCTGCTCTTCCATTCACCGCGAACAGCAGCGCCGACGACATAGTCAGAGCCAACGACGGCGGCTTCATCGGCCTCGCCTCCGACTTCTGAGTCACAATGGCCGGCTCACCTTTTCTCCGGACTAGAGTCGGTCGCCGCATCCTCCTGCTGTTTCTCTTTTGCGCGGTATTTCCGCTCGTCGTCCTGGCCACCCTGGGATACCAGCACGTGGCCGACGACTTGGAGAGTATCAATCGAGCGAGACTCCGGGAGCAAACCAAGACGTCCGGCATGATGCTGCTGGATCGTGTGGCCTCACTCTCGACCATGCTTAAGGCCACCGGGAATCAGCTGGGTTCGGACCCGGTCATTCCCGCATCGATCCTCGACACCGCTGCCACTGTGGGCCCTCGATTTCGCGCTATGGCCATCGTTGGGCCCAGTGGTGACGTCCTCCATGGGGTCGGTGAGTTTCCCTCACTTCCTCCCCTTTCCGACGAACAGCGCGCCCACTTAGCCCATGGCGAGGCGCTGCTGACCTGGGGTTCGAGTGCGCGGGGTACCGAGGTCTTCCTGGTTCGCGCCCTCGACCAGCTTCCCGACCACCAGCTCTGGGGCAACGTCCTTCGGCGATCACTTTTTGGAACCGACCCCAGCAGCAGTGTGGCTCCAGCGGGGATGCAGGTATGTCTTACCACTGAGACCGGTGAGTCGCTTTCCTGCCCAGAGGGCGAGGCGCCCCAACAGACCCCCCGCAACAACCCCGCGTTTCGTTGGCGCAATGGGAGTGGAGAGTTCCTGGCTGCCAGTTGGACGCTCTTTCTCAAACGGGCATACGGAGCGCCCGCCTGGACTTTGACGCTAAGCGTTTCCGACCGGGTCGTTTCGGCGCCGCTCGCGTCGCTACAGCGGATCTTCGTCGCAGGGTTGGCGTTGGCCTTACTAATTGTCTTCGTGCTGGCCCACATACAGATCCGCCGAAGCACCCAGCCTCTGGAAGCCCTTGAAGCAGGCACCAGAAAGCTGGCCGAGGGGCGATTCGACCAGCCGGTCACGGTAAAGAGTCGCGACGAATTCGAATCGCTGGCCGACTCTTTCAACCGCATGGCGGGCGACCTGGGGTATCAATTCCGCTATCAGAACGGGCTGGCCCGAATTCACGAGGCGGCCCTCGGCGCGACCGGTGCCGAGGCGGTGATCAACACTCTGATTGCGAACCAAAGCTCCATTCTTCCGGGTACTTCGATCGGAATTGCGCTGGCGGGAACCGAGGAGCCTGATCGTTGGACCGTGGTGTGGGGCCGGAACGAAGGAATTGAGAGGGCTCCACGGGAAGTTCGCCCCCTCAGCGCGGAGCTCCGGTGGCTCCAGGAGAATCCCGAGGGAGGCTCCCTCTTCTCCGGCAGCAGCGCGCCTACCTGGTTTGGTTTTGGGGTGGAGCGGGAGCTGAATGAGCGAGCGATGATCCTGCCACTTCGCTGGCAGGGTAACCTCACCGGCGCGCTGGTGGTGACGGGAAACTCCCAGCGCTTGAAGCCCGCGGATGAGGCAATCCGGAATCGCCAGACTGCGGCGGAGATTGCCCTGGCCCTCTCCAACACCCAGCTGGTGACTCAGCTGGACGACCTGAGCTGGGGCGCTCTGACCGCCCTGGCCCGGGCCATCGATGCGGTGTCGCCCTGGACCGCCGGTCATTCCGAGCGAGTCACCTTGGGCGCGATGGAAATCGGGCGGCGGATGAACCTTACCGAGGACGACATCCTGCTGCTCCACCGGGGTGGGTTACTGCACGACGTCGGGAAAGTGGGTATTCCCTCCGGCATTCTCGACAAGCCGGGCAAGCTCAGTCAGGAAGAGTACGATCTGATCAAGCAGCACCCGGTGATCGGCACCCGGATTCTCACCCCGATCGGCGCATTCCGGTCGGCGTTGCCGCTGGTATTGCATCACCACGAACTCCTGGATGGATCGGGCTATCCCCACGGACTCTCGGGCGAGCAGATCCCGATGCTGGTGCGGATCATGACCGTGGCTGACGTGTTCGATGCTCTGGTCTCGGAGCGACCCTACCGGGCAGCCTGGACCACCGAGCGGTCGCTAGCCTACTTGCGGGAGAACGTCGGAACCAAGTTCGACTCCGCCCCCGTCCAGGCACTCAGCCTGGCTCTCGAGGCCGGCTGGCACCCGACTGTTACACCGGGAGAAGTGCTGCCGAATGGCCCCAGCCGATTGTCGCTATGGCCTTCAATCGCCTGATGAGGCCCGGCTGAGGCCTGAACCTCCCAATCGAATCGGCAGTCGCCGCAGTCGCTTCCCCGTAGCCTGAAAGATGGCATTGACCACCGCCGGCGCGATCGGCGGGGTGCCCGGCTCCCCCACTCCGCCCGGAGCTTCGGCGCTGGGAATCACGTACACCTCGACCCGGGGCATTTCCGGCATCCGCAGAATCGGATAGCTGTCGAAATTGCCCTGCTGGACCTGACCACCCTCCAGGGTGATCTCTCCGTAGAGCGCGGCGGTCAATCCATAGACGATGGCGCCTTCGATCTGGGCTTCTACCGAGTCGAGGTTGACCACCTGGCCGCAGTCGAGGGCACACACCACCCGATGCACCCGCACCTGCTCACCGTCGACCGACACTTCGGCCACCTGGGCAGCGAAGCTGCCGTAACTGGCGGCGTAGGCAATCCCCCGATAACGACCCTTCGGTAGCGGGGTACCCCAAGCGGCCTTCTCGGCCGCAAGCTCCAGTACTCGTCGGGCCCGCGGATCAGCAAGGTACTTACGGCGATACTCGAAGGGATCGGCTCCCGCCAGGATCGCCAGCTCGTCCATGAAGCCCTCGACTACGAAGGCGTTCTGAGAACTGCCCACCGAGCGCCAGGCACCCACGGGAATCGGAACATCGAGTCTGCAGTACTCCACCCGGATATTGGGAATCGAATAGGGAAGATTGGCTGCCCCCTCTACCATGCTGGGATCGACCCCGTCGACCAGTGGACCGACCCGGGCGCGCAGCGATTGCCCGGCGATGATGTGATACCAGACGACCGGTTTCCCCTCGGAATCGAGTGCGGCTTCGAAACGATTATAGGTGGCTGGACGGTAGAGATCGTGCCTCATGTCGTCTTCCCGGGTCCATACGACCTGCACCGGGAGACCGATCGTCTTGGAGAGCAGCACCGCTTCCCGGATGAAGTCGCCCTGGCCGCGCCGGCCGAAACCGCCGCCCAGGTAGGTGGGATGCACCAGAATCTTTTCGACCGGAAGACCGGTGAGCTCCCTGGTTACATCGATCCCCCGCTGAGGGTTCTGAGTCGGTATCCACAGTTCGGCCCGGTCGGCCCGGATATCGGCGGTGCAGTTCTGAGGTTCCATTGTCGCGTGTGCGAGGTAGGGCACCTCGTACTCCGCCGAGTGACGCCGGGCATCGGGGAGCACCACGAAGGGATCTCCTTCGCTGCGGTGCACCACCGCAGAACCCTTGCTCCTCTCCCGTAGGCCCTGACTGATCGAGGTACTGGAGAGTTTGGCGTTGGCCGATTCTTTCCAGAAGGCCTTCACCCGTTGAGCCCCTTCCAGTGCCGCCCAGGTGCTGTTGGCCACCACTGCCACGGCGTTTTCCACCTTCACAACCTGTTCGACACCCCCGACCGCCATGGCCCCGGAATCTTCGAACCGATCCAGTTCGCCGGCTATCACTGGGGAGCGCACCAGCACCGCATACCGCATTCCGGTCACCCGCACATCCATTCCAAACTCGGCTCGGCCATTGACCTTCACCGGGGTATCGACCCGGGGAATCCGTTTGCCAATCAGCCGGAACGAGGAAGCGGCCTTGAGTTTTGGAGCAGCAGGTACGGGGAGCGTTGCAGCGTAGGCGACCAATTCTCCGTAACCGGCTCGGCGCCTGGTGGGGGGATGCAGAATCGCGTTGTTCTGAGCCTGGAGCGAGTCGGGACTCACATTCCACGTCTGTGCCGCGGCAGTCAGCAGCATCTCTTTCGCGGCTGCCGCCGCGGTTCGCACCGGCACAAACTGGCTCCGGATGCTCCGGCTCCCGGCGGTAGACATATCGAGACGGGGATCGGCGACCGCCGGTACAACCTTGACTCGGTTCCAGTCAGCTTCCAGCTCTTCGGCCACCAGGATCGCCAAGCCGGTGTGGATCCCCTGCCCCATTTCCATCCGGAAGCCGCGGATCGACACGTCGCCCCGGGAATCGATCTCGAGATACGGCGTTGGAGTGAAGCTGACGGCATCGTCAGCCGCCTCCCCCATGCGAATGCGACTGCCGGGGATCGCCACCACCAGCGAGGCCACCGCCGCGCTCTGGACGAACTCCCGGCGCGAGAGTGTGGAGCTCATTTGCCGGCCGCCGCGCGGTCGATGGCTTTCCGGATCCGCTGGTAGGTCCCGCAGCGGCAGAGATTCCCCGCCATGGCGGAATCGATCTGGGCCGCGGTCGGCTTGGGGGTTTCTTGGAGCAGTGCCGCAGCCGTCATGATCTGGCCCGCCTGACAGTACCCGCACTGGGGCACATCCTCGGCCACCCAGGCCTTCTGCACCGGGTGACTGCCGTCGGCCGAGAGCCCTTCGATTGTAGTGACTTTCTTACCGACCACCTGACCGGCGGGCAGCTGGCAGGACCGCACCGCCTTCCCGTCGACATGCACCGTGCAGGCGCCGCAGAGACCCACGCCGCAGCCGTATTTGGTCCCGGTGAGACCCGCGACGTCACGCAGCGCCCACAACAACGGCATGTCCGGCCCAACGTCGAGGGTCTGGGGTCGACCATTGATGGTCAGCTTCAGCATCAGGTAGCCGGCACTTTGCGGGTGAAGCTCTTGGCCACGATCTGCCACTTGCCATCGATCTTGAGCAGTTCCATGTAGTCGGTGATCACCGCATCGGGATAATCCAGCGTGATCTTGCCGATCGCGGCATCTCCGGTGACGTCCACCAGGTCGATCCGCCGCTTCCGCTTGGCCTCATCAGCCGCGGGCTTGCCAGAACCAGCGGCTGCCCGGGCGATGTATTCCTCCAGCCTGATCTGAGTGAACTTCCCGTCGCGAATGAAGTTCATGGTGCCCTGGGGATACATCGCGGCCCGAAACTCGTCGGCTGATCCGGTGGCATGCCCGTTGATGTAGTGCTGCAGCGCCCCGCGAACCTCCTGCTCGTCAGACGAGCGCGCGGCCAGCGAGCCCAGATGAGAGAGACCCGCGCCGAGCAGTACCAGCGCAGTGGACCAGAGAACCTTGGAGAACATGTGCGCCTCAACGTTCAGGGTGAGTGCCACGGTCTGAAAATGCCGCGGCCGAATCAGCTTTCGATCTGGGTGCAGTGCTCGCTCAGGACCTGCCAGCCGGCCGAATTCCAACCCAGCGTCAGACTGCAGCGCTGGTCGTCAACGAATTCTTTGCCTTCCCAACTGCCGCGTCCCCGCCAGCGGCTGGAAACCACCGCACTGGCGCCGAAAAGATGAACTTCGATTTCACTACGGTCGGCGTAGTCCAGCCGGTAATGGGGAGCAACCAGGAAGCCGAGTGCCTGATCTCGAGGCGTAATGCCGCCTTTGGAGGAGAAGTAGACGTAGGTCGGGGCCAGGACCTTCTCGACGCCGAGACTGTCTTTGGAATTCCAGGCACTGTCCAGCCTCGTGATCACCTGCCTGACAGCAGCCTCGTCCCCGTTATCGGCCGCCGCGGTTCCACAGGCTGAAACCCCAATCAGAACTGACGCCGCGAGCAAATACCTGACAGTTCGAGACCGACTCACCGGTTCCTCGGCGTAGAGTGACGGAGGCCAGTCTATTCGGGGGGACTACGGCGGGCTAACGGGATGGGATGAACTGCACTGGCGGGGGATTGGACGAGCAGGGCGGAGTTCGACATCCTCAGATTGCAACTGCAACTGCTTCACCGCAGAGGCCGCGGAGGGGAGGAAGCTCTGCGGCCCTCGGTAGTTCTCTGCCTCTCTGCGGTGAAGCTGTTACATCCGGCCGAAATGCTTCTGCAGCCGGTCCCGATAAGTGCGCGACAGTGTCAGGCGCTGGCCGTCGGCCAGCCGTACGATGTAGTCCCCGTGGAAGTAGGGCTCGATCTCCTGGACCCGGTCCAGATTCACGATGGTGGAGCGGTGAATCCGGAGAAACTGGGCCTGATCCAGCCGGCCTTCCAGCGATTGCATGGTCTCCCGCACCAGGTAGGTCTCTTTCCCCACATGCAGCGAGGCGTAGTTGGCCGAAGATTCGATCCAGTCGATCTCGGCAACCTTGAGCACGATCAGCCGGCCATCCCGTTTGGCCAGCATCCGTCGGAGTGGAGCTCGACCGGGATCGGCCTCTGAAATCGGCGCCGCCTCCCCGGCGATCTGATTCACCGGAGCTCGCTCGGCCAGCACCGAGCGGGCCCGATCGAGCGTGGCCCGGAATCGTTCCCGGTCGAACGGCTTGAGCAGGTAGTCGAGCGCGTGCACTTCGAAGGCCCGGACCGCATAGGCATCGTAGGCCGTAACGAACACCAGCACCGGCAGGGCCTCACCGAGGGCGTCGACCACCCCGAATCCATCGAGTCCCGGCATCTGCACATCGAGGAAGACCAGATCGGGATCGAGATTCTTGATCGACTCGACCGCCGAAAGACCGCTTTCGCATTCGCCGGCGATGGCGATGTCGGATTCGTCAGCCAGCAGTGCCCGAATCCGTTCACGAGCCGGCGGCTCGTCATCCACGATGAGGACGCGAATATCAGGCATTCGAGTTGCGGATCGTGAGTCGAGGATCGGGGATCGGAGTCCGCTGCCCCTCGAACTCCCGGAAGGGAACCTCCAGACGCACCACCACCCCGCCCTCCGGTCGATTGGAGATCGAGATCGACTGGTTCATACCATAGAGTTGCTCCAGTCTGGCGCGGGTATTCGCCAGACCGATTCCCCGGCCATTGCCGTTGGATTCCTTCACCGGGCCGACCAGACCGGGGCCGTTGTCGGCGACTTCAAGAATCAGGCGGTTGCCCTCCCGCCAGGCTTTGACCAGCACCCGGCCCTGAGTGGTTCGGGGTTCGATGCCGTGCCGTACTGCATTCTCCACCAGGGGCTGGAGAACGAAAGTGGGCACCATCCCCTCCAGCACTTCGTTGGGAACGCTCAATTCGACATTGAGACGTTCCCGGAAGCGGCTCCGCTGGATATCGACGTAGTGACCCAGAAACTCCAGCTCCTCGCGGAGGGGTAGTTCATTCTGGCCGGTGTGCTTCATCGAGAGTCGCAGCAGATCGCCCAGGCGGCTGACCACCCGCTCGGCTGCGACGGTGTCACTGTTGACCAGCGAGGAGATGGTATTGAGGGTGTTGAACAGAAAGTGGGGCTGCAGCTGGCTCCGAAGCACTTCCAGCTGGGCCTTAGTCAGCTGGGCCTCCAGCTGGGAGGCTCGCAGCTCCCGCTCCTGATAACGGCGGT
This sequence comes from uncultured Gemmatimonadaceae bacterium, assembly GCA_964578865.1. GTDB lineage: Bacteria > Gemmatimonadota > Gemmatimonadetes > Gemmatimonadales > GWC2-71-9 > JADJOM01. The sequence continues at coordinate 64,234 of CAZOES010000004.1, read as the reverse complement.
AGATATTGGCCATGCAGGAGGACCCGACGAGCACGCAATAGACCAGGAAATCGAACGGTGCCCGTTTACTGACAAAGACCAGGAGATGACGGGCGAATGGCGGGGTGGGAACCATGGTCCAGCCACTGGCCCTCTCCAGGAGCACGTAGCCGGTCTCGTGCAGCAGCAGCGCCACCAGATAACCCAGTAAGTGGATCGGAAGGGAACGGCGCCAGGTGGATTTTCCCAGCGGAGCCGCGCGATCCAGCCAGAAGATTCCCGGCGCTAACAAGGCCCATAACCACCACTCGGCCAGACCCCAGTAGAGGGTCTTCACGAAAGCAATCGGTTCGCCTTTGACGGCATACATGGCGTAACCGGAGAAGGCGAACGCCAGGCCGATGAGAGTGAAGATGCCGAACCCCACCGGCCAGGGGACCAGTCCCCTCCGCTCGCCCAGTTCCGTCTCGCCGCTCGCCATATAAGAGGAAGGTACCCGGCAAAACCGGCTTCCGGGAACCGCGAGGGACGGGAGGGACGGCGGAGGGTTGGAACGGGGTGAAACGCCAAGTTGGCTTGAGATGGAGCCTTACACCGGCCGCCCTACCCCTGACCGGACCCGCTGCATACCTTCATTGCCATGTCACGCTCGCCCGGGCGCCTCCGCGCCAAGGCACTGGTTCTCTTCCTGGTCCTCCTGGTGGGGGGATTCGGGCTGCCGATCGTCGACGCCCTCTGGTTCCACTCCACCAGCGCTGGATCGGTTTCCACCGAGGTTGGGGTCACCAGCGGGCAGGAAACCGGTACCTCACACCTCCTTGGTTGCGCGGTTTGGTCCAGCCCGGCCACCAGCACCGGTCTTCCCTGCGTACCAGCAACACCAACGGTGTCCCTGGCACCGGTTGGTGTAGCCAGATTGCCGGCGCTGACTCCGCTTTCGACCCAGTTCCACCACACCCTCGCTCTTCCTCGCGCTCCGCCGTCCGCCTGACCCGAAGCTTCAGCCTCTAACAACTCGGCTCATGCAATGAGGTGATTCCATCCCGGAGTCACCCTGGACGTTGGGAGCATCATGCGGCAGAAAACTGGCACAGCAGTGTGGCTGGTGGCCCTCCTTCTCGGGGGAGTGGCATCGGCATCGGCGCAGCAACCCGCCGGCGACGTCAAAGCGGCGATGGCGCGGCTGGCGGCCCGGATGGACACTCTGGAGCGGGGCGGGTGCCCGGCCGGGCCCGCGATTGTGGCACCAGGCAAGGACTCGCTGAGCCAGAGCCTGGGTCAGCTGAGCGCCCGTCTGGAAAAATTGATCACCGCTCGTTGTGGGCCCGGCGCGCCCCCCGCCGCCGCAGACTCAGCGAGCGATGACCTCGCCGCGCTTCGCGCCGCTGCGGCCGCCGCAGCGGGCGGGCCGGCGCAGGCCCAGAAGCCTGACTCCCTCGCCAAGCCCGAACGCACCGAGTTCGTCGGCCGGCAACGGAGCGGATCGGCGCTCAATCCCGAGATCAGTGCCACCGGTGATATCCGATTGATCGGCCGGGAGCATCACGGTCTCTCCGGCGATGCCAGCGAATTCGAAGTCGCCCTGCAGTCGACTCTCGACCCTTACTCCAACGCGAAAATCATCCTGAGCTTCACCCCGGATGAGGTCGAGGTGGAGGAGGGATACATCTGGTATACCGGATTGCCGGCCAAGATCCGGGCCGACCTGGGCCAGATCCGGGAGCAGGTCGGTGATCTCAACCGGTGGCACACTCACGCGTTGCCCGAGTCAGAGTATCCCCTGGTGTACCAGCGCTATCTGGGAACCGACGGACTGGCCGGGGCCGGTCTTTCGCTCTACACCACCCTTCCGGTGTCGCTCTTCGGTGGGACTCACGAAGTCTGGGTTCAGGGCACCAGCGCGGAGAGCGAGCCGCTCTACGGCAACGGCCGGCATGGAACCCTGCTCGGTCGAGTGCAGAACTTCTGGCAGCTCTCGCGGAGCACTTATGGCCAGATCGGATTTACCGCCCTGGGCGGGAATCACGGCGACACCCTGCAGGGCAGGGTGCTGGGTGCAGACCTGAGGCTCACCTGGCGGCCGCCCAATGCCGGGACCCGAAAGAATCTCACCTTCCGGGCCGAAGGGTATCGCTTCCGGGGCGATGAGCTGAACGACCAGACCACCCGCTACGGCATGTTCGCAGATCTGGTATTGCAGACCAGCCAGCGCTGGATCTTCGGCACCCGTTACGACTACGTCGAATCGGCTCGGGGAGCGAAGGTCTCCGAGTGGCAGGTCTCTCCCACCATCACCTGGTGGGAGAGTGAATTCGTCTATCTCCGTCTCGAAGGCCGGCACCATCACATCGACGGCGGCGGGAATGACAATCGGTTGCTGCTCCAGGCGGTGTTCGCCATGGGGCCGCACAAGCATGAGACGTACTGAGATGTTCGCTCGCAATCACACCTACGTCATCCCGAGCGCGTCCGCGCAAGGGACCTCCTCCACCGTACTGGTGGGTAGCTCCCTCGTTCGCTGTCGCTCTCTCGGGATGACGTATTTCTCCATCAACGAGCACACCCGATGATTTTAACTCTTCTCACCCTGCTCTCCGGCCCGGCACCCAAGCCCGCCGCCGACCAGGTCAAGATCGTCACCAGCCTCACCACCTACGGCGCCATCGCCCGGGAAATCGCCGGAGAGCGGGGGGTGGTCACCTCGATCGCCCAGGGCGATGAGGATCCCCACTTCGTCCAACCCAAGCCCAGCTTCGTGGCGGTGCTGCGGGACGCCGATGTGTTCGTCACTACCGGCCTCGACCTCGAGCTCTGGGTTCCGGCCCTGCTCGACCGCGCCAGCAACCGTAAAGTGAGCGAAGGCGGGCCGGGCTATGTGACGGCCTACACCGGGATCACCCTGCTCGAGGTGCCGACCTCGCTCAACCGGTCCGAGGGCGATATCCACGCCGACGGGAATCCCCACATCCACACCGATCCGCTCAACGCGATCATCATTGCCCGGAATATTCTGACCGGGTTGAGCCGGGTGGCTCCTAACGACGCCGCCTACTTCACCGCTCGCGAGGCCGATTTCGAGAAGCGGGTATTGGAGGCCACCATGGGTGCGGAGCTGGTGAATATCCTGACTCCCGCCGCCGCGTTCAATCTTCTCAAGAGCGACAAGCTCTTCGACTTCCTCGGCAGCAACAAACTTCAAGGCAAGCCGCTCATGGATAAGCTGGGCGGCTGGCTCAAGGCAGGCGAGATCTTCCGGGGCAAGGAGATGTCCTGCTACCACAAGGAGTGGGCTTACTTCAGTCATCGGTTCCAGGTGAGCTGCGCCTCCTATATCGAGGCCAAACCGGGAATCCCGCCGACCCCCAAGCACGTGGAGGAAGTGATCGCGCTGATGAAGGAGCGGCATATCCCGGTGTTGTTTGCCTCGAACTATTTCAACCGGAACCAGATCCAGCAGGTAGCAGAAAAGACCGGAGCCACGCCGGTCGTCGTCCCGGAGAACACCGCCGGCGCACCGGGAGTCGACACCTACTTCGATCTCATGAATACCTGGATCAACGGCCTCGTCGCTGGATTCCGCAAGGGAGCTTCCTGATGGACGCATTGGTCCACAGCCTGTGGTTGGCCCCGCTGGTCGCCTGCATGGCGATCGTGGCCATTCACTCCTATCTCGGCGTGCACGTCATCGCCCGGGAAGTGATTTTTGTCGATCTCTCGCTGGCTCAGGTAGCCGCGCTCGGTTCGACCATCGCCATTTTTCTCGGGGCCGAGCCCGATTCAGCCCGGTCGTTCGCCTACGCCCTGGGATTCACTACGGCGGGCGCGGCGATGTTCGCACTGACCCGATCCAAACACGGTGAGGGCCGGGTACCGCAGGAGGCCATCATCGGCATCGTGTACGTGGTGGCATCGGCGGCCGGCCTGCTGGTGGCCGACAAGTCCCCCCGGGGTGGCGAAGCGATCAAGGACATCCTGGTGGGAAGCCTGCTCTGGGTCGGGTGGCCGGCGATCGGGCGCCTGGCGGCGGTCTACCTGGTGGTGGGGCTCTTCCATTGGATTCTGCGCCGAAAATTCCTCACCATCTCCTTCGAGCCCGAGAAGGCCGAGCGCGAAGGGTGGAAGATCCGGCTGTGGGACTTCTGGTTCTATCTCTCGTTCGGCATCGTGATCACCTTCTCGGTGCCGATCGTGGGGGTGTTGCTGGTGTTCTCGTTCCTGGTGGTCCCCGCGGCCATCGCCTTCCAGTTCACCCGGCGTCACGGCTATCTGGCAATAATCTCGTGGATCGCCGGGGTGATCGTCTCGGCACTGGGGATCACCATCAGCTTCAAATACGATCTGCCGACCGGCCCCGTGGTGGTCTGCGTATTCGGTATCGCGCTGCTGCTGGCGTGGGCCGTGCGCCGCTTCGCCTTGAATCCGGCTCCGGCCTGACCCATGAAGCAATTCCTCCTCCGGCTGCAGGCGATTTTCCTCGCGACGATATTCGTCGCGGGGAGCTTCGGCTTGCCGGAGGCGGATGTCCTGCTGGATCACCGGATCGAGAATGGGCCGGTCCGGGGTCGAGTTCACCTCGAAGGCCGTGGTGGTTGCGCCGATCACAGCGAGCACTGTGTGCTTGGCCGCCTGTTGGCCGATCTCCGCGATCTGGCGCCGGGCAAAGGCTCCGTACTGGTTGCCTCGGCAATTACCCACGCCGCGATTCTTTCGGTCGTGGTTCAGTTCGTCCCTCAGCGTCTCGACCTTTCCTACCAGAGCCGGGCTCCTCCGACGCTCCTCTGAGCGTTCCCACAACCAGACCTCGATTCTCGTTTGCCGCCGAGCCATGCGACTCGGTGGTCCGTCTGTCTTGGAGGATTCCCGATGTTGGCGCATTTGCTCGGCGCGTTGCTCGCAACCGGCCCGATGAGTTCACCCGCAATACCCGATTCAGGCACAGCCCCGGCCTTGAGTGGCCGGATTACCAGTACCGCGGACGGTTCGGCATTGACTGAGGCCCGGGTCACCGTGGTTGAAGCCGGACGAACCGTCACCACCGACCCGGAAGGGAAGTACCGGATCGCCGGCCTCCCGACCGGCAATTATCTGATCTCAGTCTCATCGATTGGCTTTGCCCCGCAGGCCCGCCGAGTTCAGCTGGGGAATCAGGAAATCACGCTCGACTTTGGGCTCAAGCCTTCGCTGGTAGAACTGCCGCCGATTCAGGTCACCTCCACTCCCGGCGCAACCGATCCGCTGACCTCGCCCCAGCCGACCGCAGTGGTCGATGGGACCAATCTCCGCTCGGCCCAATCACCCAGTCTGGGTGAGACCCTCAATCAGGTTGCCGGAGTCCACAGTTTGAGCACCGGGGTGGGAATCGGAAAACCGGTGATTCGCGGCCTCACCTCCAACCGGGTGCTGATCCTGGACGATGGGCAGCGGCTGGAGACCCAGCAGTGGGGTGATGAGCACGGTCCCAACCTGGAGACCGCGCTGGCCGACCGGATCGAGGTGATTCGGGGACCGGCCAGCGTGCTGTACGGGTCGGATGCATTGGGAGGAGTAGTGAACGTAATCCCCCAGCCGCTTCCCACAGCGGAGCCGGGGAAGAGTCTGTTCGGCGGCGAAGCGTCGGCCTCGTACAGCACCAACAACCGTGAGCCTGACGGGGCGCTGCTCCTCGAAGGCGCTACCGGGCAATTCGGATTTCGCGGTACTCTGAGCGGACGGACCAGCGAAGATCTGCGAACTCCGGACTACCAACTCTGGAACAGCGGCAACCAAGCACTGGGTGGAAGTCTGGCCGCCGGCGCTCGGGGCAGCTGGGGCAGCCTCACCGGCAGCTTCACTCAACGGGATGAGAAAATCGAGCTGACCGATGAAGCGCCCGATGCCACCCCCTTTCAGCGGATTGCCACCAGCCGGGCCAGAATCGACGGGATGATCCCGCTGGGTGCTTCCCGGCTGGAGCTGACGGGCGGATTCGAGCAGAACCGCCGCCGGGAGTTCGAGGAAGCCGGAAGCGACAACGTAGCGTTGGGTCTGCTGTCGAGGAATTACAGCCTCGACGCCCATTTCCATCACGCACCGATCGGTAACCTGTCCGGTGTGTTCGGACTCAGCGGGATCCGCACCACGTTCGACAAGTTCGGCGAGGAGACGCTGATTCCCAACACCGGCGTGAATGCGGTGGGGCTCTACGGATTCGAGCAGGTCCACGGCGGAAAATGGGACCTTTCGTTCGGGGCCCGGTACGACTATCGCCACATGGATGTCAGCGCCGATAGCGACCTGTCGGTCGCGGCTCAGACTCGGAGCTGGAATTCGGTAACCGGCAATCTCGGCTTTCTCTACAAGCTGGCCGAGCCGGTGGCGCTGGTGCTCAATGTCGGTCGGGGGTTCCGGGCTCCTTCGAGTTTCGATCTCTTTTCTAACGGAGTACACGAGGGAACGGTCGCATTCGAGCGGGGCGACCCCAACCTCAAGACCGAGAAATCGCTCAATACCGACCTGGCGCTTCGGCTCCAGACCACCAACGCAGCGATCGAGATCGGGGGCTTCGTCAACTGGATTACCGATTTCATCTATACCGTACCGACCGGGTCGGTCGACAGCGCCTCGGGCTTCCAGATCTACGATGTGACCCAGGGGAACGCCCGGCTGGCCGGGTTCGAGAGTGCGGCGCAGTACCATCCGACACGCTGGCTCCATCTGCAGGGTACCGCTGATTATGTGAACGGCACCAATACCAGCACCGACAATCCGTTACCGTCGATGCCGCCGTTCCGCGCCACTTACACATTACGGATCGAGCCGGGTGGTGAAGGGGTGATTCGGAATCCCTACTTCTCGGTCGGTGGTGAGACTAATGCCCGGCAGGGCCGACTTGATCCAGCCGAAGCGTCGTTCTTTGCCGGGGCGTTCGAGGGGAAGGGATATCAATCGACCGGGTACACTCTGGCCAACGCGGGTGCCGGGTTCACCATCGGCTCCGGGCCGGGAGCGATCCAGGTCGACCTGGCGGTGCGCAATCTGTTCGACCAGGCGTACGCCAACTTCCTCAGCCGGATCAAAACCAACGCTGAGAACCCGGGCCAGGGAAGGACCGTTCAGTTGACCTTGGGGACCAGATTCTAGCGAGAAGTTGGGCAAGGTGGGGCGACATCACATGAAGGCGCCTGCGGTTATCCACCGATGCGCCCCCACCAGCGCTGCAGAGTTACCACCCTGGATATCGAGGTCGCCCGCTCACTCCTCTTGACACCAGTGTCATGTTCGAGCCCAATGAGGATCGCAGGCAGCCCTTAACGCCCGGAGCGGCTGCCGCGTATCCTCTCCAGTACCCACCTTGGCATGACGGCCGCATGCACATCAGTAACATGAACTGGATGCAGGTCGACGCGTACCTCAAACGCGACGACCGGGCGGTGCTGCCCCTGGGCAGCACCGAGCAGCACAGCTACCTCCGACTGACGGTCGACTGCATCCTCCCCGAGCGGGTGGCAGTCGAAGCGGCCGAACCGCTGGGGATTCCGGTCTTTCCGGTCTTCTCCTACGGCGTCACCCCCTATTTCCGCGAATACCCCGGTTCGATCTCGCTTCGGGTCGAGACCCACCTGGCGGTGGTCCGGGACATCCTGGACGGGATGGCCCACAGCGGCTTTCGCCGGATCATGCTCTGCAACGGGCACGGGGGGAACGGCGCGGCCCAGCAGTTCGCCCAGGAATGGGCCGCCGACAATCCCGGCTGTAAGGTCCTCTGGCACAACTGGTGGAACGCGCCCCGAACCTGGGCCAAGGTTCAGGCCATTGATCCGGTCGCATCCCATGGGTCATGGATGGAGAACTTCCCCTGGACCAGGTTGCCGGGCGTCGAGCTCCCGAAAAACCAGAAGCCGATGGTCGACATCGACAAGGTCCGGCTGCTCAATCCGGTGGCGATGAAGGCCTACATCCCGGACGGCAACTACGGCGGGCTGTATCAGCGACCAGATGAGGACCTGCTGGCCCTGTGGCAGGTCGCGGTCGAGGAGACCCGGGCACTGCTGGACGGTCCGTGGGGTGGCCCATCGTAACCGGATCGAAGGGACGCTGTCTGGTCTGGGGAGCCGGCGCCATCGGGGGCACTATGGGCGCATACCTGGCGCGCGCCGGCCACGAGGTAACCCTGGTCGACAACGTGGCCGACCACGTCGCCGCCATCAATCGCTCGGGGCTCCGCATCACCGGGCCCATTGCAGAATTCTCCATCCAGCTCCCCGCTTTCACGCCCGAGCAGCTCTCCGGCACCTGGGACACCATCATCCTCGCCACCAAGGCGCATCATACCCTTGGCGCCTGTCGCGGGCTGCTTCCCCACCTTGCTCCCGCCGGTTGTGTTGTCTCAGCCCAGAACGGTCTCAATGAGCTGACCATCGCCGAAGTAGTGGGCGAGGGGCGGACAGTTGGGGCGTTCGTAAATTTTGGCGCGGACTACCTGGAGCCAGGAGTAGTGCTCTACGGTGGGCGTGGAACGGTGGCAGTGGGAGAGGCGTTTGGACCGCCGGACGCGAGACTCTCTGCCAGAGCCATTCGACTGAGAGATGAATGGCGCGACTTTGACGAGCGCTCTATCGCGACCGGAAACATCTTCGGCTATCTCTGGGCCAAGGAAGCCTACGGCGCAATGCTGTTCGCTACCGCGCTCACCAATGATTCGATCGCCGATTCGCTGGCCCAACCAAAGTATCGCCCACTCTACATCGCGCTGGCGCGGGAGATTCTGGCGGTCGCACTCTCCCAGGGGGTGAAGCCCGAGTCGTTCGACGGCTTCGATCCGGCGGTCTACCTGCCCGATGCAACGCCCGGCGCCGCTTCCCGGTCGCTCGATGACCTGGTGGCCCACAACCGGAAATCCGCCAAGACCCACAGCGGGATCTGGCGCGACCTGGCCATCCGCAAACGGCCCACCGAAGTCGACGCTCAGCTCGGCATCGTGGTCAGTATCGGCGCAAAGGCCGGCGTCCCGACGCCCCTGACAGCCAAAGTGGTCACCCTGATCCAGCAGATCGAACGGGGACTTCGTCCTCTGGCGCGGGAGAATCTCGAGGCCCTGGTATCGTGAACCTCGACTTTAGCGGTCGCACCGTGATCGTCACTGGGGCGGCCCACGGGTTCGGTCGCGCGATCGCGCTCGCCTTGGCCAGCCGCGGCGCTCGGGTGTGGGCCTGCGATGTCATTGAAGACGAGCTGGCCGAGACCGCGAGACTCTGCGGGAGCGGATGCGCCGTACGCACCGTGGACGTGAGCAACCGGGACGCGGTGAGTCGTTTGGTAGCCGAGGCGTCGAAGGCGTCAGGTGCCGTGAGTATTCTGGTGAACAACGCCGGCGGTGTGCTGGGCCAGGTCGGTCAGCCGCTGGAAGAGGTTACCCCGACGCAGTGGCAATCCATCTTCGACGTCAACGTGACCGGTGCTTTCATCTGCTCGCAAGCGGTGGCACCAGGCATGAAGTCCGCGAAATTCGGCCGCATCATCAACATCTCGAGCGGCGCCGGGCTCGGCATCAGCCTGACGGGGATTCAAGCCTACGCTGCGGCGAAGGCTGCCCAGATCGGTCTCACCCGCCAGCTGGCGCACGAGCTGGGACCCTGGGGCATCACGGTCAACAACGTGGCACCTGGGTTCGTTCGCTCCAATCCGACCACCGAACGCCAATGGCAGGCGTACGGCGCCGACCGGCAGAAGGCGCTCATCGAAGGGATCGCGCTCAAGCGACTCGGCGCAGTCGAGGATATCGCCAACGGGGTGTTGTTCTTCGCCTCGGAGTCGGCCGGCTGGGTGACGGGCCAGGTCCTTTCGATTGATGGTGGCAAGTGACTGGGCTGGCCGAGGTGCTGGGGTACCTCGAGCAACGGCACGAGGGGATTCTGGGCGAGCTGATCGAGTTCGCCTCCATTCCGAGCATCAGCACCGATCCGGTGCATTCGTCTGACTGCGACTCTGCGGCTGCGTGGGTCGCGGCCCGGCTCAGAGCGGCCGGGCCATTCGAGGTTCAGATCATGCCCACACCCGGCGCAAGTGTCGTCTACGCCGAGTGGCTGGGTGCGCCGGGTGCGCCGACGGCATTGATCTATGGTCACTACGACGTGCAGCCGGCCGACCCGCTGGAGCGGTGGCAGAGTCCACCGTTCAAGCCCACGGTCCGCGATGGCCGGCTCTACGCCCGCGGCGTCTCGGACGACAAGGGACCGATGCTGGTTCCCATCAAGGTCGCTGAAGCCTTTTTCGCCACCCAGGGCCGTTTGCCGATCAATCTGAAGTTCATGATCGAAGGGGAAGAAGAGATCGGCAGCAGGCATCTCGAACCCTTCGTGGCCCGGCACCGCGAGCGGCTCAAGGCCGACATCGTCATCTCGGCCGACGGCGCGATGTGGCGGATCGACGAACCATCGCTGACGCTGGCCAACCGGGGCCTGGCGGGCGTGGAGCTGACGGTACGAGGGCCGGCCAAGGATCTGCATTCGGGGCGACACGGGGGCGGCATCGCCAACCCCTTGCACGCGATGGCCAGGCTCATTGCTTCGCTGCATGAACCTGACGGCCGTGTTGCGGTCGCCGGGTTCTATGACCGGGTCCGCGAGCTGAGTGCGGCCGAACGGGACGAGCTCAAGGGACTGCCCTTCGACGAGGGGACGTATCTCAAGCAGGTGGGGGCGTCGGCTCCCGTCGGCGAGCCCGGCTACTCCACTCTGGAGCGACAGTGGACTCGGCCCACGCTGGAGATCAACGGCATGTGGGGCGGGTATCAGGGCCCCGGTCAGAAGACGGTGATCCCGTCGACCGCTCACGCCAAGATCACCTGCCGGCTGGTACCGGATCAGGAACCGGATGAGATCGTTGATCTGGTGACCCGGCACCTGCTGAGTCATGTGCCGGCCGGTGCTCAGATCACCGTCGACCCGGGCGATCCCGGGGCCCGGCCCTGCCACATCGATCGCCACAATCCGGTACTCCAGGCCGCGGCAGCCGCACTCGAAGCGACCTGTGGAATGAAGCCGCTCTTTGTCCGGATGGGTGGTACCCTCCCGGTGGCCGAGATTTTCCAGCGGCTGCTGGGATTGGAGACAGTGTACTTCTCGTTCTCGACCGGCGATGAAGACTTTCACGCACCGAACGAGTTCTTCCGGGTGAACCGGCTGCATCAGGGCCTGGCAGCGTGGACTCGGTTGTGGGATTCCCTGGGGAGGCCGGCTAACTCATGACGCTCGCGCAGGAAGAAGCCAAGGTCGAGGCCCACAGCGCCGCGCTCAAGAAGGAGCTGGGCGTGCGCGACCTGGCGCTGACCCAGATCCTCTTCATCATCGGGCTCACCTGGATCGGGGTGGCCGGCAAGCTGGGGCCTTCGCACGTCATCCTGTGGCTCCTCGCCATGGTGTTCTTCTATCTGCCGATGTCGGCAGTGGTGATCTACCTCAACCAGTTGATGCCCCTCGAAGGCGGCCTCTACCAGTGGGCCAAACTGGGATTCAACCCGGTGGTGGGATTCCTGCTGGCGTGGAATCTCTGGCTGTATGTCATCGTCTACACCTCCGAGATCGGGATCCAGTGCGCCACCTATCTGGCATATGCCATCGGTCCCAGCGCCGCATGGATGACCTCCAGCACCTGGTTCGTGGCGCTCTCTTCGGCGGTGCTGCTGGGATTGATGGCGCTCGCAGCGACCATCGGACTCGCGGTAGGCAAGTGGGTCCACAGTATCGGCGGCGTGTTCATGCTGATCATCTTTGCGGTGCTGATGCTGCTTCCGTTCCTCGGCCTCGCCGCCGGCCATCTTCAGGAGTTCCATCCTTTCCGCACTGAGATTCCCGAAGCTTCCCTCTTCAACCTGAACATCCTCGCCAAGCTGGGGTTCGGGGCCCTGGGAGGCTTCGAGTACATCGCCATTCTCGCCGGGGAGACCCACGCCCCCTCGAGCGCAGTGCGACGCTCGGTCTATATCGCGGCGCCGGCGATTGCGATCATGTTCATCATGGGTACCGCAACGGTCGTCGCCTATGTCCCGGCCGAGCAGATCGATCTGGTCGGACCGATGCCGCAGGTGTTGCGCGCCGGCTTCGGTCCATTTGGTATTGCCGGGCCGCTGGTGACCATCGCCATCCTGATGACTCTTGCGATGCGCATAGCCCAGGTGAGCGTCAGTTTCACCGCGGTCACCCGGCTGCCTATGGTAGCCGGCTGGGACCGGCTGCTGCCGGCTTCATTCAGCAAGCTGCATCCGCGGTATCGAACCCCGGTGAATTCGATCCTGCTGGTCGCCGGCTGCGCCTTTGTGGTGTCGCTGCTGAGCCTGATCGGTGTAGGGCAAGCCGAAGCGTTTCAGCTGCTGTTCAACGCCGGCGGCACCTTCTATGCTCTGACCTATGTCGTGATGTTCGCGATTCCGTTGTTCGGTTTGCGCGGGGTGAGTCCCAGACCATCACTCTGGCTCCGGATCGCATCCGTGTCCGGGTTAGTGATGACGCTGCTCTACATCATTCTGTCGATGTTCCCGATCATCAAAGTCGAAAACGAAGCCGGTTTCGCCTTCAAGATCGCGACCATGATCGTGGTGATGAACCTCGTGGGTGTTGCCATCCTGCTCGCCTCAAGGCGGCGAGCCCAATCGCCGGTCAGCCTGGAGACATGAAATGAAGCACTGGGCCTTACCTGTCCGTGGCGCGCTCGCGCTGGTGGTCCTGGTCGCGCTGGGGTTGGCGGCCAACTCCGTTCGGGCTGCCCGCCAACCGCTCCCCAGCCTGGCCGGCGAGTGGGATGTCTACATCGCCCTGAGTGCGCGGCCTCATTTCGGCTTCGAGGGTTGGCGCCGGATGGGATTCGCTCATTTCGCACCCAGCGACTCCGGCTGGCTCCGTCGCCGCACCGGCCAGCAGATTCTGAATGTCACCAGCATCGCGGCCAGGGGCGATTCGGTGCTGCTGACTCAGGATGCAAAGGTGGTCATGCGTGCGGCCTGGCACGGCGACACCCTGACCGGCGTGCAGTTCGTCGACGGCAAGCCGATGGACCGGCGTTACCGCCTGGTCCGTCGAGCTACACCCGGCGTGGTGGAGCAGGATTATCAGGTGTGGACCATGCCTGCGTCCGATTCGCAGTATGCCGTCTCCATCGACACCTCGATACTCATGCCGCTGCGCGATGGCGTTACCAAACTGGAGACCTACATGGTGCGTCCGGTGGGGAACGGCCCCTTCGGCGTGGTGATGCAGCGCTCACCCTATCGTGCCACCAACCCCGGGGCCGGACGCTGGTGGGCATCGCGCGGCTACATCTACATCGGTCAGCTGGTCCGGGGTCGCGGCAAGTCGAGCGGCGACGTCAAAGACTTCGGGGACTACAGCACCGACATTCAGGACGGGTACGACGCAGTCGAGTGGGCCGCCCGGCTCCCCGGGTCGAATGGCAAGGTCGCCCTGATCGGGCACTCAGATGAGGGGCGACTGGCCTGGTACGCGGCGGTAAGTGCCCCGCCCCACCTGGCCGCGATCTCACCGACCGCCGCCACCTCCGATCCCTGGCGCATCGTGCCCTACGCAGCCATGGCCTTCGGCCCGATCAATGTCGACTGGGCCTGCCTGATGCGGGAGCGCGATATGGCCACCAACACCGCAGAGCTGGATATCGGCGAGGCCATTACTCACCTGCCGCTATCGACGCTCCCTCAACGGCTCGGCTGCGGTCAGATAGCGCTGTGGGATCGCTGGATCGCCCATCCGACGCTGGACCAGTATTGGCGTGATCGCGCCGTCACCACCTACATCAACAAGGTGAACGTGCCGGTCCTGTCGATGGCCGGCTGGCACGACGATTCGAGGGGGCCGCTCGATTACACCAACGCGCTGCTCAAGAACCCCCAGCATCCCGCCTGGCATTTGGTGATGGGTACCCACGCCCACAAGGGGGTCGATTATGTCGCCGGCGATTTCGGACCCCAGGCCCGCTATGCCTACCGCGACCTCCAGCTTCGCTGGTTCGATCACTACCTGATGGGCAAGGACAACGGAGTGGATAAGCTCCCTCCGGTCGACATCTTCGTGCAGGGCGACAACACCTGGCGCAAGGAAAACGAGTGGCCGTTGGCCCGCGCCAAGGCGACCAAGTGGTACATCTCGTCGGGTGGTTCGGCCCAGACCAGCAGCGGAGATGGTGTACTGGACAGCCTGCCGCCCAAGGGCGCCGTGGCCGACACCTTCAGCTACAATCCCGGCGATCCCACCCCGTACCTCATCGACTCCCGCGAGTTGGAAGAGTCGCTCAACGAGGACTACACCGCCCTCAATGCATCCCGGAAGGACGCGCTGGTCTTCACTTCCAAGCCGCTGACCAAACCTCTCGAAGTCACCGGCGAGATGTCAGCGACGATTTGGGCCTCAAGCGATGCCAAAGACACCGACTGGGGCATCATGCTGCTCGACGTCTTTCCCGATGGTCACGCCGAGCGGGTGCAGGATGGTTTTGCCCGGGCCCGATTCCGGAAGGGAATGGACAAAGAGGTGCCGCTCGTGAACGGACAGGTCGAGCGCTACGACATCGATCTGTGGTTTACTTCGATGGTGTTCCCGCCGGGCCATCGCCTGCGGGTCAGCATCTCTTCGGCTCTGTTCCCCAAGTATGACCGCAACCTCAACACCGGTGGGAACAACGAACGGGATTCGACCTTTGTGGTAGCCCACCAGCGGGTGCTGCACGACGCGGCCCATCCGACCCACGTCGTCCTCCCGGTGATACCACGATAGACTAAGCCGCCCGGTTGAGCCGGGCTCCCCTGCAGTTTGGCTGCACCATTCATCGGGTTGGCTGCATCGCTATCGCGCAGCCAGCCTGATCCACCCAATCCTTCGGGCGACCTCTCACCCGAAGGATTGTCATGCTTCGATCTCTCTTCGCGCTCGGCCTCGCACTTACCCTGAGTCAGCAGCTTTCGGCCCAGAATCATGGGGCGGAAACGATCAGGACCGGTACCTACAATCTCCAGATCGTTTTCGGTGGCGGAGTGATGGATGGAACGCTCACTCTGGCGCAGACCGGGGACAGCCTCACCGCCAGGATGAAAGTCGGTGACCACGACTCACCGGTCCGGGCCGGCGAACGCAAGGGCAACAGGCTGGCGCTTGAAAGCAGCGCACCGGGAGTGGCGGTGCACTACGACCTGGAGTTCAAAGGCGATCAGGTCACCGGCTCCTTCACGTTCAATGGCGACAAGGGGACGGTCAGCGGGAAACTCAAGTCGTGAAAAGCCTGGGCCTGGGGCACGACTTCTGGTTCGCCCTCCGGCGCATTACCAATCGCCCGTTTCACTCGATCGTGGTGGCCGCGACGCTGGGCATCGGTATCGGTGCCTCGCTCGCGATCTTCACCGTGGTCGATGCCGTCCTGCTCCGCCCGCTTCCATTCGACCATGCCAGTCGGCTGGTCAGCATCCGGCAGATCATTCCCGCCTTTCCCGATCTCCGGCTCTCATACTCCGATGTCGGCTTTCGAAGGCTGGCCGAAGCCCGTTCGCTCGAGGCGGTCGGCACCTGGGACACCCGGGACGCCAATCTGCTGGGCGAAGCTACTCCTCGCCGGCTGATTGTGGCCCAGATATCGACGTCGATCTTCCCGGTGCTCCGGATCGAACCGGCCATCGGCCGGGCATTCACGGCCGAGGAAGGACAACCCGGTGGCCCTCGCGCGCTGCTGCTGTCAAACTGGCTTTGGCGAGCAGCATTTCACGCCGACTCAGCCGTCATCGGCCGGATAGCCAATCTCGAAGGAGAGCCATACACGATTGTGGGAGTGCTGCCGGCGTGGGTTGCATTTCCTTCCCGTGAGGTCGGGGCCTGGGAGGCATTTCAGATCGATCCCGCCTCGGTGAACCCTTATAACAATCGGTTCAACCCGGTGGGCCGGCTTCGCGAGGGTCAGACCCTCGATCAGGCGCGGAAGGAACTGACCGACCTGCTCCGCGCCGTCGGGCGCGAGTATCCCGGCCCCCATCCGGGCACCGCCGTCGATCCATCCGGATACTTTGCCGACGTCCATCCTCTGGCAGAGGATCTGGTGGGAGACGCTCGGCCAATCGTCAGACTTCTCCTGGCGGGCGTACTGATGCTGCTGCTTCTCACCTGCGCCAACGTAGCCAATCTTCAGCTGGCCGCAGTCATTGTCAGGGGTGAGGAACTGGCAGTCCGTGCCGCGATGGGTGCCACCCGTGGCCGGCTGATCCGCGGGGCATTGATCGAGGGTCTGATTCTCACTGCCAGTGGCGCCCTGCTGGGGATGATTCTGGCGATCGGTGGCGCCCGATTACTGGCCACACTCCTGCCACTCAGCATCGCGGTACGCGGCCCGCTCAGCGACGGGTCGCTGCTCGCGGTGACCGCGATCGTGGTGCTGATAATCGGAGTGGCAGTCGGCGCCTTGCCGGTTGCCCTGGTGGTCCGGCGAGATCCTGGGAGCGGCCTCCGGAACCGAGTCGGAACCGGAACAGCCGGTGCCAACCGGATTCGCCGAGGGCTGGCTGCGGCTCAGGTGGGGCTGGCGGTACTGCTGGTCCACGGGGCCGGTCTGCTGATCGCGTCTGCCCGTTCGGTGGAGCAGGTACAACTGGGCTTTCATCCCGACTCTACCATCACGGTACGATTCAATCTTCCCGAGGCTGTTCTGCAGGATCGATCGGCCCGGGAAACCCTGCTTCGCAGACTGGTAAGCGAGGCGGGGAGCCTGCCTGGTGTGGCTGCAGCCGGGTTGGTAAACGCGTTGCCTCTCACCCGTGGCCGTCAGGACATGGCTATGGCCGTCGAAGGGCGCCCGTTCAAGGCCGACGGTACCGATCCGCTGGCCGACTATCGCGTAGTCAGTCAGGGATACTTTGCGGCCATGGGAATTCCTCTGCGGAGCGGACGTTTGTTCACCGACGACGACGCCGGCCCGGCCCTCACTCCACTGGTGATCAGCGAGGGACTGGCGAAACGGCTTTTCCCTGACGGCACTGACCCGATCGGTCACCGGCTTCGTTTCGGACCAGCCTCGCCCTGGATGCCGATTATCGGCATCGTGGCCGACGCCAGGAATCGCAGTCTCACCGAAGCGCCGAGACCCGAGTTTTACGCGCCCGGGCTGGGGACCTACGCCAATCTCGCATTCAGGACCGAGATCTACCTCGTGGTTCGAGCCCGGGGAGACGCCATGGCGCTGGCCCCTTCAATCCGGCGTATCATCTCTGCAGCCGCACCCAGTGCTGCGACCGACAAGGTCGCCTCGATGGGTGACATCCTGCTGGAAGCCCGGGCCCGCATGACCACCGCGACTCGGCTCATGGCCGGTTACGCCATCGCAGCCTTGCTCCTGGCCATGGCGGGAACCTACGCGGTGCTTTCCTATTTGGTGAATCAGCGGAGGAGAGAGTTGGCCATCCGGATGGCGCTCGGCGCGGGACCTGCCGATGTAATTGCGCTGGTCGGCAAGGAGTCGGCCACCCTGGTGTCGATCGGCGCCGCTGCCGGTCTCCTGGGAGCGTTGCTGTCGGCTCGCCTGCTCTCCGGCCTTCTATTTGGCGTAGGTGCGCTCGATGCCGGCGTACTTCTGGTCGTACTCGCCGCCGCGCTGATTGCCGGCGCCGCGGCCGCGATTGTTCCGGCCCGGCGGGCCGCGCGGGTCGAGCCATCCACCGCGCTCACCGGCGGGAGTTGAATCGGATGGCTGGGGAACTCAGTATGTTATCGGCATGAGTCCAACCCCAGCCGACAGCGGCTCGGATCGCCGGCAGCCCTTCTCCCTGTATTTCATCTTGAGCGCGACCGCCCTGGTGGTGTTCGCGCTCCGAACTATTCAGGCCTTCGAATTCAACGCCGCGCTCGACCCGCCCCTGCCTTGGTTCACGGTGGTGGAAACTCAGGGTGCCTACTGGATCGCATGGTCCATCTGGTCGATCGTACTGGTGCCCGTGGTTCGCCGGATGGTAGACCGTCGCCCATCGATCTGGATCGGCATTCCACTGATTCTGCTGCTCGCGCTGCTCCCATTGGTCGTGGTCCCGGCCCTTTCGTTGCCAGTTCACAAACTGGTTATGCCTCCCGGACAGGGGTGGCCCGCCAGCTTTCATCACCTGCAGGGCCACAACGCGCCGACCAACCTTCTGCTGGGCGCCGCCGTCATCGCGGTCGCCTGGGGTTACCTGACGATCCAGCGAGCCCGTCAGCTCGAAACCACCGCCGCCAGGCTTCATGGCCAGCTGGCCGATGCCCAGCTTGATACCCTGCGGGCCCAGCTCAACCCTCACTTTCTGTTCAACGCGCTCAACAGCATCGCGGTCCTCGCCCGCCGAGGGCAAAGCGATGCGGTGGAACGGATGGTAACGGGGCTGGCGGGATTGCTGCGGCATTCGCTCGAATCCTCGAGCCAGCAGCTGGTGACCTTGGGTGTTGAACTCGCGGCCCTGCGGCAGTATCTCGGGATCGAGCAGGTTCGCTATGGCACCAGACTGCAGACTGAGATCGACATTCCCACCGAGCTTCATCAGCGGGTGGTTCCTTCTTTTCTGCTTCAACCACTCACCGAGAACGCCATTCGCCACGGATTCATCGACTCGGACACTGTCCTCCATCTGACAGTCAGGGCCGAGACCCACGACGACCGGCTGACCCTTACGATCCTCGACGACGGCGCCGGCCTGGCCCGCAGCGACCCATCACCTGATGGCACCGGCCTGGGCAACACTCGAGCCCGGCTGGCAGGACTTTATGGCGACCGGGCCCAACTCGTCATGACGGCGGGAGCTGACGGAAGGGGGGTGATGGTCAGGGTGACCATTCCGTCGAATCGTGAGACCGGCCGGTGATGAAGCCGCTCAGGGTAGTGGTGGTCGACGATGAGCCGCTGGCCCGGGAAGGGATGGTAGAGCTGATTGAGCGCTTTCCATCAGTGCAGGTGATTGGATCGTTTGCCGACGGGGGTTCGGCTCTCGTGGCAATCGCCAAAGACCAGCCCGACATCCTGTTCGTGGACATTCAGATGCCGGGGATGAGTGGCATGGAACTGGTGGAGTCGCTACCCCGGGATTCCTTTCCACAGGTGGTATTCGTAACGGCGCACGACGCCTACGCCATCCGCGCGTTCGAGCTGCATGCCGTCGACTACTTGCTCAAGCCGGTTACCACCGAGCGACTCACCCAGACAATCGAACGGGTGCGCCGGCTGAGATCACCCGCCGAGGATCAGGATCTGCAGAACCGGGTCGCCGCGGCCCTGGCCACGCTGATGCCGGATCGGCCTCGGGGAGTCGGCCGGTTGATCGTTCGCGAAGTCGGCCAGATCGTGGTGGTGCAGACTCGTGAGATCGATTGGATCGAAGGCGCCGACTACTACGCCAAGCTCCATGTGGGTCCGACAGTCCATCTGCTGCGAGAGACGCTCAACTCGCTGGAGCAGCGCCTCAATCCCCGCCACTTCATCCGGGTGCATCGCTCGGCCATCGTGAGTCTCTCCCGGATTCAGTCGGTTGAGGCCGAAGAGCGCGGGGCGGGCATCGTGGTCCTGAACACCGGGGCCCGCCTCAAGGTTACTCGCGAACGGCGATTAGAATTGGAGCGCAGATTGGAGGGAGGGGAGCCCTAGCAAATTCTGAATCGGAGACGCCGGTGCAACTCAGGATTTTCCAGATCGACGCCTTCGCCGACCAGGTCTTTCGGGGGAACCCGGCTGCCGTGGTGCCGCTGGAGCAATGGCTGCCGGATTCGACTCTTCAGGCCATCGCCACCGAGAACAACCTGGCCGAGACGGCCTACTTGGTTCCCCGAGGTGGCGGGTATCACCTGCGGTGGTTCACCCCGACCCAGGAGGTGGTACTCTGCGGCCACGCCACCCTGGCCTCGGCCTCTGTCATCATGCAGCACCTCGACCCATCAGTGAGCCGGGTAGAGTTCGATTCGCTCAGCGGCAGCCTGATTGTCTCCCGCTCCGGCGAGGGCTACACCCTCGATTTCCCGGCCTTTGGGTTCGACATAGTCGGCAATCCACCCAGGGAAATCGCAGAAGGCCTCGGGGTGACACCGGTGGAAGTACTCAAGGTGGAGGCCGACCCTAACTATTACGCCGTCCTCCCGAGCGAGGCGATGGTCCGTCAGCTCAATCCCAAACTGGAAGTGGTCGAGACGCTTCACCCGTACGGACTGGTGGCCACGGCCCAGGGAAGCGCGACCGACATGGTGTCCCGTTATTTCGCCCCGAGCTATGGTATTCCCGAAGATCCTGCCACCGGCTCGATTCACTGTGCCCTGACGCCGTACTGGTCACGGAAGCTCGGCAAGACAACACTCACCGCGTTTCAGGCCTCGCCCCGGGGCGGCTCGATGCAGTGCGAACTCCGCGGCGACCGGGTATTCCTGACGGGGAGTGCGGTTCTATACCTGTCAGGGATCATCGAACTGCCGGGTACGCCGTCGTAGCCCGACCGGTGGACGTGGTCAGCCGCCCTCCGCGCCGCTATCAGACGATTGCTGTCGCACGGACGCGAAGGGTGATGAAACCGGGAGAGACGCCCCGGCGTCAGACGGCCGTCGCCCGCACCGGCAGGATCCAATACCGATGACTCGTCCGGCAAGCGCGCTGCGACGCGAGGACTTCGATGCGCCCCGGTCTTTCGGGAGGCATCTCCTGTCGATTCTGGCTCTCTTCGGGACTGCCGTCGTGCCGGAGGAGGCGCAGGCGCAAGTCGGCGTGACGACCTCTCTCGTCGTGATTGGGAGCGAATCTCTCGCGGTAGCCAGGTGGTACCCCGCCCGCGCCGGGGGCGCGAGACTCGCCGTCGGCGACTACGTCCTTTACGGTGGCTGCAGTGCTGGCCCTGGGAACCCGGAGGGCTTCGCGACCTGGCTGAGCGAGCAACTCGGGCGCCCCATCCAGCCGCAGGATATGGTACCGGTACTCTCTCGGAAGCTCTTGGCTGTGCGCGACGCGCCGCCCGCGAAGCGGGTACCGATCGGCCGGGTGCTCATCTTGAGCGGACCCAGCGCGGAGCCGTGGTTCCATACCACTCTCGCGGAGCAGCTCGCCGCAGCAGGCCTCGAAGTGCTAGCATGGGCCCCCTGCAGGCCGCTTGGCGGTTTCGACACTGCGAGCGTCCGGCGACAGGAGCAGGAGGCGTTGGCGCTCTTGGCCGATGCCCGGGCTGCCCGGGGACCCCAGCCGGTTGTTCTGGTTGCATGGAGCCTGGGCGGCGTTGCCGCGGCGCGGATAGGGGCCGCGCAAGACGAGGTGCGCGGGTTGGTGAGCCTCGATGCCGCCTTGGCTTATGCCTATGGCGAGGAGGTGCTCAAAGCGATGGGGTTTCGGCCCGCGACACTCCGGGTCCCCCTGCTGTTGCTCGAGGCCGGGCGAGCCGGGCCGGTGGCCGGCAGCCGGTGGGTCGGCGATTCGGCCGGGTCGGCGCGGCGGCTCCGGGCCCGGGTGCCGGGCATTCCCCACGCCGGCTTCGCGGACCCCTACTTGCTCTGGCTTCCCGGCCGCGGCACGGATTCGGCAGGTCCGCAGTTGGCGACCATGAAAGAGCTGGTTGTCAGGTTTGTCCGAGAGACAGTGACCGGGGCAGCGGTCATGACCATCCTTCCGGGACCCGCGTGGCGGGCGGAGTAGGGCACTCGCACTCCAGTGCTCAACCCATGGGAGATGGCTAAGGCGGCGCGGACCCTGGACGGCGAACTGCCACCGGCACAGGAGCCGCCGCACGCCCAAGCTCCTCGAGTACCATCGCCTCAGTCGGGGGCGGGCCGAACAGAAATAGCCCCGCAGACCGCACGACCATCCGCACCACGGCCCGGTAGCCGTCCCGGGCGATCGCACCGCCCTTCGACCAGCGGAACACGGTATCCGCGCCCAGCACCGCCGGGAGGTAGCCCTCGAGGGCGTTGAAGTTTCCGTGGGCAAGGCCCGGGAGACGGGCCCCGAAAACCGTCGCTCCCAGCCGATCGAGCAGTTCCACGCCCCGCCGGGTGCTGTCCTGTCCGTACAGGAAAACCAGAGGATGCCGCAGGTCCAGCCGTTCTTCGGCACGCGCCGGAACCACGTTCGCATCCAGGCTCACGATGGCCCGAGTGGTGGAGAGACGCTCCTGCAGCCGGGCCGCCGTCTGGCCGCCGTAACTCCAAGCCAGCAGCAGGATCCGCGTGGTGTCGGCGGGCATGAGGTCTCCAACCGTCCGCAGCGCGTGCTGCAAGTCGGCCGTGTGACTCTCCATTGTCGCAAGCTTGTCGGCCTCGGACCGGTCCTCCCAGAGAAACGCTAAGGGCGGATCCGACGACCAGGCCGTCGCGACTATGACACCGTGACTGGCGAGGATCTCCGACAGGGGAACCTGGGCCAGCACGGTCGCGTGTCGTGAGGTCCAGAGTGCTATGGGGAACCGGCCCGGACTGGCCGGCGCATCGGGCCGGGCCAGCAGCGGGGTGGCCAGTGCCTGACGAGCTCGTTCGGGCGCCAGACCACCGCGATCGCCCGTCATGGCCACTGCCAGGCCCCCCTCCATGGACTCGGCAGCTGCGTCCGGGAGCTGCCCCTCGTCCAGCACGATTCGAAAAAGATCGCCGAGCCGCAGCCGCGGCCCCGCCGCTGCCTCGCGCGCGGGGTACCATAGCGACACCCGAATCTGGCGCTTTGCGCCGTCCGGCGTCGTGCGCTCTACCACGAAGCTCCGGAATCCGGTGGCGAACGGTCCCCGCGGCATGCCCTCCCAAAGCGCCAGGCTATCCATCGCCGGACCTGCACTGCTAACTATCGACTGCAAGCCGGCACTCCGGCTGGCAAGAACGCCAGCCTGCGCTACCTGGAACTGGAGTGGAAGCAACCCCAGTGCGAGTATTCCCACCGTATGGATCGCTGCCAGCCGACGCCGGCGCCGGTGGCATGGCGAGTCACTGATCATGAGGCTTTGAGTTTGAGGGAAGGGGCGAGAGGCTGCTATCAGTCGATTGCGTCGAGGCCTCCGCCGCCACAAGGGGGAAACGCGACCAACACCCGAATCCCCCACTCTGAGGCTTCCGTCTTGCCAGCCCGGCGCCCAAAGTCTAGACTACCGCCCTCATGAAGCCGCAGACCGGTCTTCGGACCCTCCTGGCAGCGCTTGCCATTCTGTTGAGTCCCGGGGTAATAGGCCCTTGGCTCGACTTGGCGCACGCCTGCCCGGCCGCCGAAGCCTCCACCCGGACCGCTTCTTCCTCGATGGCCGGCCACCAAGGCCACCATCAGGGGATGGATCACAAGAGCGGCCATCGCGAGCAGTGCCATTGTGTCGGAACCTGCCACGTTGCAGCTCTCCCTGCGGCTCGCGGCACTCCGGTTCTCACCGTCGCCGTTGTGGCACCGACTGGATCGGGCCTGCATCTCATCGCTGCCACCGACCTGACTACTCCGTCTCACACCCTTCCCTTCGCCCACGCACCTCCCGCGCTGTCCTGAAGTAACCCCAGTACAACTCAGGCACTGACGATCGAGTCTCTGGCGACCGAGCCCCTTGGGGAGCGCGAAACGCGACCCGGGGCGAGGAAGTCCTTCAGGGCTCCCGGCGCGTGGCGCATCCGGCGGCCCGAGCCCGCATCAGTCACCACGGCTTCGGACACTTGGAGAGGAAATCATGAAGCGAATTCTGGCGCTGCTCCTGGCCCTCGGGCTGGGAACGGCCGCGCAGCTCGCCGCCCAGGGAAGCGGCATGCTCAACGGCACGGTCACCGATGCGGTCACCGGACAGCCGCTCGAAGGGATTCGAGTTTCGATTGAGGGAAGTCTGCTGGTCACCACCACCTCACCTCGGGGAACCTGGCGCCTCATCGCGGTGCCGTCGGGAGAGCGGGTGGTGATCTTCAGTGGCATTCGGAGAACCTCGGAGCGCCGCAACGTCGCCCTGCCCGCCGACGGTCAGGCCACCGTGGACGTGGCGCTCAAGGAGACTCCAATAGTCATGACCGATGTGGTAGTCACCGCCACCCGGGAAGAAGAGAAGCGGGCCGAAGTCGCAGCGACTGTCGCTGTGGTGGATCGGACGTCGATCGACCAGACCCGCCCCCATCACCCGGCCGAATTGATGAGCCAGGTCCCCGGAGCGCTGGTGGTCGATCTGGGTGGAGAGGGCAACACCATGGCCCTCCGCCAGCCGATCAACTATAAGCCGGTCTACGCCTACCTCGAAGACGGCATCCCGATCCGCTCGACCGGTTTCTTCAATCACAACGCGATGTACGAAGTGAACATTCCCGGCGCCGAACGGGTCGAGGTCTTCAAGGGGCCCGCTTCGGCTCTGTATGGCAGCGATGCGATTGGCGGAGTGGTCAACGTGTTGACCCGGGCACCCAGTGCCACACCGAGCGTCGAGCTGTTTGCCGAGGGTGGCCGGTACGGCTACAAGCGTTCGTTGGTCTCGGCCAGCAACACCTTCGGCGCCAATGGACTTCGGGCCGATCTCAACGTCACCCACTACGACGGTTACCGCGACGGCACCGAACAGGAGCGCGAGAGCGCCAACCTGCGCTGGGATCGCGCAGTCGGCAGCAATGCACGTCTCAAGACCGTGCTGGCATTCTCCAACATCAATTCACCGGGCGACGGCGGATCCGATGTGAGCCGCTCGGATTACGAGAACGACCCGCAGATCAACTACACCCCGATCGCGTTTCGGAAGGTGCGCGCCGCGCGCTGGTCGACCGGGCTGGAGAAGGTCGGCGAGAGCTCGCGCTTCAGCGTCACCGGATACGCCCGCTACGACCGGCTCGAACTGCTTCCTTCGTGGCAGCTCACCTATGACCCGGAAGTCTGGAAGATTCAGAATTACTCGGTGGGCATGATGTTCCAGGGTCGCAAGGATTTCGCGCCCTTCCGGACTCGTATCACCGGCGGTCTCGATCTCGACCTGAGCCCGGGAACTCACCAGAGCGATTCGATCACACCGGTCACCAGCGGATCAGCCTTTACCGACTTCACCCGCTCGGCCCGGATCTACGATTACGATGTCACCTTCCGGAGCATTTCTCCCTACCTGCAGGCGGAGTTCTCACCGGTGTCGCGGGTTCGGGTGACCGGCGGACTTCGCTATGACCGGCTGGGCTACAACTACGACAACCAGTTGAGTGTCCTGCAGACCGGCAATCATCGTCGCCCGGCGTCGACCACGGTCTGGTACGATCACGTCAGCCCCAAGCTGGGAATGGCCGTGGAGCTGAGTCCCAGCGTCAGCGCCTTCGCGTCCTACCGCCACAGCTTCCGGGTTCCTTCGGAGGATCAGCTCTTCCGCCAGGGATCAGCTGACAACACCGTCGATCTCGATCCGGTTCGGGCCAACAGTTACGAAACCGGGGTTCGGGCCCGGGCATCCGACCGGGTGTCGCTCGAGCTTTCGGCCTACACCATGTCGGTAAAGGACGACATCCTCTCGTTCTTCAATACCACCGATTTCAGCTCCCAGACTTCCAATGCCGGTCGGACTCGCCACCGGGGCATTGAGGTTGGTGCCTCCTTTGGGCTCACCGATTTCGCGCGACTCGAGGCAGCGTACACCTACGCTGAGCACAAATATCTGGAGTGGGTCACGGCGACCGGAACCGACTACAGCGGCAATGAGATCGAGTCGGCGCCCAAGCACATCGCCAATACTCGGTTCGTGGTGACTCCCTTCCAGCGGGGGAGCATTGCAGTGGAGTGGCAGCACCTGGGCGGGTACTTCACCGATCCGGAGAACGCCCACACCTACGGCGGGCACGATCTGTTCAATCTGTATTTCACTCAGCCGGTGATCCGCGGATTCGATCTGGTGGGACGGGTCAACAATCTGGGCAACACCCGTTACGCCAACAGTGCCAGCTTCAATCCCTTCGTCGCGCCGGCCCAGCAGGAGCGGTTCACCCCCGGTCTGCCGCGCTCGTTCTTCCTCGGCGCCCAGTACCGCTGGACTAGATAGAGACACATGAAAAACAACATCAAAAATCTGCTTTTCAATCTGGGTAATCTGTGTTTTGCGGTTGCGATCTCTGCATGCAGCCCGAGCGGGCCCAGCATCGAGAAGCTCGCCTCAACGCCGGCCGACTCGATGCCCAACGCCGCCGATCCGGCACTGGTCGTCGATCCGGCCACCGGCGATCTGCTGCTCAGCTTCGTCGGAGGCAGCGACTCGACCGGCTGGCAGCTCTACTTCAGTCGCTCGACCGATGACGGTAAGGATTGGAGTAAGCCGGTTGCAGTCACCAGCGATCCCGGCGAAGTGCATCCCCACGGCGAGGCGTCTCCCCGTCTCGTCGCCGGGCCCGCCGGTCGCATCGGGCTGGTCTGGCCCCAGAACATCAACGTCGAAGGCCGTAAGTGGCCTGCCAACCGGATGCGGTTTGCCCGTTCGCTCGATGGCGGCAATAGCTGGAGCGCCCCGGTCACCATCAACGACGACACCACCGGAACCCTGATTGGTCACACCTTCCAGGGTGCGGCCTGGGTCGGTGACTCGGGGGTGGTGGCTGCGTGGCTGGACGAGCGGGCCGGCGGAGTTCATGAAATGCCGGCTGGAAGCGATCCTCACCAGCACGACATGACCGACGAATCCGATGCGACCATCTACAGCGTAAGCTCGGCGGACTTCGGGGCGACTTGGTCGGCCAATCGTCCGCTTTGGGGCGCCGTCTGCCCCTGTTGCCGAGTCACGCTGGCACGTGCAGCTGACGGGAGTGCGCTGGCTGCCTGGCGCAAACACTATCCCGGCAACGTCCGCGACATCGTGGTGTCGGAAGTGAGGGATTCGCTGGCCGAACCCACCCGGGTGCGGGAAGACAACTGGGTCTATCCCGGTTGTCCCCACAGCGGCCCGTCGCTCTCGATGGACCGGAGCGGAGCTCCCCATGTCGCCTGGTTCACCGGTCGCCCCGGTGGAGCCGGGGTCTACCTGACTCGCGGCACTGGAAAGTTGGCGTTCGCCGACCAGCCGTTGGCCCTTCTCACTGGTGATCACCTGCAGACTGCCCACCCAGCGGTGACTTCGCTGGATGACGGCAGTTCAGTGGTAGCCTGGGATGTGAATCAGAAGGGAAACCGGCTTATTAATCTGGCCCACGTGCCGGTTGGTGCCACCAGGGCCAGCCGTGTTGAGCTAAAGGGGTCTGATGGCTCCACTTACCCCCAGCTGGCTCGGACCAGAACCGGTGGAGCCGCCATGGCCTGGACCCAGCTGGTGGGCGATAAACAGCGGCTGGGTCTCGCGCGTATTGAGTTGAAGCAGTAGGGCAGCAGCACCATTAACTTTTCATGACCGTCTCGACCGACTCGACCGTCTTGACCGTCTAAACCCGAACCGAGTAAGCAACATGCTTCGCACTCTGATTCTTACCACCATCGCCGCCGGCTCACTGCTGGGCGCTGATGCTGCCGTTCATACCCACCTCGTGAAGGCTGAACCGGGTGTTGATTCCACTGTGGCCGTGGCTCCCCGGCAGATTCGGCTCTGGTTCAACGAAGAGCCGGAAGCGGCGCTTTCCGGCGCGACATTGCTTAAGGCGGACAACTCGCCGGTGACCACCGTAAAGATGGCTGCCACCGACGATAGCCTCTCGGTGGCCGGCAACATTCCGGTCGCGCTGGAAGCCGGCAGCTACCAGGTCGTGTGGCGCACCGGCTCGAAGGATGGGCACGCGGTCCGCGGCAAGTACACCTTCAAGTACGATCCGGCGGCCGCTCCCAAGCCGTGAGGTGAGGTTCACCCTCGTTGGTCGCCGGTGCGCGGGTCTGCTGATTGGGCTGTTGCTGGGCCCCGCTGGTCTGAACGCTCAGACACCGGAAGCGCAGATCGATTCCAACCTCGCCGTCCCCCTGCGGGACGGCGTTGTGTTGAGTGCCGACCTCTGGCGCCCCCGGTCTCCCGGTCCCCGACCGGTTCTGATCTATCGCACACCCTATGATCGCAGCGAAACTCCCACCCTGGTTCAGGCTGCCCTGGCGCGGGGCTACGCCGTGTTGCTGGTCGATGTCCGCGGCCGCTATCGCTCGGCAGGAACCTTTGAGCCGTACCGCCAGGAAGGAGCAGACGGCTACGACGTGATCGAATGGGCCGCGCATCAGCCCTGGTCCAGCGGAAAAGTGGGGACCTTTGGCCTCTCTTATCCTGGCGCGGTGCAGTGGCTCGCGGCCAGGGAGAATCCGCCCTCGCTCAAGGCGATGGTCCCGGCGATGACCTTCTCCACCCCGGAGTCGTTCTGGTATTCCGGTGGAGTATGGGATGGCTCGTGGCTCGACTGGGTCTGGTACAACATCGCCCCTGATCTCCGGGTCAAGCTCGATCAACCCGGACCCCGTACCGGAGATCTCGCCGCCTCGGTGGCGGATACTGCGATGACGAGGTTGCGGTCGTTCCCGCTCAGCTCGCTCCCCGATTTCAAGACCATCGCCCCATGGTACTACCAGTGGATGCAACATCCACCGCAAGACCCCTGGTGGAGCTGGGCTGAGTTGAGCGGGACCTACCGTGGAGTGTCGGCCGGCGTGCTGAATCTCTCCGGTTGGTACGATGAGCCGTATGGTCCTGCGGGAGCGATCGACAACTTCAACGGACTGGTGGCGAGCGGAGCCCGCAATCGGACCGGCCTGATCATCGGCCCCTGGGTGCACGGTGTCGGCGCCACGCGCAGGAACCAGGCCGGCGATCGCACTTTCAGCCCTGACGCGGCCATCGATTACGATGCCACCGTGCTCAATTGGCTCGATCGGTTCATCAAGTCGGAGAGTGACAGCTCCAACCCTCCGCTCCGAGTTTACGTCATGGGCGCCGATCGCTGGAACTATCTGCGGGGCTGGCCCCCCGCGGGACAACGCCCGGACACGCTGCGATTGGTCGCTGCCAACCCGCCGTCAGGAGTTGGCCAACTGCTGCGGCGTTCCCGCGCCGTCGGCCGCAGCCGCTTCCATTCCGATCCGGCCAGGCCGCTCACTGATCCCTACAACGGCACGCCGGGCGCACACGACTACAAGAGCCTGGTGGGCCGAAGCGACCTGCTGGTCTTCGAGACCGGTCCCCTAGCCCAGCCAGTCGAAATTATCGGCAACGTGGTCACCGAGCTGGAAGCCTCCGCCACGGTCCGGGATTTCGACCTCTGGGTTCAGTTGTACGACGTGGAACCAGATGGAACGGCCTGGAATCTCTCGAGCTGGGGTACCGCTCTGATGCGGGCGAGTTATCGTGAGGGCGGCCCGGCCCGGTCGTTGGTGATGCCTGGATCCCGGGTAACCCTGAGGATGAACCGCATGGTGACAGCCAACCGGTTTCTTGCCGGCCACCGAATTCGGGTGACTGTTTCCAGCGCCTTTGCCCCCTGGTTCTCCCGGAACCTCCAGACCGGTGCCTCGGAGATCGACAGCAGTCGCACTCGCGCCGGCACGATTACCATCCATCACCCGGGATCGCGGATCATCCTGCCTGTCGTCCCGGTCGGCCAATGAATCACGACGATCTCCCACTCCCCATTGATCTGTATGCCGCGGCGCGCGGTCTGGCCTACCTCGCGGCACTCATTCTCATTGGTGCCTGCACCTTCGCGGTACTGGTGCCCCGCTGGCGCCGCAGCGGCGACGATGATCAGAGTCTCGCCGCTCGCGCCCTCATGGGCACTTGGAAGGTGGCCGCCGGAGCGACCGTTCTCCTCCTCAGCGCTCATCTGCTCCGGGCACTGGGTCAGGTGCGCTCCTTCCTCGATCCCGATCCAATTACCTGGGACGCCGCCAAGCCGATACTCTTCGCGACCGCCTGGGGACGCGGCTGGATGGCTCAAGTCGCCGCCGCACTCATCAGTGTGCCGCTGGCCATGATCGCGCCCCGGCGCCCGGCCACTGGACTGAGCTTCCTCGCCACTGCCACACTCGCAGTTGCCGCCACCCAGCCCCTTACCGGTCATGCGGTCGAGCACCCCTGGGGTCCGGCCCTCGGGGTCGGTCTTCACGCCATCCACCTGCTCGGCGCGGGGATATGGCTGGGTACCTTGTTTACGATGTTCAAGACCGCCCTGACCATCGCCCGCGACGAGGACGCAACCGATGTCACCGAAATGGTGGCGGTGTTCTCTCCTGCGGCTCTGCTGGGCGCCGGCCTCGCGGTACTGGCAGGCACCGTCATGGGAGTCGCCTACGTGGGAGATTTCGCCTCGCTCACGGGTACCAGTTATGGAAAGGCCCTGTTGGTCAAAGTCGCCTTGCTGGGAATCACACTCGGCATCGGCGCCTGGAACTGGCAGAGTGTGCGCCTGAGGCTGGGGTCGCCGGAAGGAACCAGGGAACTCAAGAAGTCCGCTGCAGCTGAACTGGTAATCGCCGTCTTACTCGTCGCCGTGACCGCGGTGCTGGTGGCCCTCCCCGCACCGAAACTTTGAGAAGAACGATGCTACACATTGTACTCGCCCGTCTCGCCCGTCTCGCCCGTCCGATCGCCGGGCTCGCCTTGACGCTGACCCTCGCCGCCGCCTGCAAACCGGCGCCGCCTAAGCCCTTCAACGGCGAAGGCCTTTCCGGCCCGCAGATCATGCCCCCGCTGCCGAAGCCAGGGCTGGTACTCACCACTACCGACGGCAAGCAGTTCGATCTCCAGAAGGAGACCGACGGCTACGTCACCCTCCTCTTCTTCGGCTACACCAATTGCCCCGACGTATGCCCGGTCCACATGGCCAACATTGCCGGGGCCATGAAAAAACTGGGGCCGGAGATCACCAACAAGATCAAGGTGGTGTTCGTGACGGTCGATCCGGCCCGGGATACCCCCGAAGTGATGCGAAAATGGCTGGACCATTTCGATCAGCGCTTCATCGGCCTGCGCGGGGATAGCGCTTCGGTTGCTTCGGCATTCACCCAGCTACGTCTGGGGCAGACGATGCGAGAAGCCGCCGGACCGGACACCACCGACACCAGCGTGTACAACATCGGACACGCGGCCATCGTCCTCGCCTTCGGCACCGACAACATGGCTCATGTGGTATATCCCTTCGGAATCCGTCAGGCCGATTGGAGCAAGGATCTTACTCTGCTGGTGCAACGCTCATGAGTGCCCGGACCTGCTGGACCCTTCTTGCGATCGGTGGGCTGGCTTGCGGCAAGCCGATCCCTCCCACCGCCAGCGCGACCGTGGGTGAGATCAAGATCGACAGTGGCTTCGCTTTCGAGCCGATCAC
Source organism: uncultured Gemmatimonadaceae bacterium (assembly GCA_964578865.1). Taxonomy (GTDB): domain Bacteria; phylum Gemmatimonadota; class Gemmatimonadetes; order Gemmatimonadales; family GWC2-71-9; genus JADJOM01. The sequence goes on along the minus strand of CAZOES010000004.1, from coordinate 33,089 downwards.
CGATGCCAGTGGCGCCGCCTATTTCCGGATCCACAACAACGGCACCGCACCGGATACCGTGCTCGAGGTTTCCACTCCGGCAGCCCGGGCAGCCGCATTTCACGGCAGCAGTATGGCCCACCTCGATGCGCTCGAGATCCCTGCCGGCGGCGAGATCGAGCTCAAACCCGGCGCCGCCCACCTGATGATCACTGATTTCACCGCGGCTCCCAAGGCGGGCGATTCATTGACCGTAACGCTCCGGTTCGCCAAAGCCGGTTCGGTTACCCTCCAGCTCCCGGTACGGCGGTACGGCCAATGACCTGGTGGTGCTCCGCCACCGGCGCTCTCTGGACCTGGAGCTGGAAGGCGTATCCCGGCGTCTGGCTCCTTATTGCACTGATGCTTGGCTGGTATCTCAAGGCGGCAAGGCGGCAAGGCGGTCAGCTCGATTCCTCTGGCCGCCTGGCCGCTTGGCCGCCTAACCGCATAACCGCCTGGTTTCTCCTCGCAATCGCCTGCATCTGGGCTGCCCTCGACTGGCCCATCGGCGCGCTCGGTGCGGGCTATCTCGTCAGCGTCCACACCGTCAGCTACATCCTGCTGGCCCTGGTTGCGCCTCCGTGCCTGATTCTGGGGATACCTGAAGCGGTTCAGCTTCGGGCCATTCACAGCCCCAGACTAGGACCGGTTCTTCGACTCGCCTCCCGGCCCTGGTTCGGCTTCGCCCTCTTCAACATCGCCCTCTTCGCCACCCACATCCCGACCATCGTCGACCAACTGATGTCGAGTCAGCTGGGCGCCTTTACCGTAGACCTTGCCTGGTTGATTGGGGGATTGTCGTTGTGGTGGCCCCTCATGGCACCGACCGAGCTCATCGCGCTCCGCCGGCCGATGAAGATGGCCTACCTCTTCGCCTCTACCCTTCCACCAATTATCCCCTCGGCGTTTCTCACCTTCGCCGAGTATCCGCTCTACGCCACCTATGAGCTGGCCCCGAGAGTCTATCCCATCCTCACGGCCCAGCAGGACCAGCAGATTGCGGGATTGTTGATGAAGCTGGTGGGAGACCTGCCGATCTGGTTTGCCTTTGGAGTGATCTTCTTCAGGTGGGCGCGGGCCTCAAATCCCACAGCACTGCCGGTACATCCGGATTCGATTCGAGTTAAAAGCTAGAACGTGAAACGTGAAACGTGAAAAGTGCACCCAGCAACCGTTTCACTTTTCACTTTTCACTTTTTACACCTTCCCCTCCCCCGTCTCCTTCCTTACATCCGGCCGCCAGCTGGGCCGCTTCCATCCCGGCGCAAAACCCGGCGCGTGGCCACCGCCGCGTCGAGCCAGATCGAGATGGGGCGCCGCCAGGTCGGCCAGCTGCTGAGCCAGGGCCATGTCAGTGCGAGTGAAAGAGGATGCCCCCTCTGCGGTCATGGCCATCGCGCCGAAGACCCGACCACCGGCCCGGAGCGGAACCACCAGCACCGTCAGCGCTCCGGTAGGCTCGTCCTGACTGGAGAGCAGGTAGGGCACTTCTCCGCGCACCACTGAGGCCACCCCGGTTCCGTCGATCGGCTCCTGCGGAAGATCGGCCAACGGAGTCACCGCCCCAGGCCGCACCACCGCAACGCGAGTCTCGTCGTTCAGTCGGACCGCGAACTCCAGCGCCTTCACCGGCAGCACCGCCGCAGCCTGCTGCACAAAGAGCTTGCTCCCTTCACCAAGGAACGGAGTAAGCGCGAGCAGCTCGGCCACCTTGGCCAGATGCATCGGCACGTGGCGGAGCACGTCGAATTGACTCCGCAGCACACTGTATTGCCAGGCCAGGACCAGGCTCTCGACCTTGGGTGAGAGGATCGCACCCACCCGGTCGAGCATCACCAGATCCTCGGCCCGGTAGAACCCCGGGCCCGCGCTTCCCAGCAGCAGATATCCCACCTGACGCTCAACCACTCGCAGCACCGTACCCACCAGTGAGCGAGGTGGCACTTCAGGACCCCGCACGGTCACCAACTCCGGCATGGTCAGATCTTCGGCGATCGATGCATCATCGAGAATGAACCCGGCCCGGTCTCCGAACAGTCGAGCCGGATCAAGCGAGCCACGGGAGATTGCCAGCGCAGGGTCACCCCACAGCGTGCCGTGGCCATGAAGGCCGAGACGGTAGAGTCGTTCACCGGTGGAGTCAGGAATCAGCAGCTCGTAACAGTCGTGTGGCAGAATCGGCTGCAGAGCAAAGGAAAGTGCCAGCATCAAGTCACGAGGAGTACCGGCTCCGCCGATGGCGTCGGAGAGCCCCTCGAAGAGTTCGCCTTCGCGGGCCTGATCTCGTACCCGTTCGACCCCGGGCACCACCACGTCGGTTTCGCTGGGAGCCACCACCACAGCTGGAACTTCGTCGCCCGCAGCGCGAGTCACCCGGGCCAGCATCGGCGCCATCACTTCAATCGCCGAATCGATCAGATGCTCGGCTCGAAGACCATAGATGTGGGGCGTGAAGCTGGCGAGAAGAATCAGGGCAACGTCCTGGCCGCCATGGCGCACCGGACGGAGCAACACTGAACCGTACCCGGCTCGCCGGATCCGATCTTCGACTTCGTCGAGGATCAGTTGATTGGCCAGCGGGTCGGCTGGAGGGATTCCCAGATTGTCGGCAGCCAGCGCCTCGGGCTCGATGAGGATCGGCTCGCCCTCCGGCCCGTAAAGCCAGAGCGCCAGTAGATCCGTGGCCAGCTCGTAACGGAAGGCATCGGCCACCGCCTCGTACCATGCCTTCAGCACGTCCACATCGTGGACCCGCGTCCGGGGGTGCAGCAGCGGAATCAGTTGGCGGAAGTCCATATCGCCCTTGGCCATGGGGGGCTAATGGAGCAGTCTCCGTGCCCCCTGACCAGACCGAAGAAATCCAAGATACCCCCACCCCCTACTTGTATACCCCACCACCCTATGGTAACTTCGACGCGATGAATGTAGCCCACTGGGCACCTGGAAACCGGGGTCCCGGAGACTTCAGCTCCCCACATTTTGCTCGTAAAGCGAAGCTAAGCACATGAAAGACATTACGTTAGCAATTAGCGGCATGAGCTGCGGCCACTGCCTGAATGCAGTCAACCAAGCGCTCGGTGCTGTTCCCGGTATCGAGGTGAGGTCAGTGCAGATCGGCCGAGCCGAAGTTCGAGTTCCTGATGACGATCCCGCCGGAAGCCGGGCGAAGGCCGCGATTGAGGGCGCCGGCTATAAGGTCGAAGGCCTCATCGCTGGCTAACTAAGGGGGCGAATCATGGATACCTCGCAGGTGCTGGTGACCATCGCAGGCGTGACCGCAATCGCCTGGGTTAACTGGTACTTCTTCCTCGCCTCCCGCAAACCCGTCATCGCGGCGGCCGGAACCGGAATACAGGAAATCTCTGTCGTGGTTGACGGCGGCTATGCCCCGTCGAGCATCGCGGTCGAAAAGGGCCGGCCGGTACGCCTGCTGTTTGATCGAAAGGACTCGGGAAGCTGCACCGAAGAAGTGGTGATCCCCGACTTCGGGGTCAGGCGGTTTCTCCCTACTGGAGTCGTGACTCCGGTCGAATTCACACCGACTAGACCCGGCACCCATGAGTTCGCCTGTGGTATGGGAATGGTTCACGGCCGATTGACCGTTCGTTAGCGGAGAAGTGCGAGAATCGCATGTCTGAATCAGCCACCATCGACGTCATCGGCATGACCTGCGCTGCCTGCAGCGCCCGGGTGGAGCGGGCCCTTCAGCAGGCACCGGGCGTCACCGAGGCCCGGGTAAACCTGATGACCCAGAAGGCCACGGTCGGGTTCAACCCCGATGCCACATCGCCGTCGGCTCTGGTCGACGTCATTCACGCCACCGGCTACGGAGCCGAACTCCCTCGCACCGGCCGATCGGTGGAAGAGGAGTTGGATGAGCGGGATGCGGCGCGGGCCGATGAGCTTCGGGAAGTACGCCGCAAGGCCGTGTGGAGCATCGCAGCCGGGCTCGGCACGATGGTGGTGTCTCTGCTGACCCACGGCGCAACCATGCGCTGGTTGATGCTGCTCCTGACGGCCCCGGTAGTGCTTTGGGGCGGGCGACACTTCTACACTCGGGCCTGGGCCGCCTTCCGTCATCACTCCGCCGAGATGAACACCCTCATCGCGGTCGGGACTGGCGCGGCCTTGCTGTTCAGCCTGGCCACCACGATTGCTCCCGGCTGGTTTCTGACCCACGGCCTTCCCCCCGATGTGTACTACGAGGCGGTGGTCTGGATCATCGGGCTGGTTCTGTTAGGCAACTACTTCGAAACCCGGGCCAAGGCTCACGTCTCCGGAGCCATTCGCCGGCTGATGGGACTTCGGCCCGATACTGCCCGGGTTCGCCGGGGAGGCCAGGAGCAGGATATCCCGCTCTCCGACGTCGTGCTGGGCGACGAGGTTCTCATTCGTCCAGGTGAGCGGATCCCGGTCGATGGAATCGTCCTCGAAGGATCGACCGCGGTGGACGAATCCATGCTGACCGGTGAGCCATTGCCGGTGGCCCGTTCCACCGGTGATGCGGTGATCGGTGCCACGGTCAACGGCAACGGTGCAATCCGTATCCGGGCCAACCGGGTCGGGCGCGACACCGTCCTTTCTCGGATCATCGGCATGGTCCAGGAGGCTCAGGGATCTCGGGCCCCGGTGCAGCAATTGGCCGATCGGGTTTCGGCCGTCTTTGTGCCGGTGGTCATCTCTATCGCTATTGCGGCATTCGTCGCCTGGTTCAACTTCGGACCTGAGCCCCGCGCACTGCACGCTCTGGTCGCTGCGGTCACAGTTCTCATTATCGCCTGCCCCTGCGCCATGGGACTGGCGGTGCCCACTGCCGTCATGGTCGGCACCGGCCGGGGCGCCGAACTCGGCGTGCTGATCAAAGGTGGCGCGGCCCTGCAGAAGGCGGGCGAGACTCAAATCGTGGTCCTCGACAAGACCGGAACTATCACTGAAGGCAAGCCGGTGGTCACTGATGTTCTTCCCAATCCTGAAAACACTGAACCCGGAACGAGGAACGAGGAACGCCTTTTGGTAGTTGCGGCCTCCCTCGAACGCCTGAGCGAGCACCCCATCGCGGACGCCCTGATCCGGGCGGCTCGGGAACGTGGGGCAGCATTGCTCGAACCCACCGACTTCAAGGCGATTCCCGGTCACGGGGTGACTGGCACGGTGGACACTCATTCAGTGGCGGTCGGAAACCCGCGCCTGATGAAGTCACTCGGCGTTTCGGTACCCGAGACGATTTCGACCCGGGCCGAGGAGTTGGAACAGGGCGGAGCAACTCTGGTGTGGATCTCCCAGGACAATCAGCTGGCCGGAATCATCGCCGTATCTGACCCGGTGCGCTCCACCAGCGCCGGGGCAATCGCGTCACTCCAGAGCATGGGGCTCGAGGTGGTCATGCTGACCGGAGACCGGAAGGGCCCTGCGGAGCGGGTCGGAAAGGAAGTCGGAGTAGACCGGGTCGTCGCCGAAGTACTGCCCGACTCCAAGCTGGCGGAAGTGCGCCGGCTCCAGCAAGGCGGCCGAGTCGTCGCAATGGCCGGAGACGGCCTCAACGATGCCCCGGCGCTGGCTCAAGCCGACGTGGGAATTGCCATGGGCACCGGTACTGACGTCGCGATGGAGGCCGGCCAGATCACGCTCATGCGAGGTGACTTGCGGGGAGTTCGCGACGCAATCGCATTGAGCCGCCGAACCATGGGTATCATCCGCCAGAATCTCTTCTGGGCTTTCGTTTACAACGTGGTCGGAATCCCGGTTGCGGCGGGCGTGCTTTACCCCATCCTCGGCCTTCGGCTAACCCCGGCGTTCGCCGCAGGTGCCATGGCCTTCAGCAGCGTTAGCGTCGTCAGCAACAGTCTCAGGTTAAGGAAGGCCTTGCAGTCGTCTTCCCTCTCCCGTCTCCCGTCTCCCCAGGCGAGGTCCAATGTCTGAACCCCACATCTCCCCCTGCGCCTGCGGAGTGGGCCACGACGGTGAACGCCACGCCGTCGCCGTCGATCCCGAACTCAAGGCCGGCGTGCTGACCCGGTTGCGCCGGATCGAAGGCCAGATTCGCGGGCTGCAAAAGATGGTGGAAGAGGAGCGCTATTGCACCGACGTGATTACCCAGGTGAGCTCGGTGCAGGAAGCCTTGCGCGGGGTCTCTCGGTCGCTGCTCCGCAATCACCTGCAACACTGCGCTGCCAGCGCCATCCGTTCCGATGAGCCGGGAGCTGCCGAGGCGATGTACGAGGAGCTGGTCGAGCTGATGTTCCGGGGGGCGCGCTGACGTTCAGGAAGCGATCGGGCCGGTAGCGAGAAGCACTTCCAGGCTCCCGTCCCGAAAGCGCCGGCTGGTCTCCCGCCCGCTGTGCTCGAAAACCTCCAGCATCTCCCGATTCTCCGGCAGAACCACCGCCTGGAGGGTCCGGATTTCCAGCCGGGCGGCCAGAATGCAGAGGTGGGTCAGGAGCAGCGTGGCGATTCCCCGGCCCTGATACTCGTCACCTACCACAAAGGCCACTTCCGCCTGGGTCGGAAGTTGGTTGTTCCGCACGAAGCGCCCCACCCCAACCAGTTGTGGCCCGCCCTCCCCGGGAATCACCGCGCACAACGCCACGTGGTTCCGAAAGTCCAGTCTGGTGAGATAATCCAGCTCCGCCGGAGTCAGTTCCTGCTTCGCCTGAAAGAAGCGTCGATAGATCGTTTCCGCCGACAGTTGCTTGAATCCCTCCACCAGTCGGGGAGCATCATCTGGTCGCAAGGCGCGGATCTGGACTTTCGATCCATCCCGGAGGGCCGTATCAGCGCAGTAACTGGACGGTTCCGCCTCGCCTGAAGGACCCGACATCGTCTAACTTGCCAGCCACAGAGCTGCGCCGCTGGCCAGTCCGAGAATCAACAATCCCCCCGCCGCCAGCCGGCGGAAATGGCCCCGGCCCAGAATCAGCACCAGCCCCAGCTTCAGCACGGTATTGGATAGCACTCCAATGGCGACCCCCCGGGCCGCCAGCTCGACAATGCCGGACTCGTTGGCCGTCCGGGCCATTGCATAGGTCAGCGCATCGACGTCGGTCAGCCCCAGCACTGCGGCTGTGCTCAGCAGCGTGGTCGGCTGATTGGACTGCCGCACCAAGGCGATCACCGTCAGAACCAGCTGAAACAGGGCCGCCATTTTGAGGGAGGCTCCGAGACCGAGCGGGCTGGTCACACTCTCCTCCGACTCGGCTGAGTCTTTGGGGCGCCGGAAGAACCCGAACCCGACCAGGATAATTCCGCACAACAGAGGAATCAGGATGAGTTTGGCCAGGGCCAGTGCAGTCGGCCCACTGAGCACCGCGAGGATTGCGCTGGTACGCAGCAGCAATACCGTGCACGCCCCGACAACGCCCAGCGCCAGAGGCCAGGCAGCGGCCGGCGCCTCTCTGCTTCTGCGAGAGAATTGCAGGGTCACCGCAGTCGACGAGACCAATCCTCCCAGCAAACCCGAAATCGTGTAGCCCCGGTGTTCCCCCAGGGAGCGCCGAGCCAGATAGCCGGCGAAGTTGAGCCCGGAGAAGAGCAGAACCACGGTCCAGAGGGCTCTGGGTCGCACGCTCTGAAACGGGTCGAACGGACCCTCCGGCAGAAGCGGGAGCACCACTAGAGCGAGCACCGCAAACTGGAGCGCTGCGGTTAACTCCGGCTCCCCCAGCCGAGAGATGGCTCGGTGGATTCTGGTCTTTTCGGCCAACACCAAGACCATGATTGCAGCGACTGCGCTGGTGACCAGAGGAAACCCGAGTCCCGAGATTACTCCGATGAGAAGTACCAGTACGGCGGCGACTTCAGTCGTTCCATCGACCGCTTCGCCGCCTTGGCGGGCGACGACCACGTACGCCGCCACAGTGAGTGCCGCGGCGGCGGCCAGCAGCACCAGACCTGGCATTGGGTATCCGCCACCGATCAACCACCCGGCCAGCCCTCCCAGTGTGCCCAGCAGAAAGAACGTCCGTACCCCGGCGAAGCGAGGGTCGGGTCCCCGGGTATGACCGGACCATTCCCGCTCCAGTCCCACGGCCATGCCGGCGAGGGCCGCTACGGCCAGAAGACCTGCGGTTGAGATATCGAAAGCCACAGCGTTACCGATCCGCGCCAGGATTCATCGTCATACCCTCTTGCCCAAGGGCTGCACCGGTCAGATGTTTCTCCCATGACCAGCCCATCTCTGCCAGTGCTCGATTTTGTTCTCAAGAACTACAAGAACTTCAACGCCCGAGCCACCCGGGACGCTCTCCTCGCATACCAGCGGCACATGGAGGCTGGTGGGAAGATGTTCTGGGCCGTCGCCGGCGCAATGTCATCGGCCCAGCTGGGGATTACTCTGGCACCGGCGATCCGGGCCGGACTGGTGCACGGCCTTTCAGTGACCGGCGCTAATCTCGAGGAGTCGCTGTTCCGGTTGGTGGCCCACGATAGCTATAAGGACTTCCCCGACTACCGCTACTTCACCAAACAGGACGACACCCGGATCCTGGAAGACCGGATGCGCCGGGTCACTGATACCAGCATTCCGGAGGACGAAGCTTTTCGCGCGGTCGAGAAGTTCATCGTTCCGATGTGGAAGCAGGCCAGCGAGTCGGGTCAGCGCCGTTTCTGGCACGAATACTTCTACGACGTGATCCGGGGGCTTCCCAAAGAACTCCACGAGGGAAATGCCGACGAGTGCTGGTTGCTCGCCGCCGCCGAAGCCAATCTTCCCATCGTGGTCCCCGGATACGAGGACTCCACCTTCGGGAATATCTTCGCCAGCTATGTGAAACACGGGGATTGCGCCGCGACCAGCGTGAAGTCAGGCATCGAATACATGGCCAACTTCTACGATCAGTACCGGACCCTATCGCAAGGCGCGGGGGTGGGCTTCTTTCAGATCGGTGGCGGGATTGCCGGCGACTTCCCCATTTGCGTAGTGCCCTCGCTCAAGTATGACATGAATGAAGCCGCCAAGCCGTGGGCCTATTTCTGCCAGATCTCCGACTCGACCACTTCCTACGGGTCCTACTCCGGGGCCACTCCCAACGAGAAGATCACCTGGGATAAGCTGACCGAGGATACTCCGATGTTCGTCATCGAATCGGATGCGACCATCGTGGTTCCCCTCATGCTCTCGGCCCTGCTCGAGTGCCAGCGGGAGCCCGCCGCCGCCAGGGCCCGGATCGCCGGTTTCACTGCCACCTCGTCCCGCCCAGCGCACCACCCAGCCTAGCTGTTCGAGGTACCCGCCTGCTTGGCCTCTCGAATGATCCGGAGCACTTCCTCCGGATCATCGGTGCAGTGGAACAGGTTCAAATCCTCGGCGTTGATTTTCCCCTCCGACAACATGGTCGCCCGGAGCCATTCCACCAGCCCGCTCCAGTAATTCTTGCCAACCAGCACCACCGGGAAACTGCTCACCTTGCCGGTCTGAATCAGGGTCAGCGCTTCGAACATCTCGTCCAGCGTCCCGAACCCGCCGGGGAATACCACAAACGCCATCGAGTACTTGGCGAACATGGTCTTGCGCACAAAGAAGAAACGGAAGTACATGCTGCGCCGGACGTACTGGTTGGTTCCCTGCTCGTGGGGCAACTCGATATTGCAGCCGATCGAGAGCCCGTCACCATCCACCGCACCTTTGTTGGCCGCCTCCATGATCCCCGGCCCGCCACCGGTGATAATCGGGAACCCGGCTTCGGCCAGTAACCGGGCAGTATCGACAGCAATCTTGTAGTAGGGATCGTCGGGCTTCACCCGGGCTGACCCGAAGATCGCCACGGCATCCTGAATGTCCCCCAGCTTTTCGAATCCTTCCACGAACTCCGCCATGATGCGGAGTACCCGCCAGGGATCGGTCTTCCGCAGCGCATCGGGTCGCTCGGGCAGGACCGCGCTTTCCAGCAGCTCTTCGTCCGCCGTCGGTCCCTTCTGACGGGCGGCATGCTGCAGTGATGTTCTGGGAGAGTTAGCCACGGACGAAGTGCTCCAGCATCGATCGATGATCCTCGGGAAGATTGTAGAAGTACGGGCTGACCCGTACGTGACCCGGCCGCGCATCCACCACGTAACCCGCGTCGGCCAGCCGGCGCACGTCGCGGTGGGGATCCTGGCTGGGCAGCATCACGATACCGCTGCGTTCCGCCGCCACCGGCGCAACTTTGGGGACGATTCCATGGTCGCGGGCCGCCTGGATCAGATCTTCGGTCAATGACGCGGTCACTTCCCGAACCGCCGGGATTCCGATCTCGGTCAGAACTTCGAGCCCGCTCAGCTGGGCATAGACCGAAGCCATGGCCGGCGTGCCCAGATCGAATCGATGAGCGTCGGCTGCCCGGTCCAGCTGGCGGGGATTGAACTTGAACGGCGTCGCATGGCCAAACCATCCGGCCACGGTGGGCTCCAGCCGGGAAATCAGGCTCGGGCGAACGTAGAGGAACGCTATACCTGAGCCACCCAGCAGCCATTTGAGTCCACCGGAGCAGTAAAAATCAACATCCAGCGATTTCACATCGACCGGTAGCTGGCCGGCTCCCTGATAGCCGTCGATCAGGAGCAGCGCTCCACGCTTGTGGGCCAGATCGGCCACCGCCCGCACATTCTGAATAGCCCCGCTGGTGAAGAAGACGTGACTGGTGGCCACCAGGGCAGTGCGATCATCGATGGCTGCCGCCAGCCGCTCCAACGGGACACTCACCCCGTCGGGACTTTCGACGATCACCACCTCAACGCCCTGCTGCTGCTTCGCCAGCCATTGATACGGAACGGTGGGGAAGTCGAGACTGGTGGTCACCACTCGGCGCCGAGTCGAGTAATCGAGCGACTCGGCGACCACAGTCAGTATCGAGGAGATGCAGGAGTGCAGTGAGATAGCGCCGGCCTCGGCTCCGATCACCGAGGCATATGCGCCCCGCAGCCGGTCGGTCGCATCCAGCCAGGTATCGTACCAGGCCGAGGCGCCCCGCGATTCCCACTGATCGAGATAGCTATTGACCGATGCCCGCGCCCGGCGGGACAGTGCGCCCAACGAGCAACTGTTGAGGTAAACGGCCCGCTCGAATATCGGGAATTCCTCCCGATAGCGGGCCAGGCGATGGACTGGGGCCGTGGCCGTCATGGGGCTGGAGAATATACCGCCGCACTGCTGCCTGCGCCGGACTATCTTTGGTTCATGTCCGAACCGTCCTCCTGGCCGGGGTTCCTGACGGTGCTGACGTTTCGCGCCCTGCTGTGGCCCCCGCTGGCCGTCGACCTGCTCTCACTTTGCTGGGCCTTTCGCAGGCGCGGCTGGTACTCCAGGCCACCTTTCCTGCCTCTTCCGGATAACGAGTATCTGGCCTGGCGGCTGCATACCGCCTACGGCGAGGAGCGCTCGATCCCCCCGGTCGAAGACATCATCCGGTTCGCCCGCTGGCGCCGCCGAATTCTCCGAGCCGACTGATGACCGACCCCAAAGTGCCCCACGTCGTCATCGTCGGCGGCGGGTTCGCCGGTCTCTATGCCGCCAAGGGTCTGGCCGATGCGTCGGTCAGGATCACGGTGATCGACCGGCAGAATCACCACCTCTTTCAGCCCATGCTCTACCAGGTGGCGACTGCGGCGCTTTCTCCTTCTGACATCGCCTCGCCGATTCGCTCGATTCTGCGCCAGCAGTCGAACGCCGAGGTTCTGCTCGGCGAAGTCGTGGACCTCAAGCCGGCCGAGCGAACGGTTGGCTTGGCAGATGGTGGTAGTATCAGTTACGACTACCTGATCCTGGCCACCGGCGCGCGACATTCATACTTCGGCCGCGACGACTGGGAGCCCTACGCGCCGGGACTCAAGAGTCTGGAGGACGCCGAAGAGATTCGCCGTCGCGTGCTGCTCTCCTTTGAGCGCGCCGAGCGCGAGTCCGATCCGGTAAAGCGGCACGCCCATCTCACGTTTGTTGTCGTTGGTGGTGGCCCGACCGGAGTGGAGGTGGCCGGCGCACTCGCCGAGATCCGGCGTTACGCCCTTCGCCGCGATTTTCGCCACATCGATCCCCGCGAGGCGACGGTCATGCTCCTCGAAGGCGGCAACCGCCTTCTCAACAGCTATCCCGAAGACCTCTCCGAGAAGGCCAAGCTCGAGTTGCGCCGTCTCGGTGTCGAAGTCCGTCTTCAGACTCTGGTCACCGACATCACTCCCAGCTACGTCGTGGCTGGCGGTTGGACCATGCCCACCCGTACCGTGATCTGGGCTGCCGGCAACGTGGCCAGTCCCCTCACGCGGACTCTCGGTGTTCCCCTCGATCGCGCCGGAAGAGTGCTGGTAGAGCCCGACTGCACTATCCCCGGTCATCCCGAGGTGTTCGTCCTGGGAGATGCCGCGGCCTTCGCCGACAAGGCCTACGGAACTCTGCCCGGCATCTGCCCCGTGGCGATTCAGATGGGCCAGTACACCGCCAAGGCTCTAAGAAACGATCTCGCCGGAAGGCCGCGCCGGCCGTTCTCCTACTGGGACAAGGGTCAGCTCGCAGTTATTGGCCGTGGTCACGCAGTCGCAGATATCTGGCACCTGCACTTTGGTGGATTCCTGGCTTGGCTGATCTGGATTTTCGTCCACATCTTTTTCCTGATCGGCTTCCGCAACCGGATCATCGTGCTGATGGAGTGGGCCTACTCTTATCTCACATATGAGCGGGGTGCCCGGTTAATCACCTGGAGCTGGGCCATCGCCAAGCCGGGGGAAAGTCGCCTGAAGTTGATGTCGACCAGCGGGGAGCATCGCACTCCCGCCTTGCCGCCTCCGAACACGGTCAAGTGACGGACTGCATTACCTCCGCGATGGTGAAAGCCGAGGCCCAACGCCTCGGCTTTGTCGCGTGCGGCATCACCACGCTCGACCCGGTCCCTCATGTCACTGAGTTCGATCATTGGCTGAAGGCTGGCTACGGCGGCAACATGAGATACATCCACCGGCAGGCGAAGAAACGAAGAGATCCTCGGCTGGCCGACCCCGACGCGCGGCGAGCGGTGGTTATTCTGGATAGCTACTACTACAAGACAGACGCCGACAGCCAGGCGGTCCCAGCACCTCGGATCGCCCGGTATGCCCGCGGGGAAGACTACCATCGAGTAACCCTCACCCGGGTAGAGCAGTTGGCTGCGTTTCTCACCGACCACGGAGCAATCACCGCGCGGCCTTACGTCGACACCGGCCCGATTCCCGAGCGAGAACTGGCCCAGCGAGCCGGACTTGGGTGGATCGGCAAGAACACCATGCTGATCCGACCGGGCTTGGGCTCCTGGTTCTTCATCGGGGCGGTTCTCACCGACCTGGAGCTCTCGATTGACTCGCCGGTAGTGACCGATCACTGCGGTTCCTGTACTCGATGCCTTGAAGCGTGCCCCACCGGCGCCTTTCCGGACTCGCGAGTGCTCGATGCCCGTCTGTGTATCTCCTACCTCACAATCGAACAGAAGGGGCCCATTCCGGCAGAGCTGATTCCCAAGCTGGAGGGTTGGAGTTTCGGTTGCGACATCTGCAACGAGGTTTGTCCCTGGAATCAACGCTTCGCGGAGGACTCGAGAATTGAGGCGTTTCGTCCCCGAGAGATCGAGGGACGAGATCGAACCGACTTGTTTGACGAGATGAATCCAGGGGAGTTCGAGAGCCGGTTCGCCGATACCGCCCTCGCCCGTCCCGGTCTCGAACGCATGCGCCGCAACTGGAAGGCAGCCTGGGAATCCCTTGACCCGTGACCCACGACCCACGACCCACGACGTTAGTTTATAGCCCCATGCCCAGCCTGTACTCGATCGCGGTCTTCGTCACCGACATCGACCGCGCCAAGAAGTTCTATCACGAAGACCTCGAGTTGCCGATGACCAAGGAGGGTTCATTCGGCGCCGAGTTTCTCGATGGTGCCACTCATCTCGGTGTTCATCCCGCCATTCACCCCGAGTCCCGCGCCCTGGTCGGGCGCCACACCGGTATCACCCTCCATATCGAGGGTATCCTCGACTACTGCGAGCGGCTCCATCAGCGGGGCGTACGTTTTATCGCCGAGCCTACCAGGCAGGCGTTTGGCGTAATGGCGATGATCGCCGATCCTGACGGCAACATCTTCGCGCTCTGGGACGACCAGATTCCCGAATAGATGTATATCACTCTCGTTTCCATCTGGTCGTGGTTTGTGCTGGGAGCCTGCCTCATCCTCTGGCTCCCCCTGATGGCCATTACCCGGCTGCTGACGGCTCCCTTCGATAAGGGCCGCTATTGGGTCGGCTACCTTTTCCGTCAGATCGGCGTCATCTCCGCTACCCTCAATCCGCTCTGGCGTTTTCGGGTGACCGGGATCATGCCCAAGGATCCTCGCCGGCCCTATGTCGTCGTATCGAACCACGAATCGTTCGTCGACATTCTGCTGATCAGCCATCTCCCCTGGGAAATGAAGTGGCTGTCGAAGGTGGAAATCCTCCGAATTCCGGTGCTCGGATGGGATATGGTGCTGGCCGGCGATGTGCCGGTGGAACGAGGCACCCGAAAGAGCGCTCTCAAGGCGATGCGCCGCTGTCAGGAAGTGCTGGAACAGAGGGTGAGCGTCATGATGTTTCCCGAGGGTACTCGCTCGGAAACCGACGACCTGCTTCCGTTCAAGGAAGGGGCCTTTCGGCTGGCCATCGATTCCAAAGTTCCCATCCTTCCCGTAGTCGTACTCGGAACTCGCACTGCCCTGCCCAAGCACGGTTGGCGCTTTGGAAAGTCAAACGCGGAAGTCCGGGTGTTGGATCCGATCGAAACCGAAGGCCTCACCACTAAGGACGTGCCGGCCCTGACCGAGCGAGTTCGGAACTTGATCCTCGCCGAGCGCGAACAAATGCGATTGGTCCAGCCCTAGCTGGCTTGCACCGCAAGACACAAAGGCACAAAGACCTTTCGCGTTCTTCGCGGCCTTGGCGGTGAAAATGAAACTCACCCCCCATCGGATTTTCCCAGGTCCGCCGGGGCAGTCGTTCTCCCCCAGGCTCCCGCCAAAACCGCCAGTGTCAGCAGGTAAGGCAGCATCAGAAAGAGTTGATACGGGATCCCCAGCCCCAGCGACTGAAACAGGAACTGCAGCGCCATCGCTGCCCCGAAGAACAATGCGGCCCCAAGTACCCGCACCGGATGCCATGCTCCCAGAACCACAATCGCAATGGCAATGAATCCTCGCCCCGCCGTCATCTTCTCGGCGAAGGTTCCCACTTGAGCCAGAACCAGACTCGCACCAGCGAGACCGGCAAGCCCTCCGCCGATCAGCACGCCTCCCAGCCTTACCCGGTCGACCTGTACTCCAGCGGCCTTGCTGTCTGACGCTGATTCTCCCGCCGCACGCAGTTCCAAACCCCAGCGGGTGCGGAACAGCACCCACCAGAGCAGGGGAACCAATAGATAGGCCAGGTAGGTCAGCACGCTTTGGTCGAACAGCGCCGGTCCGACTACCGGGATCTTTGATAGCCCAGGGACCGGCAGCGCGGCAAAGGTCGGCAACGATAATCCGACACCAGCCGGTCCGAACGCCCTCCGATAAATGGCTCCGGTGAGACCGACGGCGGCGAGCGTGATCGCCGTGCCGGTGATGATCTGGTCGGCTCTGGCCTTCACCGCAATCAGCCCGAACAGCAGTGCGACGGCCATTCCAGTCAGCAGCGCTATTGCCGCACCGGACCACACACCCCCGCCACTCGAGCCGATCGCCGCCGCCAGTGCTCCGGCCAGCATCGCACCTTCAATCCCGAGATTGATCACCCCGCCCCGCTCGGCCATGGTCTCACCCAGGGCCGCCAGTAACAGCGGAGTCGCCACCCGCACGGCCGACGCGAGAAATGCAGTGAGCAGCTCGGCGTCCATTCAGGTCCCCACTTCCGCCGGGATTCTCCGGCGGCGCCAGGCGTCGGCCAGCAACACCGAGATGATGATCACCGCCTCGGCAACCCAGACCACCACAGCCGGTACCCCCGCCTCACGCTGCATGGCGCTCGATCCCGCCTCCAGCGCAGCGAAGAGCAGCCCGGTCCCGATCGTTGCCAGTGGGTCGAGCCGGGCCAAGAGGGCCACGGCAATGGCAGTGAAGCCGTATCCTGGCGAGAGACTCTGAAACAGGGCAAAGCTGGTTCCGCTGACCTCGAAACCTCCGGCCAATCCGGCCAGCGCGCCCGATGCCCCCAGAGCCAGGGCGAACACCTTGGCGGTGTCCACTCCCCCCATGACCGAGGCAGCGACGGGGTTTGTACCGGTAGCCCTGAGCTGAAATCCGGGAAGAGTGCGACGGAAGAAGACCCACAGCCCAACCGCCAGCAGCAGGGCGAGACCAAAGCCGAGATGAAGCCTGGTGCCCGGGAGAATGGGAAGACGCGACGCCATCGGAAGCATGTCGCTCTGGGGATAGATGTGCCGGGACTCCTGCAGTGGTCCCTGTACCATCCAGCTTACCAGTGCTTCCGCCACGAAGTTGAGCAACAGGGTACTGATCACCTCCAGCACTCCGAATCGAATCCGCAGGAATGCTGGTACCGATGCCCAGAGCAGACCGGCTGCGAGTGAAGCACCCAGTACCACCGGGATTGCCAGGGCCCGGGGCCACTGGCCCAGCATCAGCCCGATCCAGGTCGCGGCGATCGCTCCGACGTAGAACTGCCCTTCAGCCCCGATGTTCAGCGCACCGGCCCGAAAGGCCAGGCCGATGCCCAGCCCGATTGTGATCAGTGGAATGGCCCGGGGAAGCAGCGCTGAGAGAATTGCGTCGGACGATCCGAACGCTCCTCGCCATAGGGCGTCGAGCGCGGCTCCCGCATCGTAGCCCGCGACCCAGAGAGCAAATGCCAGAACCGCGACCCCGGCGAGCACGGCCGCCATCGGGGTCCATGCGAACCAGCCGGCGGCGACCCGGCGGCCTTCGCTCAAGCGGTTCCCACACCCAGCATCCGACGGCCGATCTGGTCGCGGGTGGAACCGGGAGACATTTCGATGAGCCGTCCCTGGTTGAGCACCACCACTCGTGTGGCGATCTCCAGCAGGTCATCCAGGTCTGGCAGGTGAACTAATACGGCCATCCCCGAGCCGGCCGCCTGTCTCAAGCGGTCCATGATGTCCTGAGTCGCTTTGAAGTCGAGGCCGCGAGTAGGATTCTCTGCCAGCAGTACCGCCGGCTTCCTCTCCAGCGCCTCGGCGATCACCATTCGCTGCTGGTTGCCTCCGCTTAATGACGCCGCTCTCGCTTCCGCGCCGCTGGCCCGCACTTGAAAGCCCTCGATCAGCTCACCGGCCCGCACTCGCGCCTTCTCCCAGTTGATCCACGGCCAGCGGATCCACTCGGCCGAAGCAGCCTGACTCAGGACCAGATTCTCGGTCAGGGAGAACTCCCCGATCACCGCTTCGGCGCTACGATCTTCCGGAACGAAAGCGACTTTGCCGAACAACTCAACCCGGCCCGATATTGGCTTTGCCAGGCCGGCAAAGGCCCGGAACAACTCGCGTTGCCCATTCCCCTCCACGGCTGCAACCCCAACAACCTCTCCCGCCAGGAGCTGGAGCGTTGCCTCGTGAAGACCACTCCCGCTCGATCCAATACGCCCCACCGAGAGATTGGTCAGTCGTCCCAGCGTTTGACTCGAGGCAGCTGTCCCCCGTCCGGGCATAGATGTAGCCGGTGATTCCCCCAGCATATGCCTCGCCAGCGACTCGGCCGAATTCCCCTTCACCGCCCCGCTAAACACCACCCGGCCGCGCCGCAGTACCGTCACCCGGTCGGCCACCTCAATCGCCTCTCGCAACTTGTGCGTGATCAGTACCGTTGAAACGCCCCTCCTGCGGAACTCACCAACCTGCTCCAGCAGAGCGTCAGCGTCGGGGGGAGAAAGCACCGACGTGGGCTCATCGAGCAGCAGAACTTTCGCCTCCGCGGCCAGGGCCTTCAGGACCTCGAGCCTCTGCTTGAGGCCGGCGGAAAGATCCGCCACTCGCAAAGTGGGATCGAGAGCGAATCCGGTTTCGGCCGCCAGCTGACGCACTCTCGCCTCGGCCGCCCGTGGGCTTACCCTCCATCCGCCCGCCAGCGCCACATTCTCTGCCACAGTGAATGCGGGGATCGAGGTGAAATGCTGGTGCACCATCCCCAGACCGAGCCGTCGGGCGTCGGTGGGATTTCTGACGACGGCAGGGGTGCCACCGATCTCGATCCGGCCACTGTCAGGTTGGATCAAGCCGTAGGCGATCTTCATCAGGGTCGACTTGCCGGCACCGTTCTCGCCCAGCAAGGCGTGAATCTCCCCCTGCTCGAGAGTGAATTCCACTTCGCTCAGTGCCTGGATCGACCCGAATTTTCTGGAGATACCGCGGAGAGCGAGTGTGGACGCCATACCCTGAAGCTATATCGGGCGTCCCGAAACTGCGGCCGGGTTAGAGCCCGGTAGGGTGGTGGTGAAACTCCCAGGGCAGGCGATAGCGGTCGCTCAGGTGCTCGGCCAGCGCCTGGACCCCGATGGTCTCCGTGGCATAGTGCCCGGCGTAGAACACGTTGACACCGAGCTCGGTGGCGTCGAAGTAGGTGTGGTGGGGACCTTCGCCGGTGATATAAGTGTCGCAGCCGGCCGCGTGGGCCTGGCCGATGGCGCTGCCTGCCGCCCCGGTGATCACTCCAATCTTCCCGACAGTTTCCCGGCCCCCGGCAATGAGTTTGATCTGCTCTGGTTGAATCGCCAGCAACTTTGCCAGGGCAGGAGCTATCGCCTCTCGCCGGTTCAGCTCTTTCGGAGCGGCACCGGCGATTCCGATCGCCACACCTTTGTGCAGCCCGAAGGATTCAATCGCCGTGAGCCCTAGTTTGCGGGCCAGCACCGCGTTGTTACCGACGTCAGGATGGAGATCGAGGGGGATATGGGACCCGTAGACCGCGGCATCACGCTCCAGCAAGGCTCGCAGCTTCCGGTAGCGTCTTCCGGCGACTGGCTGGTTGCCATCCCAGAAGAGGCCGTGATGAACCAGGAGGAGTGTACCGGGTGAGTTAGCGGGCAGCCCTTCAATCGTCGCGAGAGAGGCGTCGACCGCAGCCACCAATCGAGTGACGATTCCGCTGTTTTCCACCTGAAGTCCGTTCAGGGCATTGGGATCATCCGGCGTCTCCCTGGGCCGGAGGTATTCATCCAGGTAGGAGACCACTTCACGGAGTGAGACGCTGGTACTCACTGGGTCGACGCAACCCCGTCAGCCGCAATCAGCGAATCAGCGGCAGCCTTGAGACGCTGCTGCACCGCCGCGGGGATTTGGGACTCGAGGGCAGGGTTAGGCACGTAGCGGATCACCCCGCTCTTGAGCCCGAACGATTCCACCTTCGGTTTGAACCCGCCGGCTTTGACTTCGCGAGCTACCTCGAGAATCGCCCGGGGCAGGTCGATCACTGCCGAACCTACCACCCGCTCGGGAGCGAGCGCGCTTTGATCCGAATTGGCTCCGAAGATGAATGAGCTCTTCGAGTCCTTCACCGCCTGGAAGACGCCCAGCCCGGCTTGATCGGCATTGTGGTGGAACATGTCCGCACCGGCCTGCATCAAGGCGAGCGCCGCTTCCCGGCCGGCCGCAACGTCATCGAAGGTGTTCAGGTAGGTGGACCGAGCAGTGACCTTCGGGTTGATCGACTTGGCCCCTGCCACCCAGGCCTCTTCCGCTTCTTTGATAGGTGGCAGCTCAATTCCACCCACGAAGCCGATCACGTTGGTCCTGGTCATCCCGCCGGCCACAATCCCCGCCAGGTAGCTGGCCTCTTTCAGGCGGAAGATCAGAGGCGAAACGTTATTGGCGACCTTTTCCCCTGAAGTAATGACGAAGACCGTCCTGGGATACTGAGCCGATACCCGTTCGGCGGAGCCTTGGAACTCGAACCCGTGTCCGAAGACCAAGTCGAAGCCCTTAGCGGCGTAACTTCGGAGCGCCTCCTCCTGCTCTGAAGGGGTGTGCGCCTCCACCTGGCTAACGGTCACATTGAGGCTGTCCCGAATCTCCTCCAGGCCTTTGTAAGCCCCTGAGTTCCAGGCCGCATCTGCGATTGAGCCAGGGGTCACCAGCCCAACCTGAAATCCGACCGGCTCTTTTGGCACACGGGACCCGCCACAGCTGACAATGGCGATCACGGCCGCCGCAGCGGTCGCCTTTCGAAGCAGTATCACGGGAGCAACTCGACAGTGAGGAGGCAGTTAGTGGCGCCTGTAACAGCAAACTTCGGCTCTATATCCACACCAGAGCCGAAGTTTTCAACTATTGTGGGAAGTCGACCTTCAGCTGCTTTGTGAGGCGCCGGAAAGGGACTCCCGTTCGCCCGCCGCCCGTTCGCCCGACGGTTCCATACTGATCTGTCCGTTAACCTTGCCACCCTCGGCGATGTGCAGGCGCTGTGTCTGGATGTCGCCATCGATCATTGCCCCGGCCTGGATTTCCACCCGCTCGTCCGCGTGGACCGAGCCGTGGATCTCACCACCGGCCACGATCTCGGGGGCAAACACGTCGCCGCGGATCAGGGCGCCCGGGGCGACCAGGATCTGGGTTTGAGCCCGGACGGTGCCTTGGACCGTGCCTTCGACTTTGACAACGCCTTCGCTGCCAATGTCGCCGACGATGGTGGTGCCGGCGGCGATGATGGTCAGTCCCGCGGGATCGCTCCGGCGGGGAGAATCGGGACGGCTCCCCTTCGCCGGGGGAGTGGAGAAGATAGCCATCAGCGTGGCTCCTTGATCATGGTGCGCGGGTCGATCGGCGTACCCTCGCGGCGGATTTCAAAATGCAGATGGGGGGCGCTCGATCTCCCCGAGTTACCCGAGAGTCCGATGACCTGACCCGCCTCCACCCGCTCGCCCGCGGCGACGGTGGTTCGGCTCAGATGACCATACTTCGTCTGGAGACTATCGGGATGTTCGAGCAAAACAAAAAGTCCGTACTCCGGATCCTCGCCCGACTGGAGAACGGTTCCTCCGCCTGAGGCTCGGACCGGGACGCCGATCGGAACTGCAATGTCCACGCCCGGGTGAGCTTCATCCCGAGTATCGGTATTTGCGTTCGAGCCCGCTTGGCCGCGCGTCACAAACCCCGGATCATCAAGGGGCCAGTGGGTCGGCGAGGAAGCCCCCTGTTCGTAGACCGAGGGCAAGCCGGCGGGTTGGGCCCGGACCGGAGGGGCCACCGGCAGGGTCGAGGCGAGCCGGACCGGATCGGGGACCACATCGGCGCCGAGCATCGCCCGGATCCGATCGTACCTCCGCTCGGCGCTGTCCAACGCAGCGACCAGGTCGGCGATCTTCCGATTTTCGGCCCCGAGCCGGTCGACCTCTCGCACTAATCCGGGTACCCTCGCGGCCTGCGCGACGATCGGCAGATAAAGCGCCAGCAACAACAGCAGCAAGCCGCCCAGCACGGCGGCAATCGCCGTGAGGGTCCGAAGCAACCAGACTGGCAGACGGTAGGTCCTGGAGGCCAGCGCGCCGTCCGAATGGACGACGATGGTAACGTGGTTCCCGGCGCTCATCCCGCGAAGGGCTCGCCCAGGATCAGCTCCAGCACCCGCACCAGGTCCTCTTCCGAGTAGTAGGTGATCTCGAGTGAGCCGCGGCCTTTACGCTTGGCCGTCACCTTCACGTCGGTTCCCAGCCGCTTCCGCAAAGCGTCCTCGATCCGCCGGTGGGCCGGCGCCTGCTGGCGCACCGGCGCTTTCCGGGTGCCCGGTGGGCGGGCGCCGCGGACCTTGGTCTCCATGTCGCGCACCGACCATCCCTGCGACACTGCGTCGTGGGCCATACGGGTGATCTGGCCCCGATCGGTCAGCCCTAACAAGGCGCGGGCATGACCCTCCGACAGCTTTCCGTCGTCCACCAGATTGGTGACTTCCGCCGGCAGCTTGAGGAGCCGAAGCGCGTTGGCCACGGTTGAGCGATCCCGCCCCACCAATCGGGCGACTTCGGCCTGGGACATCTGGAACTCGTCCAGCAGGCGCTGATAGCTGGTGGCTTCCTCGATGCTGGAGAGATTGTCGCGCTGCAGATTCTCGACCAGGGCGAGGGTCAGCAGGGTTCGGTCGTCGGCCTCTTTGATAACCGCGGGAATCTTCTGCCATCCCAGCTTCTGGGCCGCACGCCAGCGACGTTCGCCCGCGATCAACTGGTAGCCATCGAGATGACGGCGCACCACGATGGGCTGCAGCAGACCAGCGACCTCGATGGAGGAGACCAGCTCGGAGAACTGCGGCTCATCCAGCTTCACCCGAGGCTGATAGGGATTGGGGCGAATCGCATTGACCGCCAGTTCCTGCAGGGTTCCCTGGGCCTCCGCTTCCTGCCGGCTGACCGGACCCAACAACGCTTCCAGCCCGCGACCCAGCCGCCTGCTCTCGCTCATGCGTCATCCTCGTCGGCGGGAATGTGAACGGTCGAGTCGGCTGATCGGAGCGGCTCCTTCAGGGTGCCGCGAGATTCTCCGCTGTCGGAACTCTCCAGCCGGCGCACCAGCTCCTGGGCCACCGCCAGATAACTCTTGGCTCCGACCGATTGGATGTCGTAGAGGAGAATGGGCTTTCCGAAGCTGGGGGCTTCGGCCAGTCTCACATTGCGGGGAATAACCGAAGGAAACATCCGGGCACCAAAATATTCCTTGGCGTCGGTTGCCACCTGGCGGCAGAGATTCACTCGCGAGTCGTACATCGTCAGCAGAACCCCGTCGATGGCCAGCCGAGGGTTGAAATTCTGCTGCACCAGCTTGATGGTGTTGAGTAGCTGGGAGATCCCCTCCAGCGCGTAGTACTCGCACTGAATCGGTATGATCACTCCATCTGCCGCGGTCAGCACATTCAGAGTGATCAGACCGAGAGAAGGCGGGCAATCGATCAGCACGAATTCATGGGTAGCCCGAGCTGGCTCAAGAGTTCGTCGCAACACGCTCTCTCGATCAGTCCGCTCAACCAGTTCAAGCTCGGCACCCACCAGGTCCTGGGTCGCGGGGACCACATCGAGATACGGAAGCGCCGAGTCACTGAGAATCACGTCGCTCAGCGGTCGGCCCTCAATCATCGAGTCGTATAAGGAGAAGCGAAGCTGATCGCGTCGCACCCCGACGCCACTAGTGGCGTTACCCTGAGGGTCGGCATCGACCAACAGAGTCTTCCGCTCCGCGATAGCAAGTGACGCGGCGAGATTGACCGCGGTCGTGGTTTTACCCACGCCGCCCTTTTGGTTCGCAATCGCGATTATTCTCGCCATCTTCTTATGTATTTCGTTGACCTACTGATACTTAGAAAGCACTACCAGCAGTGCGGCTTGGAATTGCCTGGGGCAGGAGAATATAGCGGTTTGTCTCAGGAGTGGAAATGGCAGTTGGCGCGTTGCACGTGAAACGTTCCAGCCAAACGAGGGAGCGGTTGCACGTGAAACGGTCTAGGCTGAGCAGGCCTCCTGGTTCCTGCGCCATTTGGTAACCTCAAGAACCAAGTTCTGAAGATCGCTCGGGGAGATCCCGGGGATCCGACCTGCTCGTCCTAGCGACTCTGGCCGCTGGCTGGTCAGTTTCTCCCGGGCCTCATAAGAAAGCGATGCGAAGCTACGGAACGGGATATCCTTTGGCAGGCTGAAATCCTCCATCGAGGCAAGCCTGGCCGCACCGTCTCGCTCCCGCAGCAGGTAACCCTCATACTTCAGCTCAATCTCGGCCCACCCAATGGCCTCGCCGTCCCCCGCAAGCCCAGCGGCATCAAACAGAGCTTTGAGGTCAGTTCCGGGCCGGCGAGCGATCTCTGAAATCCTGATTGGCTCTTCAACAGGACTAGTCCCCCAAGCTCCGAGCAATGGATTGACGACCTCGGGTCGGATCGCTGTCTCCCTGGCCAGTTCAGTTGCCGATTGCTCGTCCGCCAGCCGCTTCTCGGCGATCGATATTTCTTCAGGCGTCAGCAAACCGAGCCGTTCTCCCAGCTCAAACAACCGGCGGATGACATTATCCTGCCGTAACAAGAGCCGATACTCCGCCCGGGAGGTGAACAACCGGTAGGGCTCGTCCACCCCACGGGTTACCAGGTCGTCCACCAGAACGCCGATCAGCCCCTGGTCTCGCCTCATAGTGACAGGGTCGGAACCCAGACTCTGCCTCGCAGCATTGATCCCCGCCATCAACCCCTGGCCCGCCGCCTCCTCGTAGCCAGTTGTCCCGTTTACCTGGCCGGCGAAGAACAGCCCTTCAATTGCCTTGAGTTGGAGCGAAGAGTCCAGCTGGGTTGGCGGAAAGTAGTCGTACTCAATGGCATACCCGGCCCTGGTCATCCGGACATGCTCGAGACCAGGAACCGCGTGGAGGAACTTCAGCTGAACATCCGCGGGAAGGGAGGTACTCACTCCATTCACGTAGAGCTCGGTGGTATCGAGACCCTCCGGCTCCAGGAAAAGCTGATGCCGCTCGGCATCGGGGAACTTCACGATCTTATCCTCGATCGATGGACAGTATCGCGGTCCTCGCCCACTGATCGCGCCACCGTAGAGCGCCGATTCCTTAATGTGCCGCTCGATCACACCCCGGACCTCAGCGCCTGCCCAGGTGAGGTAGCAAGGAAGCTGCGGCAACCGCTCTACTCTCTCGTAGCTGGAAAACCAGTAAGGCTCAGGATCCCCATCCTGCCGCGTGAATGCCCCTAGCTCAATCGACCGGCCGTCGATCCTCGGGGGAGTACCTGTCTTGAACCGTTCTATTGTAAGTCCATGTGATGCAAGAGCTTCAGCAAGCTGCACAGAGGGTGCGTCTCCGGCTCGACCAGCAGGAATCGCTTTATCTACTCCGAGATGAATCCGTCCTCGGAGAAAGGTCCCCGCCGTAACCACGACCGATCTGCAGCTGAAGCTTCGACCCTCGGCGGTGCGGACCGACTCTACTCGACCACCTCTGATCACCAGGTCGCTCACTGTTCCCTGGGCGAAGTCGAGTCCGGGCTGCCGTTCGAGCAGTGAGCGGGCTGCCCTTCGATACAGTCCTCGATCGCATTGCGCTCGCGGGGACCAGACCGCCGGCCCCTTCGAGCGATTGAGCATCCGGAACTGGATCATCGATCGATCGGTTGCCCGACCCATGATTCCGCCCAACGCATCCACTTCGCGGACCACGGTGCCCTTGGCAATTCCGCCGATGGCGGGATTGCAGGACATCTGCCCAATGGTCTCGAGGTTCTGGGTCAGCAGAAGGGTCTTCGCGCCCAGACGCGCCGAGGCGTTGGCAGCCTCGCTTCCGGCGTGACCCCCGCCGATCACGATGACGTCGTAGCGGTCCATGGGCAGGAAATTACGGGTGCGGCAGGTCTGGTGCGAGGGGATAGAAACGTCGTGGGTCGTGAGTCGTGGGTCGTGAGTCAACCTTGACCCACCCCCACGGCCCACGACCCACGACTCTTTACGCTGTACGCACCCAGCTCCACACTTCCTTGAGACTGGGCTTCTTCCCATAGGAGAGAATTCCGACTCGGTAAATCCGGCCGGCCAGCCACGCGACCGCCAGTACCCCTATCAAAGTCGAGGTTGCCGCAAGCAGCACCTCAACCAGCGGCAAGGGTGAGATGGCGAATCGCACCGGGATGATCAGCGGGGCGAAGAACGGAATGAAGCTCAACGTCCTCGCGAGCGTGCTGCCCGGATCGTTGACCACCGCGAACATCATGAGGAAGCCTAGTGCCAGGGTGATGGTCACCGGCTGAGCCGCCTGCTGAGTCTCCTGCTGGGTGCTGCACATCGAACCCACCGCGGCGTAGAGCGCGGAATACAGGATGAAGCCCAGCACGAAGAACAGCAGGACCACACCGACCAGTTCCGGACTGACCGAAACACCACTGCTGGTGAGACTCTGTTTGGTGCCGTCGATTGCGGTGGCGCCGGCCGCCGATGCGGCCCGCTGCGCAAGGGCGCGAGTGACCCCAGCGGCCGCGGCACCCCAGATCGCCAGCTGCACCAGACCGGCGCCAGCCACCCCGATCACCTTGCCGAGCATCAGCTGGAAGGGAGTCACGCTGGAGATGAGGACCTCGACAATCCGGTTCGACTTCTCCTCCAGGACTGCACCCATCACCTGGATCCCATACATGATGAGTGAGATGTACATGATCAGGGAGGTGATGTAGGCCAGGAAGAACGAGCTGGCTCCGCTTTCTCCAGTAAGCTTGCCCTTGGTGACCTTGTCAGTGCGCAGATCAAACCGGGTGGCGGCCGCTGCAACGATCGCGGAGTCGGCGCCCCGTCGGATCAGTCGCTCGACCCGCACCGCCGGTCCGATGGCATTCTCCATCGCACCCATTTCCTTGAAGCTCGCCACGTTCGCGCCGAAGTAGCGGACCACACCGGAATCGACCCCTGCGTCGGTCACCACCAGGATTCCATCGTATGAACCCTCAGCCGCGACATCGACATGCGAAATCATGGTGTCGCGGACCCGATCGACCTCCGCTGCCGTGGTCTTCACCACGGTCAGGGTGATCCGGTCGGTCTGCGCGGCCCCCTCGCCCCGTTTCATTCGACGAAGGGCCGAGGCGATGCTGTCGCCGGCCGCGGCGGTGCTGCCATCGATCAAGGCGACCGAGCGAGCCCGGGTGTCCTGGTTCATCAGCACGCCAGGCAGGTACCCGAAGACAAACGACATGACCGGAACGATCAGGGTCCCGATGATGAACGCCTTGGTACGGACCCGCTCGATGAACTCCCGGCGGATGATTGCGAAGAGCTTGTTCATGCCGCCACCTCCTTGGCCACCGGAGTGGCTGCTTCGATGCCGACTTTGGAGATGAAGATCGACTGCAACGAGGGCTCGACCACCTCAAAGCGGGAAAGCCCGACATCGGCATTCACCAGCGCCCGGAGCAACCGCTCCGGATCGGCATTGGGGGCCAGTTCAGCCTCTGCGGTGGCGCCGGCATCATCGCACCGGGCAATGAGACTGCGATCGGCGAGAATCGGCTTGGCCGCCGCGGCGTTGCGGCTGAAGGACAGCGCAACATTGTTGTGCCCCAGTTCTCGCTTGATCTGCGATAACACTCCGTCCAGTATCTTCTCGCCCCGTGCAATGATCGCGATCCGTTCGCACATCTTCTCGGCCTGCTCCATGATGTGAGTCGAGAAGAGCACGGTGCGTCCGCTTCGGGCCACTTCGACCACCACATCCCGCATCACCTGGCTGTTCACTGGATCGAGACCGCTGAAGGGCTCGTCCAGGATGACCAGCTCCGGCTCGTGCTGTAAGGCGCCCGCGAACTGCACCTTCTGCTGCATACCCTTCGAAAGATCCGAGACTTTCTTGCCTCCCCAATCCCCCAGACCCAATCGCTCGAGCCAGGCCTTTGCGCGCTTGCGCGCGTCCCAACGGCTGATCCCTTTGCACTCGGCCAGGAAGGCGAGCTGGTCCTGCACCTTCATCTTGGGATACAGGCCGCGCTCCTCAGGCAGGTACCCGATCCGGGAAGCCAGATCGCGACCCGATCCCTGGGCGCCGAGCAGGGCCACCTTGCCTTCGTCGGGTGTGATGATGCTGAGCAGCATCCTGATGGTGGTGGTCTTGCCGGCACCATTAGGACCAAGCAGACCGAAGATTCCGGCCTTCGGCACCTCAAGCGAAAGACCGCGGACTGCCGTGTGGCCGGCGTATCGCTTGGTTACGCGATCGACCACGATGACGGGGGAACTCATATCACTCCCGGAAAGGGGGAAGAGGTCGGGCCTTGTACGATGTTGGTGATTTTCATGTTTCAGGTTGCGTCGCCATTGGGATGGAAGATGTCCTCGATCCGCCGGCCAAAGAGCTTGGCGATCGCGAAAGCCAAAGGGAGACTTGGGTCGTATTTCCCGGTTTCCAGCGCATTAATGGTCTGGCGGGAGACTCCCAGCCGAACAGCTAAGTCGCCCTGTGACCAGAACTGTTCGGCCCGGAGCTCCCGCAATCTGTTTTTCACCGGTAACGCAGTCCCGCGACCAAGGAGCCGAGGCCCCACATCAGGAAGGCTGAAATCCAGATCCACGGCCACGCCTCGGCCAAAGACGCGTGGGGGATCACCCCTCCTCGCATCAGCAGGCCGCCGGCCATAGTCACGATCGCCGTGCTCAGGAGACCATAGAGCGCTCCTTCCAGGTGGATCCGCGACTCGAGTTCGTCAAACTGGCGGATGATCTGAACCGCTAGAGTACAGTACCGCGCCATCGGAACCACCGGAGCGAGCGAAAGCGCCAGGCGCATGCCCACTCCCCACTGGCCGTGTCGAAGCAGGTAGCCACAGCCAAGTGCTATAAGCGCGGCGACTATCGCCCACAGGGCGGCTCGATACCGGACGTTCAGAGCCACGACTACCTCAGCAACGTGAGAGGGTGGCCCAATGTAAAGCTACCTTGACAACCTGTCAAGTTTGCTTGTCTTGCTGAGAGAGCGCTCGAGCACTAATTGGTGATGGAGCCATGGCCTACCGAATCGTGGTCAACCGCGAGATGTGTGAGAGCAACGCGGAGTGCGTGTCGCTCGCTCCCGGTGTGTTCGGCCTGGATGAGGATGAACTCTGCGTGGTGATCGAGCCGGAGGGGGCCAAAAGCAAGAAAATTCTGGATGCGGCCCGGGCCTGCCCTACTGACGCTATCACTCTGATCGACGAAGCCGGCGACCAGGTCTGGCCCTGAAAAAGAAACGGGACCGGCTCACCGGTCCCGTTTACGGTTCCCACTACCACCAAGCTCAGCTCTCGCTCCACTCCACCAGACGCACCACTCGTTTCACGTCTCCGGTCGGCACCACTACGTGCGGGTGCTGGGCCCGGACCCCGAACTTGAGCGTCTTACGAATGAAGTCGCCCGGATTGGCTCCGCGGTGCTCCGCCACATCGTGCAGCAGCACCCCTTTGGGGGTCTCCTCATGGTAGCGGCCCACGTACAGCACATCGCCGGCTGCCTCGAGAACCACCGTGATCCCGTGCAGCTCCGAGTGTCCCGGATGAAAGACGTGACCCGACATGGTCAGGCGGTCGGGGCGGTGGCGCAGTACTTGTCGAACGCGTCGGTCAGATCCTTGGCGATCTGCTGCGGCGAGTGACCCTCGATCATGTGGCGATGAACGAAGTGCACCACCTCGCCATCGCGGAACAGGGCGATCGACGGGCTGCTCGGGGCATAGTCGCTGAAGTACTGCCGGGCCCTGGCGGTCGCATCCAGATCCTGGCCGGCGAACACCGTCGTGACCTGCTGAGGCCGGGTGCCGTGCTGCAGCGCCAGGGTCAGTCCCGGTCGCGCGGTCCCCGCGGCACAACCACAGACCGAGTTCACGAAGACCAGCATGGTGCCGCGGGAGTCACCCAGAGCCCCATCGACGTCAGCCACGGTCTTCAGTTCCTTCACACCAATCCGCGTCAACTCTTCGCGCATCGGCTGCACCATTCTCGGATCGTACGGCATGACCAACCTTCTCTTTCAATCAAAGTTCTGAGTTTCGTGAGACGGGAGACGTGAGACGGGACCGGCGGACGGTTAAACGCCCGTCTCCCGCCTACCGTCTCCCGGATCACCTTCTAAGGCTGTCTTCAACGCATGCCAACCCAGCGTTGCGCACTTTACTCTCATGGGGAATTCCCGGACCCCCGCGAACACCGCAAGCTTGGCCGGGAGATCGTCGGCCGGACCACCTGACCCGGTCATCATCCGGTGAAAGCTCTCGAAGACCTTGCGGGCCTCCTCCCGGGTCTTTCCTTTCACGGCCGTGGTCATCAGGGAGGCTGAGGCCTTCGAGATGGCACAACCGCTGCCCTGGAAGCTCACATCGGCGATGCGGTCTCCCTCCAGCTTCAACCAGACTTTGAGCTGGTCCCCGCACATCGGGTTGTAGCCCTCGGCTTCGCGGTCGGCGCCTTCCATAAGGCGGTAGTTACGCGGAGCGCGATTGTGATCGAGGATAACCAGCTGGTAGAGCTCGTTGGCGTCCGGCATCAGGCAAACACCTTCCGGACTTCGTGAATCCCCTTGATCAGGGCATCCACTTCTGTCCGGGTGTTGTAAACCGCAAACGAAGCGCGGACCGTCCCGCTCACTCCAAATCGGCGCATCAGCGGTTGAGCGCAGTGGTGACTGGCGCGGACCGCCACACCCTGCAGGTCCAGTACCGTCCCGACATCGTGAGGATGCACCTGGTCGACCACGAAGGACACCACGCTCACTCTGTCCCGGGCGGTTCCGATCAGGCGGACGCCAGGAACCTCGGCCAGCGCTCCCGTGGCGTAGGCCACCAAGTCGGCTTCGTGAGCCTCGACTGCATTCCAGTCCAGAGCGTTCATCCATCTTACCGCCGCACCCATCCCGATGGCCTGGGCGATCGGCGGGGTGCCGGCTTCGAAGCGGGCTGGAACAGGGGCGAAGGTGGTTCGCTCAAAACTCACATGCTGGATCATTCCGCCGCCACCCTGCCAGGGCGGCATCGAGTCCAGCAGATCGGCCCGACCATAGAGCACACCCACACCGGTGGGCCCGAACATCTTGTGAGCCGAGGCGGCATAGAAGTCTGCCCCAAGAGATTGCACGTCGACCTTGAGGTGAGGCACGGCCTGAGCCCCGTCGACCACGACCACGGCGCCGGCAGCGTGGGCCAGGTCCGCAATCCGGCGAACCGGATTCACAGTGCCCATCACATTGGATACGTGGGCCAATGCGACGATCCGGGTCCGTTCCGACAGCAGGCTGGAGATCTGGCCGACCTCCAGCTCCCCGCTCTCGGAGACCGGGATGGCGCGAATCTTTGCGCCGCTGGCCTCGGCCACCAGCTGCCAAGGCACAATGTTGGAGTGGTGTTCCATCTCGGTGAGCAGAATCTCATCACCGGACCTGAGCCTCGGCCGAGCGAAGCTGTGAGCGACCAGGTTGATGGCAGCGGTGGTCCCGGCCGTGAAGATGACCTCGGCGGCATCTCTGGCACCGAGGAAAGCTCGCAGCTCTTCGCGGGACTGGTCGTACAGCGTGGTGGCCCGCTGGCTCAGCGCATGAACCCCGCGGTGGACATTGGCGTTCTCCAGCAGCGAGAAGTCTGCCTCCGCCTCCACCACCGAACGGGGCTTCTGGCTGGTCGCGCCGTTGTCGAGGTAGACCAGCGGTTTCCCATGCACCCTGGTGCGGAGAATGGGAAACTCCCGGCGCAACCGGGCGACATCGAGAGTCGCGATGCCGGGGGGAGTCTGCTCCCGCGGCCGAGTGGAGGAGACAGCCATCGAGCTACTCGCCGCCGAGATTCTCGAGCCGACTCATCACCACGGCTTCGAGCTCCTGCTTTACCGAGTGATAGGGAATCTCTTCCAGCACTTCAGCGGCAAAGGCGTAGGTAAGGATCTTCCGGGCCGGCCCCGGGCCGATGCCCCGGCTCCTGAGATAAAAAGTGGCCAGCGGATCAAGGCTGCCGACGGTGGCGCCGTGAGTACACTTCACATCGTCCGCGAAGATCTCCAGCTGCGGCTTGGTATCGATCCGGGCGGTGTCCGAGAGCAGGAGAGCACGGTTGGTCTGCTTGGCGTCGGTCTTCTGAGCCTCAGGAGTCACGTAGATCTTCCCGTTGAAGATCCCGTGCGAGCGCCCATCGAGAATGCCTTTGTAGACCTCACGGGTGGAGCAGTTGGGGTGGGCGTGGAGGATCGAAGTGTGATTGTCGACCTCCTGCTTCCCCCGCCCCATGTACATGCCGAAGAGCTGGCTATCGACTCCCGGACCGGCCAGAACCATCTCCAGGTTGTTGCGGCAGATCGCGGCGCCGAAGCTGATCGAGTACGACTCGCTGCGGCTGTCCTGCGCCTGAGACAGGTGGGTGGTGCCCACGTGATACGCCTGCTCGCTCTCCCGCTGGACCTTGATGTGCTCCAGATAGCCGGCCTGCTCCACCACCGCTTCGGTGATGGTATTGGTCAGATAGGATCCTGAGGCCAGGCCCACAAAGCTCTCGATCACCGAAGCTCGGGCCCCTGCCTCCACCACGATCAGATTGCGGGGGTAGGTCGCCGCGCCATCAGCCCGCCCATCAGTGACGAATACGGCGTGGATCGGGGCTCCGGCATCGGCGCCCCGGCTCACATGGACGTACAGGCCGTCCTTGATGAAGGCGGTGTTGAGTGCGGTGAAACCACCCTGGTCGAGGGTGCTGTGCTGCGCCAGGTGCTTCCGGATCATTTCTCCGTGAGAACCAACGGCTGCGGCCAGGTTCTTTACCGTCACCCCGGTGCCCGGCTCGACGATGCTCGAAAGGGCCGGGAGGTAGCGGCCATTCAGAAAGACCAGGGTGCTGACCCCGGGAATGGCGAAGAGGTAAGGGCGCAGGTCATCGAGCTTGAGGGCAGCCCCGTCGCCCGCCAGACGGAAGTTGGTACCGGTGATCGGGGTCAGGTTATTGAAGCGCCAATCCTCGTCCTTACTGGAGGGAAATCCTCCCTGGCGGAAGCGCTCGAGCGCCGACTGCCGCAGCTGCTGCAGCCAGTCGGTCCGGGTCGCGGCCTTGGTCAGGCTCTCGAAGTCCTCCAGATAGGCTGTGGTCACGCCGTCACCGCCGGCTCGGTGAGCCACTCATAGCCCTTCGCCTCCAGCTCGAGTGCCAGTTCCTTCCCTCCCGACTTCACGATCTTCCCCCCGGCGAGCACGTGCACCTGGTCCGGCACGATGTAGTTAAGCAGACGCTGGTAGTGGGTCACCACGATTGTGGCGCTGTCGGGCCGCTTCAGCTGATTCACCCCGCCGGCAACGATGCGCAGCGCATCGATATCGAGACCAGAGTCGGTCTCGTCCAGAATTGCCAGCTTGGGCTCGAGCACCGCCATCTGCAGGATCTCGTTCCGCTTCTTTTCGCCCCCGGAGAACCCGGCATTCACTGCCCGGGAGAAGATCTCGGGACCCCACTCGACCAGCGCCAGCTTCTGCTCCACCAGGTCCATGAAATCGATCGGATCGATCTCTTCCTCTCCCCTGGCCTTGCGGATCTCGTTGAGCGCGGCGCGCAGGAAGTAAGCGTTGGAGACTCCGGGGATTTCCACCGGATACTGGAAGGCGAGGAAGACCCCGGCCTGCGACCGCTCCTCGGGCTCCATATCCAGCAGGTCCCGG
>CAZOES010000003.1:80768-103558 GCA_964578865.1 uncultured Gemmatimonadaceae bacterium | reverse complement strand
GGGAACTTGCAGACGATGTAATCAAGGGCCGGCTCGAAGAAGGCGGTGGTCTTCTTGGTGATGCCGTTGGGGATCTCGGGCAGGGTGTAGCCCAGGGCGATTTTGGCGGCGACGTATGCCAGGGGATAGCCGGTCGCCTTACTGGCGAGGGCCGAAGACCGGGAAAGCCGGGCGTTGACTTCGATCACCCGATAGTCGGTGCTCTTGGGATCCAGGGCGTACTGAATGTTGCACTCGCCGATGATGCCCAGGTGGCGAATGGTATCGATGGCCAGAGTCCGGAGCAGCTGAACTTCTTCGTCGTTCAGGGTCTGCACCGGAGCCACAACGATGGACTCACCGGTGTGAATGCCCATCGGATCGAAGTTTTCCATGTTGCAGACGGTGATGCAGTTGTCGGCACCGTCGCGGACCACTTCGACTTCGATTTCCTTCCAGCCGCCGAGATACTCCTCTACCAGCACCTGCGGAATGTTGCCGGCGAAGGCCCGCTTGAGGGCTGGCTCGACTTCTTTCGCGTCGGTAATCACCGCGCTGCCTTTGCCACCCAGTGCAA
This sequence comes from uncultured Gemmatimonadaceae bacterium, assembly GCA_964578865.1. Lineage (GTDB taxonomy): Bacteria > Gemmatimonadota > Gemmatimonadetes > Gemmatimonadales > GWC2-71-9 > JADJOM01. Next base: position 103,002 of record CAZOES010000003.1, on the reverse strand, counting down.
AAGCGCCCCGCAGCATGACCGGGATTCCCAGCTCAGCCACCGCCTTCCGGGCGTCATCGATAGTATCGCAGGCCCGGCTGGTGGCGACCTTGACTCCGATTTCGGCCAGTCGCTGCTTGAACAGCTCGCGGTCTTCAGTGTCCCGGATGGCTTTGGTGGGGGTACCCAGCACCTGCACGCCCAGGCGCTCGTAAGTGCCGAGCTTCTCGAGCGCGAGACCGCAGTTGAGCGCGGTCTGACCGCCAAATCCGAGCAGGATGGCGTCGCACTTCTCCTTCTCCAGGATCCGCTCGACGTTTTCCGGCGTGATGGCGACGAAGTAGACCTTGTCGGCCAGTCCTTCGCTGGTCTGAATGGTGGCGATGTTGGGGTTCACCAGGACGGTGTAGACCCCATCCTCCCGGAGCGCTTTGATGGCCTGGCTGCCGGAGTAGTCGAACTCGCCGGCCTGCCCGATTTGCAGGGCACCCGAGCCGAGCAGCAGAACCCGGCGGCCGGCGTTGCTGGCGCGACGATTAATCATCGGCTGCTCCCCTTGGCCGCACCGCACAGCCGGAGAAATTCTTCGAAGAGGAACGAGGTGTCGCGCGGGCCGGGACAGGCTTCGGGGTGGAACTGGATGCTGAAGATCGGCTTGAAGCGGGCCCGAATGCCTTCGTTGGTACCGTCGTTCAGATTCACGAACCAGGGCTCCCAGTCGCGGGGAAGGGTCTTCTCGTTCACCGCGTAGCCGTGATTCTGGCTGGTGACGAAGCAGCGGCGAGTGCCGATCTCCTGCACCGGCTGGTTCACCCCGCGATGACCGTAGGGCAGCTTGAACGTGTTTCCGCCAGCCGCGAGGGCCAGAATCTGGTTGCCCAGGCACACGCCGAAGATGGGGAAATTGGGCCGCTTGAAGAGGGCCCGAGTCTTCTCGACCAGCTCCTGCAGGTCCTGCGGATCGCCTGGGCCATTACCGAGCAGGACGCCGTCGACGTTGTTAGCCAGCGAAAGCAGATCGGCATGCCAGGGCGCGCGGATCACCCGGGCACCGTGTTTCAGCAGGGAGCGGGCCAGGTTGTCCTTGGCGCCGGCGTCCACCAGCAGCACCCGGGGACCATCGCCGCCTCCGAGATCGATCGGCGCTTCAGGGGCCACCAGCCGGAACAACTCCTTCTGCATTTCCACGCCTTTGGCGGCCCGCTTGGCCTCTTCCAGGGGAAGTCCGGTGGGAAGCAGCCAACCGCGCATGGTGCCGTGTTCGCGGAGCCGGCGGGTCAAAGTCCGGGTGTCGATGCCGGTGACGCCGGGAATCCCTTCGCTCGCGAGCCACTGTCCCAGGGTGCGGGCCGAGGCATGGTGGCTCGGCTTGGTGATGGCATTCTGGACCACCAGACCCTGAATCTGGATCTGGTCCGATTCATAGGGCGCCTGGATGCTGCCTTTGGGTCGGGGCGCGGGCACCCCGTAGTTACCGGCCAGCGGATAGGTGAGCACCAGGATCTGACCGCGGAAGGATGGATCGGTCAGCGTCTCGACGTAGCCACTCATGCCGGTAGTGAAGACCACCTCGCCGACTACCGGATTATTCGAGGCAAAGGAATTCCCCTCGTACTCGCTGCCGTCTTCCAGAATGAGTCTTAAACGAGGAGGCGCCGCGATGAGATCGATGGGCGTTGAGTGCTGCGCCAGAACTGATGGCATGAGGGCCCTAGTGTTGAGTGTCGGAGCCGGCCGGACAAATCCGGGGCCCCTCGCGCAAGGGACGTGCCGAGCCGGCCAAAAGGCTCGGGTCGAAGCTTAGTCAGGGCAACAGCATAGCGGGTTCCGTTCCACCGCAAAGTGGGGGTGGGCACGGGGCTCGGACGGGGGCCCGGAACGGCTGAAAACTGACCCGAAACCCCGGTCCGGGAAACCGGTCTATGTCGCGTAATAACATAGTCGTACGTGCTTTCGGGGGGCAACAACGGCGGGCCACTCAGGATGGGGGAAAATGAGGCGGGCTGGCCGGGTCGATGGGGACGCTGGTTGGTGGGGTCAGGCGGTCGGGATACGGGGTGTATCCGGGGGTGCTACACATCGGGGCGCCGGAGCGACAACTGCCGGCGGAGGCTCAGGCGACCGATTCAAGACGCTGCCCGGGAAAAACGCTGACCTCGGAACCGGTAGCCACAAAGGCCGAAGCAGGAGCCTGGCGCAGGACCTCGGCAAAGGGCTCACCGAAGACCAGTTGCATCGGTCCCTCGGCGCTGCAGGAACGGGGAATCCATACCGGCCAGCGGGGATGATCGACCCGGTATTCCAGAGTACTCCCATCGAGCTGACGGGTGTAGCCCCAGTAATGCTCCGTGATATAAGCTGCCTCGGAGGCTGCATCGGGCTCGGCGGGCGGGCCGCCGATGTTGGCCATCAGGGAGAACTTCTTTCGTTCGATCGACCAGAAGTAGGCCAGCAGTCCCCGATCGGGTGGATCGAGATCGTTGGCGTTGCTCATCTCCAGAGCGAGGTAAGGCTCGTTGTACACCCGCCGGGCAACCGCAGCGATGGCCCGGCGGGGCACCAGCTCCCGGATGAAGACCACGGCGTTGCGGATCTCACCCGAAGGATCCCGCCGGCGGACATAGAACCGGAGGTTGACCTCCTCAAAGGTGCGGTGACAGGGGATGGGAAAACCCCGGACCCTGGTGTCCTTGAAGTGAAATCCTACCAGGCTGATGAGGGTCTGGCCCTTCCAGTGATCCAACTCGGTCCCCCGGGGCACCAGGGGCTCAAGTAGAGCTGACGGGCAGCGATAGTTCAGGAAGACCAGGTACTCCCACCGCGCGGTCAGGAAGGGTTTGGTCATGGCTCCAGAAGCTAGCGTCTCAGCCCCGTTCGCGCTGGGCGAATAGCTAGCCGGGTTCTACCGTCCTCCCCGTCCGATCGAAGGCTGCAGGAAAAGGGCAATCGCGAAGAGCGCCAGCAGCATCACGAAGAACACCGCGAACCAGCGGCGCGAGGCCAGGGCCATCCTAGAACTCGAAGCCGAAAAGTACCGGCATCAAACGGCTGGGGCCGGCCTTGACGTTGAGGACCTGATCATACCGCCCCTCGACCACGAACGCTCCGCCCCTGGCCCCGAAGGGGACTCGTAGTCCTGCCGCGGTCGACACTGAGGGCAGCCAGGCGGCGCTGCCGGGCCGGGGGTACGCGATGAAATGCATGCCCCCACCGGCGCGCAGGAGCAGGCCGATTTTCCTCTGCGAGGTGAGATAGTCGACTCCCAGCACGGTGCTGAACACCTTGGTCGTGGAGAGTCCATTGTAGGCACAGGCCCCGAAGCAGGCCTCTGACACGGGGCCGAGTGCCAGATCAAAGCTGTAGCGAGCGTCGGCGTGGAGTCGGAACTTCCTCCCAATCGGCCGATTGAGGCCGAGAACGGCGGTGTACCCGAAAGAAGTCTCCCGGGACGGACCGGTTTGCCGCTGAGCCACGATCCCCGCGCCAAAGGAGAGCGAAAGAGGATGGCTCTGGGCTGACAACGCCGAGACAGGCGCGGCCAGCGACAGCGCGGCAAGCACTGCGAAGGGATGTCGAACGAAGTGTGGGGTCATGGCACCTCCGGGGTCCAGAAGCCCGGTGCAAAGGCGGCCGAGTCGGCGCTCGGACATTTACAATCTACGGTGCAGGTCGTGACTGGGGGAGGGGGACGGGGGGTAGGGGGCCCCCCCGACAACCAAGTTCTGCCGTCGCTCGAAAAGAGTGTAATCGCGGAAACGCCACGGCCATCATTTCCTCGCAATGGCAAGCGGATGATACGGCTGGTACAAGCCAACTCGAGTTCCACTCGGTAACGAAAACCAGGTCACCCGGCCCCAGCGTGCCTCGGTTGGCGGGTCGAACTGCACCCCTTTCTGGGCCAGCCAGGCCATGGTCCGGTCCAGCTCGTCGCACAGCAGATAGAGCTCCTGCTTCTCTTCTTCCCCGGGGTGAAAGGCTAGTTCCGACGGTGGTAACGCAAAGATCAGCCAGTCTCGGCCAGCATCGACGTGGGAGAACTCCAGAACCTCCCGGAAAAAGCGACGGTCGGCCTCAGGGTTTTTCGAGTAGCTGATCAGATGGGTGCCGATAATCATGGCGCTTCCTGCCGTAAGTGACCGGAAATGAAAATCGGGAGCAGTGCGCGGAGACGGGACTCGCCCAGTCCGGTGGCGGCAAGATCGAGCGCGGCCTGATCGGGACTGGCTGCACTTCCTCGTACTACACTCCAGGGACGGAGAATCCCGAGGAGGATATGAATCGGATGAGTGTCGGGGCCGGCCGGCGCATGGGCGGCGAGACGGGTGGCTCCGTCGAGCGCTTCGTGTGAGGCGATCTGGTAGCCAATTTCCTCCGGGATTACCGGGGCGCTACGGGAAGTCCCGCCTAACGCCCGGCAGAGGATCTCGAAGTTTCCTGGATCGGGAAAGAAGAGATCCAGCGTGGCCTGACTCTGGGTATGCAGCACCCCCAGAGCCAGGTGGGCCGGCGCAACTGCGTCGGCCCGGGAGAACAAGGCCTCATTCCGGGCCTGGACGATCGCGATCTTGGCGTCGTCGGTGAAGTGATATTCGATCAGGGCACCGGACTCTGGGCGGATGCGAGTGCTGGGATGCTGGTGGGACCGACACTGAGTGTCGATCCGGTCGCAGCGCGACGGTGATAATCGATCTGGCCCAGGTGGAAGCCCAGATGTACGGCCAAGTGGGAAAGAAACTCGGCGGTCTCCAGTTCGGTCTGGAGGATCGGCTCCGGATAGGTGCGAGCCAACTGCTCGGCTGTCAGAGTGGACAGCACTTTTCCCACCACTGCGGTGGTCGCGTCGATTTCGGCAATCAACCTGTTTCTGGGCCAGGGAGGGGCATTGAACTCGGCATCCCGGTCGCGAACATAACCGGTGCCTCCCAGAACCGTTCCGATGAAGTACTGAAGGTTGCCGGCGAGGTGGCGGACCAACACGCCGCCGGTGTTCGATTGTCCCGGCACCCGGGCCCACAGCGACTCTTCATCGGGGTACGCCTCTATCTCTCGCCGCACGGTGGCGAGTTCCCGCCGCAGCAACTTGAGCAGCGTCTGATTCAGCATGCTATTCGCCTTTGACCCTGCGCTTGAGGAAATCGACCATCGCGTGATTCAGCGCGTTGGGATCTTCGATCAGCGGGATATGACCGGTGTTCTTGAGGACAACCATCTCGGCATTGGGGAGCAGGTTCTTCAAGTCCTGACCCTGGGGCAGTGGGGTGATGCTGTCCCCCTCGCCCCATACGATCAGTGTTGGCATGCCCAGTCGAGCGTATTCGGCTCGGTCTCCGGCGCGAGAATTATCCTGGCTGAGGACGAATCGCTCGAGCCAGCCGCCCAGGGCATGGGTGGTTCCGTCCACCGGGAATTGCCGCTGGATCATCTGGATCTGGCCATCGGTAGCGTGGGCCGGATCGAGAATCAGCAGCTGCAGCATCTTCCGGGAAAGCATAGGGTTGGTCACTGTGGCCGAGACCACGGCATCGCGCACGATGCTGGAGGCGAGTACCGCGCGCACAATCAGGGGCGGCTTCGCCTCTTTGGCTTGCAGGCCCAGCGCAGCATCGACCAATACCAGCGATTGAATCCGGGCCGGGTCTCGCAAGGCCGCTTCCACCGTGGGGCGGGCCCCGAAGGAGTGGCCTACCAGGGTGACCTGCCTGATATCGAGTGCATCGAGCAGCCCGACAATCCGGTCGGCCTGAGCGGCGTCGGTGTACTCCGGTGGAATCGGCCGCTCGGAAAAACCGAACGGCGGAAGATCCAGGGCGATGCAACGAAAACCCGCGTCGGTGAGCGACTGCATGGTCGGGCGCCAGATCTCGCTCCACGCCCCAGTGCCGTGAATCAGAAGCACAGTGGGCCCATCGACCGGGCCGCTCTCCTGGTAGAAGATTTCGAGGCCACCAGCCTTGGCGAATTTTCCGGTCGCAGGCGCGGCCTGAGCCCTGGTCTTGGATTCTCGAATGGCCGCGGCAGTACGGAAGCCGCCAAAAAGCAGCACGATGAGGGCGAGCAGAATCCCCGCGATGATCATGATGCCTCGAAGGACTCGTCGGGGAGATCGGGTGGTGGACTTCCTCGGTGCTGGGGTCATGCGTTACACGTCACAACCGTAGTCGTTGCTGCTGACCATGGCCGGCTCGGGTGCGAGGTGGAACAGCGCGAAGCGAAAGGCGCAATAGCCTTCGATACCGGCGGAGTCAGCCAGCCACTGCACGAAGATCCAGCGATCGGTACGAGGGGCGGTCATCCGGACCCCGTACTGCCGGACCATCTGGCGAAACGGGGTGCCCAGATAGGGATCGGCGGTTCCCAGCAGACTGTCGGCACGGATTGCGCTCGGTTCCTGTTTGAGGCTCAGCCGCTGTCTCCCAACCAACACAAAGCCGCCATTGGAAATGATCTGACTGCGAACGTAGCCATAGGTGCTGACCGTCTCGATCGAATCGGTCCCCCTGAGCAGGTTGACACCGGCCACGCCCTTAAGATCGCCGGGACGGATCTCCCGGATCCCGCTGGAGTCGAGCAGATAGTAGAAGTTCTTTCCGAGAGACGGGGGAGCTTTCGCCGAGAAGAAGATCTCGGCGGAGCCACCGAAGTCCATGGAAGACTCGCGCAGCGCCTGGCGGCGTTCGGGGTTTCGATTCAGCGCCTCGGCCTTGAGGCTGTCGGGCAGCAGCGGCGCCCAGTCGATGGAGTCGGGTGAACTGAAGTAGATGGTTCCCTCGTCGGAAAACGCCGAAATGATACGGGGTTCGCCTGGGGCCTGAAGGGAGGCCAGCGCAACTGGTAATATTATCAGCGTAGCCAGCCGGAACGGTCTCAATTCCATCGAGCATTCCTCCCGACCGTCAGCACTACCAGAAGAAAGACCCCGTACCCTCCGCCAATCACCAGGGTAGGTCCACCCGCGAGAGTCAACGCGGTCTTTCTGGCCGCCTCGCTGCCGTTGCCGAACCAGAGGGTGGCACTGATCCCGATCATGGCGACCAGCACAGCGGAGATCACCAGCAGGGAATGCATTCCCGATCCTCGATTGGCCAGCCAGACTCCAAGGAGGTAGCAGAGGACTCCGAAATCAACCGCCCACGCCAGGAGCATCAGGCGGTAACTGAGATCACCTTTGGCCCGCCCGGCGAGAATCGCTGCGCTCCCGATCACAAGCCAGATAATCCAGGAGATCACAGCGGCACCGAAGAGTTTCCCCTGCGTTGCACGGAAGCCCCAACGGACCACTGCACTTCCCAGCCTTCCCGCCGCCGTGGCTTGACCCAGGGGCTGACTCCAGATGGCGACCGCGCCGAGCAGGCAGGCAACCAGCGAAACGGCGGCCCAATAGAGCAGAACCGGGCGGCCGGCAGGAGCCAGGATCAGCTTCACCAAAGCCGCCGCCATGACTGCCCAGCCGAGCAGGAGTGGGAGCATGAGATGAGCAGGTCGGGAGATTGAATAACCTTGCGGGAGCCCAAAGGTGTGGCTCGCGGGGCAAGTGGGCAAGTCACTGCCGCACCGGTTTGCAACTCTCAGACCTGCTTGAGCATCCCCGAGAGTATCCCCAGCCGAGAATCCTTCCGTGCTGCAACCCCGAGCTGTGTTTACCGCGCTGCTGTTTGGTTTGGTGCCGCTGGCGGCGGAGGCCCAGAGTCCCCCGGTCCGGCAGCTGAGCCTCGACGCACCCGCCGTTGTCGCCAAACCGGACTTCACCCGCATTGCCGGAGTGTTCGAGCTGCCCGATGGCCGGGTCCTGGTCAGCGACCGGAGCGATGAACGAGTCTTGGTTGTCGACCTGGCCAAGGCGAGTTCGGCGCTGGTCGGTCGAGCCGGATCCGGACCGGCCGAGTACCGGATGCCCGGTCGGTTTATCCGTTGGGCGGCCGACTCGATCTTGCTGGTGGACGAGGGCAATGAACGGCTCGCGGTGATCGCTCCCGATCTCAAGATCGCGCGCTCCTTCAGCGCCCGGGTCCCCGGTGTACCGGCCGGTCTGGTGCCCCGCGCGGTGGATCCCCAGGGTCGGATGTACGCTCAGGTGTCCCGGTGGGCCGCTGGAGGATTCGGGAAACATGGCGATTCGATCCCCATAATCCGGATCAGCCGCAACGGCAGCGACCGGGAGGTCCTCGCCTGGGTCATTGCCCTGGCCGAACCGGCCGACGGCATCAAACGGGGGCTGCCCTACATCCCGTTCTCGCCTCAGGATGTCTGGGCTGCCAACTCGCAGGGTGAAGTGATCATCGCCAGGGCAGGGGACTACCACATCGAACGCATCACCACGCAGGGAACCAGCCGGGGACCGCGAGTGGCGTTCACTCCGCTCAAGGTTACTGCGAAAGACAAGTTCGCCTACACCAAATCCTTCCTGGAGCACAGCAGTATCGGCGGCAAAGGCGGGCCCAACGCCACGCCCTCAGGTCTGAGCCCGCTCCCGCCGGAGATGCTGCAAAAAGAAGAGATCGAGCGGCTGGTGTCGGTCAATCCGTTCGCCAGCGTCAAAGCCCCGTTCACCGATGATCTCCCTCTGCTCTCGGTGTCGGGAATCTTCTGGGTCACCCGATCGGTGCCGCTCGAAGCGCGCCCGATCCTGGATGGATTCGATCCCCAGGGAAATCGGGTTCGCGAAGTGACGCTGCCAGTGGGGAGACGAGCGGTGGCGGTGGGACAGCGGAGTCTCTACGCTATCGCGGAGGACCCGGATGGTTTCGAGCGGCTGGAGCAGTACCCCTTGCCGGATTAGTCAGGCCAGAGCGCTCTTGCCCCGGAAGTGGATCTTCACCGGGTCTCTCGGCCCGGCATAGGCAATCCGGGTGACCTGGGCCTCGCCCTGACGCCCGTCGCTCAGGTTGAGTACAAAGGTGGCATCAAGGGCCAGCGGAACCTTGACTTCAACCTTGAAGCTGCCGTACCAGCGCGCCGCGGTGCTCCCCTCAACCGTCAGCTCAACGCTGACCTGGTCGGCCAGCACTGCGCCGTCCTTCGAGATGGAAGCCGCGATTTCGCTCATGGCTGGGCCCGCCGGAAAATGGTGACCGCCGTATCTCCGAATTTCTGATGATAGTGGCCCCGAGGCAACTTGTGGGAACGGGCATGCTCCACCGCCAGAATCGGAGCAAACCGGCCCGCCAGCCAGGCGGCGACTACCCGGTCCAGCACTTTCGAATCGTAGGGCGGATCGGCAAAGGCGAGATCGTATTGGTCCGCGGTCAATGATTCGGCGAAGGCCACCGCGTCCTTCTTGAAGACCCGGGTCCGCTCCCGCAGTCGCAGGGCCGCGATGTTAGCCCTGAGGGCGTGCAGGCTGCCGGGCCGAAACTCCACGAAATCGCAGTTCTTCGCCCCGCGCGAAATCGCTTCCAGTCCCAGGGCCCCGGTCCCCGAGAAGAGATCCAGGACTCGGGCGCCCGCTACGGCAGTCCCGAGGTCGTCCAGCATGGCGGAGCGGACCGGCTCGGCAGTGGGCCGGACCCGCGGGTCGGTCGGAGAGGTCAATTCCCGGTTGGCAAACTTCCCCGCCACGATGCGCAACTGAGGTCAGCCTCGCAGCAGAGCCCAGCCCGACTTGGTTCGAAAGATCGAATGAACCTTGCCCTCGTCCTCCCACTCTCGATCGAAGATCATGCCGGCCTTGATCAGTACGTTCTGAGAGCGCTCATGCTTCGGGTGGGTAATGGCAATCACCGAAGTCGCCTCCAGGTAACTGCGGGCATACTCGAGACAGACCTTGGTGATTTCCGAGGCCAGTCCTTTTCCCCACTGATGGGGGTGGAATCCATAGCCCACTTCCATTTCGTCGACCCCATCGACCAGCAAGTGTCGCAGCACTGCGCGGCCTGCAACACTGTTGTCCTCCCGGTCTCGCAGGATCCAGGTGCCGAAACCATACTGGTCCCAGTGCTTGAGATTCTTCACCATGTATGCAGCGGTCTGGGCTTCGTCGCGGACCCCACCCAGCAGGGCCATGCCCCGGCTGTCCGTATGCATCCGGTGAATCTCATCGACATGTTCAGGCAAGAGTCGCTCGGCCCGGAGCCGGGGGGTTTCGAAGCTGAGGGGAAAGGCCATCTGGAGGTCTCGTCGTTTCAGGTCTGCCCGCAGTTCGTCGGGGTGCTCCGGCCTCAAATCTCCCACAGGGCCAGCACCACCCCGTACTTCTTATCAAATGCGTAGCCGCAGACTTCCTGCAGACATCCCAGATAGACCAGTACATCTTCGGCGGTCGGTGGCGGTTCCACCTCGATGGGAGCCCCGGTCAATTCGGGGAGAGGGGCGTGGACCAGTGACCAGTGACGCACGTAGGACTCCACGTGGGCCCGAGTTACCAGCTCAACCGCCCGGGACAGCCGCTCGGTAGAGGTGGACGAGAGGCCGTGAGCCCCATGATCACCGGCCGATGGATAAACGAAATCGCCCCCCAGGGGCGTAAGCGGTGAGTGTTTGGAGAAGGCCAGCGACTCGCTTACCAGGATCGAGTCGATGTGCTTCCAGTACCCGTGCAGCCACATGTCGGTGTTGCTGCGGCGGGAGCGGAGCCACTTCTGGAGCGTGCGGGGAGCCCCGGTGAAAGCGTAGAGGTCCGAGTCGGGCGCGAGGTAGAGCCGCATGCTCACGCTCATGGGCGACCGGTCCTCAATCTTCCGACTCTCGCTGATGGAACCTGGCGACAGCCTGCCGGCACCCGGCGCGGCCCAGACCGTGGAGCATGCCCACACCCTGCGCCTTCGACTTGAGTAGCCGAGTGCCGGAATCGAAGGTGCAGGCGGGCATCGGGAAGCTCAGCGGGTCGTGGCGGGCGGGTTATCGAGATCGGTCGAGCGCTCGATAATGTGGCCGACCAGACCGTAGCGCTGCGCCGCGGTGGCTTCCAGCCAGAAGTTGCGGTGGGTGTCTTCCTCGATCCGCTCCAGCGGCTGGCCGGTGGCCTTGGAAAAGAGCCGGTTGAGCCGGTCCCGCATCCGGATGATCTCCTTGGCCTCGATGTCGATGTCGCTGGCGGTACCCCCGGCGCCGCCGGCCGGCTGATGCAGCAGGAAGCGGGTATTGGGGAGACAGAACCGAAGGTCCTTGGGCACCGAGACGAAGATCAGGGCGGCGGCGCTGGCGACCCAGCCGGTGCCCACAATCCGGACCGGTGCTCGGACAAACCGGATCAGGTCGTGGATGGTGTCACCGGCCTCGACGTGGCCCCCCTGGGAGTTGATGAAAAGGGTGATCGGCGCATCCGACTCGGCGGCCAGCGCAAGGAGCTGGGCCGAAACGGAGGAAGCCAGTTTCTGGGTGATCTCCCCGCTGATGATGATGGTACGGGCGCGGAGGAGTCGATCACCAATTTGGTCGATCACTCCCGCGATGGGATGGTCAGTGGCGTCGGTTCGAGACATTTCAGGCCTGGAAGGGAAGAGGGACGGGGGAAAAGTAGGCGCGCCATACCGGCGATGCGCAACCCCTCGGTGCTTCCAGCCTTCGGCTTATCGACGCGCCGACTTGAGAACCTCCTGAATGGCGTTCACCACCAGGTCGGGATCGTCGACCTGGAGATTGTGGCCGGCGTGGGTGGCGAAGCGCAGCTTCCCTTGGCGCGAAAGTGCCGCGAGATCGGCCTGCAGGCGGCGTCGCTCCTCTTCCAACTCCTGAGGGGAAGCCTTCATCCCTGAGGGATACCCGCCATCGGTCCGAGCCAGGACAATGAGCGGGAGATCACCCAGGCTGGTCCGATTGGCAGCTCGCTGGTCGTGGAACCGGGCCAGTTCTTCGGGCGACCAGTCCATTTCGGCGTCCCGGGCCGAGCCGGGGGAGAGGGTGTCGAGCGAGATGCGCGGAGCCGGAAAAGGCCGGCCTTTGGCCGATTCCCGAATTCGGTGGGCCTGACCGCCATAGACGGTTCGCTGGTCTTCGTGGACCGCATCGACCAGCACCATCCCCACTACATCCGCCGGATAGTCCCGGGCAAATCCCCGGACTACCAAACCGCCGTACGACTGGCCGACCAGAACGTAAGGCGGCGCAACCGCGCTTCGGTCCAATGCGGTGTGCAACTCGAGCGCCAGCTGCGCGAAAGTTCTGGGTCGGCTTCCCGGCTGGCTCCAGGCGTTGCCCCCGCGATCGTAACTGCAGACGCGGGTCGTTCTGGCCACGCGGGGCTGGACCAGCGACCAGGTGGTGGAGGAGTCGCCAACCCCATTCTCGAGTAACACGGTGGGCGACCCTCGGCCGGTACAGTGCAGGTGAATCCGCTGGCCGCCGATGTCGACCAGCTTGCCGGGCGGGGCCGGGGTTTGGGCCAGGGACGCGGCGGGAGTGAGGAGAGTTACCACCAGCCAGAGACGGAAACGGACCAGGGGCATTGAGGAACGCTCGGATGAAGGCATCTCCTCTGACGCAGCGGCCGGCCCGAGGGTTGGCTCTAGAGCGGTACCAGGTCGCAGTACTCGAATCGTTCCTCCCGGCGGATCCGCTCGCCGGTGACCGCAGCGATTGGCCAGCGGAAGATGGGGCCGTTGAGCACACAGGTATGGAACTCCCCCCGTTCGCCGCAGGGATCAACCGATTCCGGGAGATCGGCCAGCAGCGCGGCATCGAATCTTCGTCCGGCAAATTCGGGCCCCAGCTGGGTGGTGTCGACACAGGTGAGGTACGCCTCGTAGCCCTGGGCGATGAAGTCTCGAGCCAGCTTGTTGGTGTCGATTCCCCAGATGGGAAAGAGGGGGGTGTAGCGAAGCCGGGTTGACTGGGCGATGCGAAAGTCTCTTACGTCGGCCAGGAAGAGGTCGCCGTAAGCGAGATGCTCGACCGGTCCCAATGCCAACCGAGCCTGCTCCAGCGCGGTGGCCCAGGCACGCTCGTACTCCTCATTGCTTGAACCGGGAGAGAGCCGGGCTTCGAACACCGGGAGACTGAGCGACTCTGCCTGGGAGCGGAGAATCGCGCGTCTGACCCCGTGAATGCTGATTCGGTCGTAGGCCGGCGCGACGGTGGTGAGCAGTCCGACCACTTCGAAGTCAGGGCTGTTCCGCAGCGCGCCGAGGGTCAGGGAGCTGTCCTTCCCGCCGCTCCACGCCAGAAGCACCGGCTGGGGCACTACGGTCCCGCCCGGGTGCCGGAGAGCTGGGCCCGCAGGGTGCCTTTGAGCGCGAAGTCCCAGGTGCCTCCGAAGCGGATATCCTGGATGACCACTTTCCCGTTTTCAGTCCCTACCAGAATGGTGTCGGTCCACCTGGTACTGTCACGGCTCATATGGACCAGCACTCTTTCTCCCGCTCCGGTTTCAGCCTTCACGCTGGAAGGCCCTTCGAAGAGACTGGAGAACAGGTCTCCCTCGGCGAAGGCTGGTTTCTCGTTGGGCTCTCGGGCCAGATCGGCATCGTGCTGCCGGCGAGCTTCGGTCAGCAGCTTCTCCAGGGAGTCACCCAGATAAGGTGACAGCCGCATCAGCTGGTCTGGAGTCGGGGCGCCGGTTACCTGCTGAGTCCTGAGTTCGCGGTAGAACCGGTCAACCACCTCGGCCGGGGAAGCCGAGCGGCATCCAACCAGGGCGACCAGCAGCAGGGCGACACGATGCATCAGGGCTCCTCAGCTGAGTTGAGCCAGCCGGGTGATCACAGCGTCGACATGAATTGCGGCGGTATCCAGCAACGGCACCGGCGAGCCGCTGTCGTTTCCCAGAATCAAGGGAAGTTCGGTTCCACCCAGGATCACGGCTTCCACCTGGTGGTGGCTCACCAGCCGGTGGATCACACCAAGCAAGCCTTCCCGACTCTCCGGCTTGAAGATGCCTTCCACCAGCTCCGTGGCATAGATCCGTTGGGCATATTCGCTGTCGGCACCCTTGGGTGGGTAGACCTCGATGCCCTGTTGGGCGAAGACTGCCGGGTAAAACGGCGCCTCCATCGTCACGCGGGTGCCCAGCAGACCGACTCGCTTGAATCCTCGGGCTGCGGTTTCCGCCACCGCGGCCTCCACAATACTGACCAGGGGTATGGGTGAGGCGGCGGCCACCGCGTCGAACACCAGATGGGGCGTGTTGGATGCGAAGAATCCGATCTTGCAGCCGGCTTGCGCCAGCCGTTCGACCTCGCCGGTCAGGAATTCCGCCAGCGCCTCCCGGTCGCCGCTGTTCGCCAGCCTCAGCAATTGAGTAAGGTCGATACTGTTGATCACCAGTCGAGGATAAGCCCCGCCCAGCCGGGACCTCAGCCCGGCGATCAGCAGACGGTAGTAGGCAATGGTCGATTCAGGGGCGATCCCGCCAATGACTCCGATCAGGGGAGCCCTGGCAGGATCGATCAGCTCAGCATTGGTCGGCATTGGGTGGATCCGGGGGACCGTAGTGGACTCGCAGTAGTCTCGGTGCCGACCCGCCGGGCAGTTCCAGAATCCACATCGTCGAGTACTCGCCGTCGCAGAGATCGGGAACTTTCGGACCACCGAGCGCGGCGATAATAGGACCGAGCGTGTTGCTGTGTCCCACTACCAGCGCCGCACTTCCTGATGCGTATTGCCGGAGTAGAGCCGCCACCGCGGTCGCATGGGCCGATACATCACTTCCCGCCTGAACCACTACGGGGGTACGGTGCTGGGACTCGGCCGTCGGTGTGGCGGTCTGTTGAGTGCGCCGGTACTGGGTCACCAGAATGGCGCTGAGCCCATATCGCTGCAGGGCCGCGGCCAGGGCGGCGGCGCGGAGCTTCCCCGGCTCGGAAAGGTCGACGTCTCCACTGGGACCGGTCTTCTCGGCGTGACGAACCAGGATCACGGTGGAACTCTGGGCCAGCGCGGTCGCGGCCGGGCCGGCCAGGAGCAGCAGTGCTGCGAGGATGGATTTCGGATTCACCAGCTGAAGATAGCTCCAGCGCGGGGGTTTCGAAGGCGGGCCCGGCAGTACTTCGCTCTCGACAGGGTGGGGGTCAGCTCTCTCTGCGGTGGCAGGTTATCGGAGTCGTCTAACTGTCGCGCCAACCGTCTGTTTCTAAGCAGGGCTTGGCTGTATTGTTGGTTTGGTGCCGTCTCCGTTTCACCCCACCCGCTCGAGGCCAGGCCGACATGGTTCAAGAGGAATCGAGCAGCGTACCGAAAGGCGCCGGCAAGCGCCGGATCCTGGTCGCTGATGACAACGACCTGGCGGCGTCGAGTCTGGGCACCCTGCTCGAGATAATGGGGAACGAAGTCCGGATTGCGAAGGACGGGGCCGAAGCAGTGGAAGCGGCTCAGGCGTTTGAGCCTGACTTGATCCTGATGGATATCGGAATGCCCAAGCTCAACGGCTATGAGGCGTGCAAGGCGATTCGGGAGCAGCCCTGGTCAAGTAAGG
Source organism: uncultured Gemmatimonadaceae bacterium (assembly GCA_964578865.1). GTDB lineage: Bacteria > Gemmatimonadota > Gemmatimonadetes > Gemmatimonadales > GWC2-71-9 > JADJOM01. The sequence goes on along the minus strand of CAZOES010000003.1, from coordinate 87,680 downwards.
CGGTACTGGTCGCCCTGACCGGATGGGGCCAGGATGAAGCCCGCCGCCGCTCCCAGGAATCGGGCTTCACCCATCACATGGTGAAGCCGGTAAGTCCTGACGCCTTGGAAGCCATTCTGGGCTCTTTGCGCGGCTGATCAGACGTGATCGGCGACGGCCATCACGCCTGATTCCCGGGCGCAGTTGGCGCAACAATAGAACCGGTCGTTGGCTTCGATGCCGTGACCTATGATCCGGCAACCGCAGTGCTCACACTCCGGAGCCAGCTTGTGAATGGCGCACTCGAATGAATCGAAGTTGTAGCTCTTTCCCTTCATCCGCACTTCGAACGATCTCTCATAGTCGTTGCCGCAAGTATCACACTTCGCCATAGTCCCTCCCATTCGATGGATCGCCGGTCGGCGCTTCGATTACGCCCGAGTATTACCGCTCCATGGTAAGAAAAACCCGGGCGAAGCACGACTCTCGCCCGGGCTAGTTCGATCTGCCACCGGTTGAAACCGACCCAGGTTACTTCAAGTCCAGTTCCATATAGATGTCGGCGGTCAGGTAGTGGCTGTCTGCCGGCACCGGATGGTGGCGAAACCCCAGCGACTCGTAGATCCGCAGGGCGCTCTGCAACTGGGAGTTGGAGAGCAACACCACCCGCCGAAATCCCCGCTCCCGGGCGAACTCGAGACATTGCTGTACCAGCAGCCGGCCCAGTCCCTTTCCGCGGGCTTGTTCGGAGACCGCCAGCTTCACCAGCTCCATGACCCCATCGCCGACCGGAGCGATGGCGCAGGTTCCCACCAATACACCCTCATCGGTCGCGACAAACAGCTGACCCCCTGGATTCAGGATGTGGGTCCAGGGATCGGCCAGCTGTTCCTCATCGGGTTGTTCCAGCAAGCCGTACTGCACCAGCCATTCGCGGTTGAGTGCGACGAAGGCCGGCAGATGCTCGCGCCGGAAGACTCCGATCTGGACTGCCATCCTTCAGGGACCGAACGCCGAGCGGCGGGCTGGATCATTGGCTGGGTCTACGTATTCGAGGGTGAAGGGCCCCATGCCGGTCACCGAGATGATCGTCTCGCGGTCGACCGCATAGTAGTAGGGGGCCTTGGCGGGGACGGTGGCAGTATCGCCCACCGCCACGGCCTGGGTCTTCTTGCGATCGAGCTTGCCGCCCACTCCAACCCGGAGCCCGCCCTGCATCACCTGAACGTGGATTGCGTTGGTGTGATAGTGGGGCTGCATCCGAAAGCCCCTGGGGAAAGCCAGTTCCACCCGGAACGGCTCGGCATTGTTAGGGTCCCCCTCGAGGAACGCGATGAGTGCCCCCCGCGGGAAGAAGTACGGCGCCAGTACCCAGGGCGAGCCGGGGCCGATCGCCGGCATCTGCGCGGCGGCCGAACCTGAAGTCCCAAGCAAGAGGACGGCAACCAGAGCAAACCTGCGAGCGAGAGCCATGTTCGCCGGAGATGGAAGAGTGGGCGGCGTTGTCAGCTGAGCGAGCGCGAAAGGTGCGGGAGGGAAGCAGCCAGTGCAAGCGCAAGGAACTACGGGGTCACACCGACCAGTCCGGCGGCAAACTTCAAGTCGGCGACGAAGCGGTCCATCTCGAGGTGACGCTGCTGCTCGGTGGGTTGCCGCAGAATTGCAGCGGGGTGGATGGTGGCAACCGCATGGGGTGCATGGCTGGTGGGGATGTCTTTCCCGCGTCCTGCCGTGATCCGGAAAGTGGGACTGAGCAGTGCTTGAGCTGCGGTGGACCCCAGACAGACCAGCACTTGAGGCTTGATTACCGCGAGTTCCGACCGCATCCAGGCCATGCAGGCCTCGATGTCCCGCTTGCTGGGGGCCTTGTGCCAGCGGCGCCAGCCCCGAATCAAGAACTTGAAGTGCTTCACCACATTGGTCAGGTAGACCTCGATCCGGTCAATCCCCGCCGCTTCCAGCGCATCATTGAGCACCCGGCCGGCCGGCCCGACGAAGGGGAGGCCCAGTTTGTCTTCCTCGTCACCCGGCTGTTCCCCCACCAGCACCATGGTGGCCGAAGGCGATCCCTGACCGAACACCGTCTGGGTGGCCTGCTTGCAGAGGGGACAGCCACGGCAACTCTTGGCCGAGTCTCGCAGGGTTGAGAGAGTCAGCTGAGGCGGGAGAAAAAGCTCGGCGCCCGGGTAGAGGTCGGTCGGCGAAGTCATGGCCGGAGTCAGTTGACCGGTTCTCTGGCCGGCCGGTGGTCGGAGGTCTCGAGCAGAAGCCCCTGGAGAGCCTGAATGTCGAGAGGCTTGGTCAGGTGATAGTTGAATCCTTCCGTCAGGGTACGCCGACGATCCTCCTCCTGGCCCCACCCGGTCAGCGCCACCATGGTGACCAACTCGCTCCGGGGAAGCTCCTTGAGTCGGCGGATCACCTCGTGGCCATCCATCCCCGGCATGCCGATATCCAGCAGGATGGTGTCGGGCCCATAGGTGGCATACTCGCGTAAGGCGGTCGGGCCGTCGTGGACCACCATGACATCTGCTCCCAGCATGCGCAGTAGCACGCCCAGACTGGTGGCTGCGTCACGGTTATCGTCGACGACCAGCACCCGGCGGGAAGCGATACCGGCAAGCTGGGTGGCCGGATATGTCGGAGCGGGACGCGAGGGCACATCGGCCAGGGGCAGGATCACCACAAATTCGCTGCCCAGATTGGTCCCCTCGCTCCGCGCTTCGACGGTGCCGCCATGCATCTGCACCAGGCTCTTCACCAGGGTCAGGCCGATTCCCAGGCCGCCCTGCGAAACCCCGAGATCCCGGTCTACTTGGGTGAACATATCGAAGATCCCGGTCAGCATAGCGGGAGGAATGCCGAGACCAGTATCGCGGACCGAGACTTCGACGGCGTCCTCGGAACAGCGGCCGGTGAGAGTGATGCAGCCGCCGTCGTTCATGTACTTGGCGGCATTGTTCAACAGATTGCTGAAAACCTGGGAAAGCCGGACCAGGTCGGCATTGAGGGTGATCGAGCCTGCCGGGAGGTCAATCACGAGCTTGTGACCGCGGGCGGAAATCAGCGGCTCACTGGTCTCCACCGCGCTCCGGACGATGGCGGACAGTTCCACCAGCTCCTTTCGCAGCTCGATCTTGCCGCGGGTAATTCGGGAAACGTCCAGCAGATCGTCGACCAGACGCACCATATGGTTGACTTGACGCTCCAGCATTTCGCAGACCCGCATGACGCCCGGACTCTCGGCGCTGGTCAGACGCAACACGTGAATCGAGTTTGAAATCGGTGCCATGGGGTTGCGCAGCTCGTGGGCCAGAGTCGCCAGAAACTCGTCCTTCCGGCGATCGGCGTCGCGCAGCTGGGCCGCGCCCCGTTCCCGCTCGATCAAGTGATCCCGGATCTGGTACTGCTTCTGCCGGGCCCGCAGGGACGCCCGGATGGCACTCACCAGCGTGGCCACCCGGATTGGTCGCTCCAGCAGTGACACGTTGCCCAGCGTCTGCAATGCTTTCATGACGGTGGGGGAATCGGCGCCCTGACGGGTCAGCACCAGGACCGGCAGGTCAGACCACTGTGGCTGTTCGGCCAGCGCCTTGATCAGCTGGGCATTCCGCAAACCACCGATCGCTTCTTCGGCCAGCAGAAGAATCCCGGCGCCCCCGTCGATCTCTTCTACCACCGCCTCAATCGAATCGACCGGCTTGCAGTGAATGTCGGCCGCAGTCAGCAGACCACAGGTGAGCTCGGCGTCCTTGCCGGTGGGCGCAAGGACGATGACCCGGAGTTCCAGCTCGGCCGACGCCGGAGGCGTCATGGAGATTCCTTGGCCATGAGCGAGTGGGAGTTGCCTTCAAAGACCGGCACCCCGGTCAGAACCCCACGGAAGGTGCGGAGCGGCTCACCCACCCGGATCTGTCCCTCATCCAGAGCGAACTCCCGAATGGTGCGCTCATGGGCCCCACCTCGTTTCTTCACCACCGACAGGGCCTGGTGGATCTCACCGGCCGACTCGAAGTAGCGGAGCAGGATGATGGTGTCGGCCAGGTAACTCGCGTCGACCGGTGAGGTCATCTGGGATCCGATCAGGCCCCGCTGGGCGCTGATCATGATGGTGGCCACGCCGCGTTGACTGAGGTAGCAGAGCAGTTCGTGCAGCTGAATGGTGAGATAGCCCTCACCCGGCATAGCATTGAGGTAGCCATTGAGGCTGTCGATGACGAGCAGTTTCACCTTACGCCGTTCCACCTCCCGGCGGATCAGATGGATGAATTGTCCGGGAGACATCTCGGCCGGGTCGATCTGTTGAATGGTGACCAGGCCGCTCTCGCCATGCTTCCGGAGACTCATGCCGAGCCCGTCGGCTCGCTCCAGGAGAGTGCCCAGGTTTTCATCGAAGATGAACATCGCGGCCGGATTGCCTCGATCCGCAGTGGCCGAAACGAACTGGCTCGCGACGGTCGACTTTCCCGCGCCCGGAGCGCCGATCAGCAGGGTACTGGTCCCCAGATCGATCCCCCCGCCCAGCAGCTCATCCAGTTCGGGGACCCCGCTGCAGAGCTTGCCTTGGGGACGGTCCTGACGATGTTCCGACGCCACCAGCCGGGGATATACGTCGAGACCGCCCTTTCGAATCAGGTAGTCGTGATAGCCAGTGCGGTAAGGCCGGCCGCGATATTTCACCACCCGGAGTCGCCGCCGCTCGGTGCCGTACTCCGGCCGGATTTGCTCCAGGGCCACGACGCCATGGGCCAGGCTTTGCAACTGGGTGTCCCGGGCATCGAAGGTCTGATCATCGAGGATGAGGGTGGTGCAGCCCCGGGATGCGAAGAATTGTTTGAGCGCCAGCATCTGGCGCCGGAAGCGAAGCTCGTTGCCCGAGATCAGCCGCAGTTCGGAGAGAGAGTCGAACACCACTCGGGAGGGCCTCAGCCGATCGACTTCGATCTGAATCGTCTGGCTGGTTTCATTCAGTTCGACCTCGGAAGGGTGGAACATGGTGTACTGCTCGTCCGGGAGCATGGTGGCCTTGGAAGGGATCATGTCGAAGACCGGCAGATCGCTCAGGTCCCAGCCATGGGAGGCTCCGGCCTCCAGCAGTTCATTCCGGGTCTCCGAGAGGGTGAGATAGAGGCCGGATTCACCCCGGCGAAGTCCCTCCATGAGAAACTGCACCGCCATCGTGGTCTTGCCCGAGCCGGGCACGCCCTCGATGAGGAACAACTGTCCCTGGGCGAATCCTCCACCCAGCACGCTGTCTAATCCGTCAATACCGGTCGCCGCCGACGATTGCCTTGGCGCCTCAGTCTTTTTGTCTGTCGTCAAAACTCCAACCCCCGGTGAAAATGTTCGTGGGGCAATCGTTTAGATCTGCTTGCCCAATGTAGACCCCATCGAATCCCATCGGAACGAGGCTGACGGGGTCTGTGAATGCGCTTCAGGAGAGAGATTGGCGCGTCCTCCTCGGGTGGCAGGTGAGTGCATTCTGATCACTCAGACGGTGGGCGCCTGGGCCAGACCGGAGTCGTCAGGCTTAACTGCCAGGAAGGGCCGGTGTAGAGCGGGCCCTTGAAGTGAACGAAGGCCGGCACCGACTCGGTAACCACCCAGATGTGACTATCGGGTGGCAGTCTACCCAACAGCTTGGCAAACAATCCGGTCAGCGCTCCCAGTTTCGGCTTTAGCCTGAAATGGGTGGTTTCCTCGGCTCGGTCTCCCAACATCACAGCGCTGGTAGTGACGAAGGAGATCTCCAGCCCGATCAGTCTGGGCTTGGGTGTAAAGGCAACCAGGTGCACCAGTGCCGTGTCGCCACTTCGCAGGTTTTTCGCCAGCACCACCGGCAGACCGTTGTAGGTGTCCTCCGGGAGATCGAGTCTCCCCTCGTCGTGCTCTTCTTTTCCATCCTTGTGCGAGACGGTCCTGAGCCGATAACTGCCGTCGATCGAGAGACTGGCGTCGAGGTCCTGGGCAAAGGCGGGCCCCCGTTGAACCAGCCGATACGACTGCATCCGGAACACCTGATGCTGAGTGTACGCAACGGTCTCCTCGAAGTAGGACTTGTCTTTGAAATGAAGGACCAGTTTGCTCTGGAGTCCGCTGTCGCCCGGCACCTGCAACAGATCGCCATGGGCGATCACGCTGTCGTTCTCGGCTCGAAGCTCGAGGAAGCCGTGGACCGTCCCTTCGCTGTAGCGGACCGGAATGAGGTTGGTTTTCGGAGGATCGGCTTGAAGTCCCATCAGCGATGGGGCCAGCAGGCAGGGCAGGGCCCGCAGAAGCCTTGAACAGCGGCGGCCGGGAAGAAGACGCAGTCTCATGGGGGCAACGTAGAGCTTGCCCGAACTTCAGACTGCGATGGATCTCACGGAGTTATCGGGGCTTAGGACATCTCCGCGTTTTTTCGCTTAGGCTTGCCTCTTGGTGGTGGGAGATCTGTCTCTCTCGAAGATGATATTCCCCCTATGGGGGCGGAGGCCTCAACCCATCCATTCAACGCCGCCTCACATGGGGCGATGCCGCGAGTACTTCCAGCAGCGGCACCTGGGCCGGCAACAATCGGCGACGCGCTTCCTCGAAGTCGAACCATTCAGCCCGGTCCACCTCGGGATACTCGCGGAACTGACCTGATCCCTTGGGCGACTCCACCTTGAACATGTTGCTCTTGAGGGAGGTGACGTCGAAGTCTCCTTCCAGTCCCCAGGCATGCACCACCTTGCCGCCAGTTTGCTTGACTTGGCCGAGCGCGAATGGCTGGCCTCCGGGATCGAGCCCGGTCTCCTCCCGGAATTCCCGGCGAGCCGCAGCCAGCAACTCCTCTCCTTCCTCGACTTCGCCCTTGGGAATGGACCAGGCTCCGTAGTCTTTGCGGGCCCAGAAGGGACCGCCGAGGTGCACCAGCAACACCTCGGGGCCGGTGGTACGATGGCGGAAGAG
>CAZOES010000003.1:62937-80668 GCA_964578865.1 uncultured Gemmatimonadaceae bacterium | reverse complement strand
GACCGCCGAGGTGCACCAGCAACACCTCGGGGCCGGTGGTACGATGGCGGAAGAGAAAGAGGCCGGCGGCGGTCCGGGTCATGGCCAGTTAGCGGGGCCCGCCCGGTTGAGTGAGATAAGTGCCGATCACCTGCAACAGTGACAGGATGGCAATGGTGAACGGGATGCCGAAAGCCAGCCAGGGGCGGGAGGTTGCCCCTTCGGCCAGGGGACCGAAGAGTCGCAGTCCGGCAAGTAGCGCCGCGATTATCGAGAGCGGGAGACCGAAGAGCATCTCCTTCCACGAGAGCGATGGCACTGTCTTCATCGCACCGGCCAGCGTGACGATATAGCCCACCACGAATCCGAGAATCGCCAGAATCCAGGCCAGGGCCGCCATCCCTTATTTCCCGTCGCAGAGACCCTTGGGGGTCCAGTCATCGGCGTGGGTATTTCTCGGTTTTGCACTGTCTTGAAGAATCAGTACCAGGGAACGTCGTGGACCGGTCCCGGTGCCCGTCAGCTCCATGGGCGATCCGGCGTAGGCCATTACCCCTGGTTGTCCCGCGCTCTGGGTCATGGCGCCGTCCGGAGTCTCCAGGCACATCGACCCTTCCAGGGTATACCAGGCCTCGACTCCGGGATGGCGATGAACCGGCGACTTCATCCCCGGTTGAAAGACTCCCTCCATGTAAACCGCCGCGTGGGCCTTGGCCGGAATGATCGGCAGCGGGCCGATAGTCATCACGTGGACCCCGCTCGGCGCCTTCCAGCTGCTCTCGGCCAGGGTGTAGAGCCAGGTGTGGCCCAGCGACTCGACCACCAGTCCCCGTTTGGTGACGGCCTGCTGTGCCGAAGCGGCGTCGGGGAACGAATCGATGTGCCAGAAGAGCGCCGGCTTGTCAGGGAGATGCCCTAACTCCTGGCGGGCGACTACAAAGCAGCCGAACTCCCGCCCATTCCGCTCGACCACCGGCTCGCAATCCCTGGTTTGAGCCGCGAGCGCAGCCGGGGCGACCGAAAAGAGGATCATCGATACAGCCACCGTCCATCGACACTTCATAGTCTCGCCAACTTGGCGCCTTTGCGCCTTTGCGGTGAGAATCATCAGGGCGACTCCTGACGAATGATGGCGGTCGCCAGATGATTCGAAGCCCTCAATATCGCGGGTAGGGGGCGTTAGCAAGTTCGGGCGCATGCCCTTGACGGGGTCCGAGCGAGGCTGTATATAACCTTTAGGTTAGATAACCGATAAGTTATATACGTTGACCCGTAACGCCATGCAACTAGCTACCGACAGCCTTAGTTCCACTTTCTTCGCTCTGGCCGATCCCACCCGCCGCGCCATCCTGGTGCGGTTGGCCAAGGGTCCGGCCACCGTGAAAGAGATCTCGAGTCCATTCCGAATGAGTGGGCCTGCCGTATCCAAGCATCTCCGGGTGCTGGAGAAGGCCGGCCTGGTCCAGCGGGGACGTGAGGCCCAGTGGCGGCCTCGTACTCTCGATGCGGCTCCACTCAAGGATGTGGCCGAGTTCGCCGGGGAATTCCGGAAGTTCTGGGACGCGAGCTACCAGCGGCTGGATGCCTACCTCCAACAACTCCAGAAAGGAGATCCGTCCGATGAGCAGCCTCGCCAATAAGCCCGCGGTGGGTTTCACCCAGTACTCCACCCCGACCGACACCCAGATCGTGGCGGTGCGGGTGGTGGAGGCCCCGGCCCGGTTAGTGTTTGAGACCTACACTCAGCCGAGACACCTGCAGAAATGGTTGCTCGGCCCCGAAGGCTGGACCATGCCGATCTGCGAGATCGATCCCCGGGTAGGCGGCAAGTGGCGCTATGTCTGGCGCAAAGGCGACGGCAGCGAAATGACCATGGGTGGCGAGATAAGAGAAGTGATCCCGAACCGGCGTCTGGTGTCCACCGAGAGTTGGGGGCCGGAATGGCCCGAGACCATCAACGCCATCGATTTCGCCGAAGCGGGGGGACAGACCACCATCACGCTGACGATGACCTACCCCTCCAAACAGGCCCGGGATGCCGCGCTCAAGACCGGCATGCGGGATGGAATGGACCAGGGCTACGCGCGGCTTGATCGGCTGCTCAAGACTCTGGCATGAGCCAACTCACGGAGCAGGTCGAGGCGGCGCTCCAATGGCTGGAGCGCCGCGGCAGCCAGAAAGTTCGGGACGAGCAGCGGACCCGGTACGGCATCACCGCGGCCAAGGCGTACGGTGTGCCGGTCGGGGTCATCCAGAAGTACGCCAAGGAACTGGGCCGGGATCATGCCCTGGCCCTGGCGCTCTGGGAGACCGGTTGGTACGAAGCGCAGCTGCTGACCTGCTATGTGGACCAACCTGCCAAGGTCACCCCGGCGCAGATGGATCGCTGGGCCCGCGACTGGGACAACTGGGGCATCGTCGACACCGTCTGTTTCGTGTTGTTCGATCGAACCCCGCATGCCTGGGACAAGGTCGAGCCGTGGTGTAAGCGCCGGGAAGAGTACGTCAGGCGGGGCGGCTTCGTGCTGCTGGCCTGTCTGGCCCTGCACGACAAGGCCGCGCCCGACGCCAACTTTCTTAAGGGCCTCAAGCTGATCGAGAAGGGCGCGACTGACGAACGGAACTTCGTGAAGAAGGGGATCAGCTGGGCTCTGCGAACCATCGCCATGCGAAACGGAGTTCTGCGGAAGGCAGCACTGGAATTGTCCCGGAAGCTGGCTCAGTCGGACGACCCCACCGCCCGCTCGATTGGGAAGCTCGGTGTTAGTGATATCACGAAAATCATGAAGAAAAAGGGCAAGAAATGACCACCGGAACGCGGACGCCCGGCGACTTCTGCTGGATCAACATGTTGACCCCCCGGCCCAAGGAGTCGCTCGGCTTCTACGACAAATTGTTCGGCTGGACCTTTGGAGAGATCCCCGGCATGGGCTACAACATCCGGGTCGGCGGCAAGGACGTCGGCGGCCTCTTCGACACCGTGAGTCCCCGTACCCCCGAGGGAATGGCGCCGGTGATCGGTGTGATGGTGAAGGTCAAGAGCGCCGATCAGGTCGCGGCCCGGATCCGCTCACTGGGTGGCCGGGCCGATGCGCCGTTCGACATCATGGACGCCGGGCGAATGGCGGTATGTCACGATCCCAACGGTGCCCAGTTCGACATTTGGGAGCCGAAGAAAATGACCGGGATGGAGGTCGACACTCGGGTTCATGGGGCGCCGACCTGGTATGAGACGATCACCAGCGATACAGCCAGGGCGGGGAATTTCTACACCGATCTGTTCGGCTGGAGCACCGAGGTGAAGCAGGTGATGGGCTTTGACTACACCAGCTTCCTGCATGGGGCGAACCCTGTCGCGGGGATGATGCCGATTCTGCCCCGCATGGGTGACCTGAAACCGGCGTGGTGGGTCTACTTCACCGTAAAGGACGTGAAGCTGGCGGAGACCCAGGCGGTCGATATGGGCGGGAAGATCTGTCTGCCGACCATGGAGATTCCCGGCGTCGGCCGCTGTGCCGGCATCAGCTCGCCGCAAGGAGTGCAGTTTTACGTGATTGAGTACAGTCAATAACGACCTCACCGCAGAGACACAGAGCGCAGGGTCCACTGCAGTACCTCAGCGTCTTTGCGGTTAATTCGTTGGTTTCCATTCGGTGATTCGCCCGAATTCCTCGAAACCCAGCCGCTGGTAAATCCGAACCCCGTCCGGCGCCGCCTGGAGTATCGCGGTACCGTGACCGGCGGCCCGGGCTTCCAGTAAGGGCGCCGCGGTCATGGCTGAGCCGATTCCCTGTCCCCGAAAAGCCGGCACGGTCGAGATGTTGTAGAGCCCGACCACCCCGCCACCCACCGTCAGGTCCGCTGTCGCTACCGGGTGTCCATCTATCAGGCCGAGGTACAGCCATTCGGCGGCATCCGGCCTGAGGAACTCACCGCCAGTGAGCTGGAAGTAGTCGATCAGATTCCGATCGGGGGGCGACCAGTTGGCAGCCGAGAGCCGGGCGTAGTGATCCAGATCGGTCTGGGTGCGAACCCGCCGGATCTCCAGGCTGGGCGGGACCACCGGGACCATGAGCTGAGAGAGTTCCAGGGCCATGGCCAACTCCGACTCGGCGGAGACGAGCCCGGCAGCTTCAAGGTAGGCGGGGAGATCGGCCGGCGAATAGCCCGGCGTGAGCCACCAGGAAAATGGGTGCCCGGTAATCCGGAAGAAGTCCAGGGTTTCCCGAATCCTTCGGTCGGCGGTGGGGCCGGTGAGGCGTGCCCGACAGACAAAGTTGAAGGTGTCGCATGGGAGACCGCTGTCGACCATCGCCAGATCCTCGGAGATGGCGATGCGGGCGTGGGGAATGGCCCGGGTGCCGTAGGTGGCGTGGGCCAGCAGGTTGTCATCGGCGACCGTGGCCGCGTACCGAAGTTGAGCCACGAGAACTATTTCCTGGTTCGATTACCGGCGTTCTCGGAGAGGCGGGCCTTGATGAGTGCCCGGAGAAGAGTGGCCGGGAAGGGCTTGTCGGGAGGAAAACGGATGGCCCCTTTACTCACTTCGAAATGCTTGAGCCGTCCGGCGTAACGCCGCATTACTGCGGGACTCATGACGTAGATCGAGCAGTGGTCCCGGGCCGCACCGAATCCCAATACCAGCCGGCCTTCGCACTTGTAGGCCGGCACTCCGTAGCTGATCACTTCCTCAGCCTCGGGGATGGTTCCCCGGATCTCCCGTCGCAGCTTCCTCAGGGCCGGCCGCGACCCGGTTGGAACCGAAGCGATGTACGCCGGGACCGCCGACATGGTGCGACGACGGGAGGGGCGGCGGGTTGAGGTCTTCAGCATGGGCGAGAAATAGAAACGACCCCGGGCCCTGCTGGCAACTCAATCAGGGAGCGGTTCCACCCAGCCGGGCAAGCCGCTGGCGGATGGTCGCGATCTGTGGCTCCAACGCCCGGGGCGCCATTTGAATGAACACCGTGTACTCCTTGACTGCCTCTTCCTTGAAGCCGGCGCTTTCGTAGATCAGCCCGAGGGTGCGGTGGGGCGGCAGGTAGAACGGCTCCAGCTCGACGGCCCGCTTGAGGAGAGTCAGGGCAGAGTCGGTTCGGCCGGTGGTGAGTGTGAGGGTGCCGTACTCGAACAAGGCGACCGCATTGTTGGGTGCCAGATTGACCGCATCGCCGAACTCCTTGACCGCGCCGGCGGTGTCTCCGTTAACCAGCCGGATCAGTCCCAGTTTCCGGTGGGCCGGGTGGAAGGAGAGATCATCGAGAAGCGCCCGTTCGAAAGCCGCACGAGCCGAGTCGCGTGACTGCATCCGCTCGTAGAGGACCCCCACGCTGTATTCGGCGTAGGGATACGACTCGTAGGGGAAGCCGCCCTTGTCATCGGGCGAACCGCGCAACGAATCCACCGCGGTCCGTACGGCCTGAAGCGCGCTGTCCTGCAGGCCCATGGATACAAACGGCAGGGCCCGAGCCATGTTCAGCCAGGGATCGTGGGGGTCCTGCTTGATCGCCTCGGTGTAGTTGGCGATGGCCTCGGGGAAGCGGCCATGGGTGTAGTGAACCCAGGCCGCCATCTCGGGATTCAGCCGTCGAAGATCGTTGATGGTGAAGCGCGAGTTGAAGGCCCGCTCCAGCCAGTCTTCCAGCAGTACCCCGTCCAGCCGCCGGTCCACAAACGGATTGATGAGCAAGGCCTGATATTTGAGCGAATCGATCGCCCGGATGACCTTGTCCTTCCGCATGCTCTGCTTGTTCGTGAGATACTCATGCAGCACGGTGGTAGGTTGAGCCAGCAGCAGGGCTATGTATCGACCGTAGTAAGGATCGGCCCAGGAAGGATCCAGCCGGCTGGCCCAGTAGAACGCCGCTGCCGCCCGTTCGGGAAACTTGGGCAGGGCATTACTGCCGTAGAAGAAGTAGTCGGTGGCGCTGTTGCTGTCCCGTCCGGCTTCCAGCTTGGGCCGCTTGGGGATCTTGAATGGGTCGGTTTGGGCGTGGAGCGGCAACGCAGCGATCAGGGCCAGCGCAATGGAGGCCCTGACAATGAAACTGGAAAGCCGGATTGGCATAGCAGGCTGCTCCGCGCTGGGTGGTCAGGTCCCTGGCGGTCGGTTGATCCGCCGAAGAAGATGCCGGTGCACGTCAGGCCATTCGTGGGCCAGGATGCTGTATATCACCGTATCGCGCGCGGTGCCATCGGGCCGGGCGTGATGATGCCGGATCACCCCATCCTTCTTGGCACCCAGGGCTTCGATCGCCTTCTGGGAGCGGAAGTTGAAATTGTCGGTCCGGAGCCCGACCACTTCACAGCCCAGAGAATCGAACGCGTGGGACAGGAGCAGCAGCTTGCAGGCGGTATTGATGTGGCTCCGCTGCCGGCTGGCGGAGTACCAGGTGTACCCGATTTCCACCCGATCGATCCGGGCTACGATATCGTGGTAGCGAGTCGACCCGACAATGGTGCCCGTGGCCAGCTCGCGTACCGCCCAGGGAAGCATATGACCGGCCTGCTGCCCGGCCACCGCATCGGCGATGTACCCGGGAGTTCGGGCCGCGTCGGGCACCGAGGTGAACCATAGCTCCCACAGGCTGCCGTCCGCGGCCGCGGCAATCAGGCCGTCAGTGTGAGCCACGGTCAGGGGCTCAAGACGGACACCGTGACCTTCAAGAGTCACCGGCTGAGGCGAGATCACTGAGCAATTATGGTTGGAGAGAGAGAGTACCTGCCGGTGACAATCTAATGCTCAGCGCCGATCCTTGTTGTTCACTACCAGATGGAACGTGGAGGCCGGGCGAACCTTGGTGAAGTAGTGGTCTTCGGCGGCGTCCCAGCGCTGTTGCCAGGCCGTCAGGAAACCAGGAGAACTTTCTCTGGCGGCGAGACGGGCCAACCGTACCGGTTCAGCCACCTCGACCAGCACCGTGTAATCGAGCAGGCCGGCCAGCTCGGGTCGGGAAGAGTAGGCCCCATCCACAATGATGATGGGATTGGCGGCGACTTGGGTGGGCTCCTGCTTCATGGGCCAGGTGCCGTCGGGGCGGGGGCCAGCGCCAAAATCAAACGGCAGCCATGCAGCTCCCCGCTCGGCCCGGAGCGGCTCGAGGGCCTCGGTGACCAGCCGACGCCAGTCGATTGCATCCAGAGCCCGCTGTTCAGGTGAACTCTTATTCCATTGTTCGTCGGTGATCCCGGCGGCGTAGAAGTCGTCGGTGGGGATGAGTGCCGCATTCAAACCTTTGGCGACTTGGGCCGCGATCGTCGACTTGCCAGTCCCGGAGCGGCCGTCAATGGCGACGGTGAAGGGGTGAGGGACCCGCCCGCGACGGGCCCGGATCTCCATCATGAGCAGATTGGCCGCCGGGAGCGGGGTGGCCAGGAGATTGTCAGGCATGGGCTTAATCTAACAACTGCCCGACAATAAGTCTGGTGCGTTAAGCCACTGTTTTGCCGGGATTTACGCCCAAATGACTGGGTTTTAACCCGCCTTTACCGTCAGCCGGCCCCACCCGGAATGTCAGCTATATAAGGAAGGGTCGTACCTAGTCCTTGCTGTACTCGGAGAGGGAATCGAGCCCGGTGGCAACCGACCGGCTCCAGCGACTCTGGGCATCGAAGGACATCCCGTGGGCCGTTTCCTGATCGTAGCGCTGCTGGATATCCTGGGATTCCCGGCTCAGGCGGTCAAAGATTTTGCGGGCGTCTTTGGGGCGGTCAGGGCAGATGCCGGTGGCCCCTTCGAAGGCTTTGCGGAGTTTGCGGGCAAAAATCTCGGTAATATCGAAGTGAGTCTGCTCGTGCTTCAGGGTACGGGCGTTGGCATTTCGATTGGACGGGATGTCAGGGCGGACCCAGGATTCTACCGGTGAGAAGGTGGCCAGCACCGCATGGCGAAACCGCTCGCCGTGGCACTCGACGATATAGGTAACTCCGCTCGAAGTCTGCGCCGCCGTCGAGGTTCCCAGCCTGGGCTTTCCGTGGAACTCCTTCCAGGTCAAACGCCGGGCCGACCAGATCAGACTTCCTTCGGCTTTCACCTGCTTGGCCAACCGGTCCATCAACTCATCAGCGGTTGAGGGCGCGGCCGCCGACAGCAATGCGGCGAGCGACCCGCTGGTCAGAAGAACCCGAGCATGACGTAGACGATGACCGGACATCGCGGACTCAGTTGATGGGGGCTTGCCAGGGATAGTGCAGGAAAGGTGCTACGCCTCGATCTGAATCGCCACTCGGATGAAGCCTCGGGGGCGAAACTCCGGGATGGCCGGTCGCGTCGGTCCAGCCGGGCCAACCTTGCGAGACTCACCCAATGCTCAGAACCCTATTGCTCTGCGCCACCGCGGGCCCCCTGATTTTATCCCTCAACCGTATCCAGGATGACCCGCCGCCGCGCCGAGCTCATCACTCGATGATTTATGATGAGAGTCGGGGGGCGGTCCTGATGATGGGCGGGAGTACGCCGCTGGACGGCGGGCAGCGATTCGATGTCTTCAACGATATCTGGGTGCTGGGCGACTCAGGGTGGCGGCTGGCTGGCCGGTCGGGTGAGCCGATGTCCAGCTTCGCCCTGGCGTTCGACAGTGACAGGAAGGAGATCCTCTCTTTTGGCGGTTACACCGGGCAGGCGGTGGGGGTGATGCGCCGGCTCGAGGGAAACCAATGGACGATTCTGGCCCGGTATCCCGAAATGCCGGTAGCCGAAGCCGGCTTTGTCTATGATGCGAAGCGAAAGAAGTTCGTCAGTTTCGGCGGCTCATCCGGCCCGGCTGTGATGTACGACAAGACGATGGAATACGACGGAACCGGATGGACTACGATCGAGGTGGCCGGACCCTCAGCCCGTCAGGCTCACGCCATGGTGTACGACGGCCGACGGGGCAAAACGGTACTGTTCGGCGGAATGGCCCGGGCGCCGCAGGGTCAGCGGCCCCCATCGCTGGGCGATACCTGGGAGTATGATGGCCAGACCTGGGTCAAACGAGAGGTCGATGGGCCGTCGGCCAGGCATGCTGCCGGTATTGCCTACGATTCCAAACGGGGTCTGGTGATTCTCTTTGGCGGGGCCGGGGAGAATGGTTTCCAGCGAGACACCTGGAGTTGGGACGGGACCAGCTGGAAGCAGTTGGCCACCGGTGGACCGGAAGCGAGAGCCATGGGCTATTTGGCCTACGACAAGAAACGTGACCGCGTGGTGCTGTTCGGTGGGCGGAAAGGCTGGCCCAATGGAGATCTGAGCGATACCTGGGAGTGGGATGGAAAGAACTGGATCCAGCGCGCCCGGTAGGCCTTAGCCAGTGGGGGCAGGAAAAGGCGGAGTCCAGAATGTGGCCCGCTGGGAGGCGAAGCGGGCCATTTCGTTAGCATTGTACTCCTCGATCAAGCGCTGGAAATGGGCCAGCAAGAGGTCCATCGTTACCTGAAGTACGATGGGGAACTTGCTGAGATCGCGCAGCGGCTCAATCTCTCCCCCCGACGCCACTCGACCATTCCGGCCGTTGAAGATTGCGGCGTACTGATCGCCCCAACCGATCGAATCGGCTATCGCCTCGAGCGCTGCACCGGCCCCGTCCACCCAACGCAATTCCCGGCCTCTCCGGGCCTGGTCGCAGGCCTCGGCCCGCTCCTCGCGATCACCGGCGAGTATCCAGCGGGTGTAGGCACAGCTTTCGAACAGGGCGCGAAGTTGAAGCCGGGCGGCATCCACTGCACCCACCCGGCTCAACACCACCAGGCCATCGGCGGCCGATAGGGCGTCCCTGCCAAGCTGGGCCAGGACGATCTGCCGGGCGGGAGACGCCTCACCACCTTTGAGCAGTCTTGGCACCAGATGAGTGCCGTAGGCGACCAGATCGCCCAGTGCGGTGAGCTGAGGAGCGAAGGCCTCCAGCTCGCGGGACACACTGGCGTAGTTGAACAGCGGATCAAACGGCTGGCGAAACGGGTCTGGCATTAGAGTAGTCTGACGGATTCGGCCCCGAGTCGTTCGGCTGCCTCTTGATCGAGCGCGTAAGGGGCGACTCGAACAAGGTCTCGCTCACCTTCCAGCGGCAGCTCGGCTTCGTTGCAATCGGCGAAATAGCGCCCCCCAATCCCCTCCAGTATCGGCGAGGTGGCCAGCAATCCTGATGTGGCGGTCCCCTGTTCCGGGGTCTTCCCCACGGCCGAGGAGCGATCACCCGCCAGGGTGTCTCGCCCGGCTTGGTCCGCGTGGCTGGCGCTGGGTGGATGGCCGCTGGCGTTGAGCCGGCGGCGTCGCCCATCAGCTTTTTCTCGCTGGACGTCCGGGGTGGATTTTCGCATCACTCCGGCCTTTCACATACGAATAGATGGTGTCGATCGTGGCGGGGGTCATTCCCAGGGCGCACCACGCTGGCATTCCCTTGGCAACCCGACCGCCGCAGACGGTGGTCTGGAAGGTGGCCTCATCGGGAATGGGCCCGTCGGGTTTGAGCGACATGATCAGGTGGGGCGCGATGGTAGTGCCGTTGACGTCCTCGCCGTGACAGCGGGAGCAGTTCAGGTTGAACAGCTTCCAGCCCTGATAGGTCTTGGCGTCAACCGTATCGAGCGGCGCGGTGTGGTAGGCGTCGCGCAGCGGAGCATCAGCGGCCGCTTGGGTGGGGGCAGTGGTCGTGTCGGCCGGTTTGGTCGCTGGGGCTGGCTTGGCGCTCGTGGCAGGCTTGGACGGCTTCGGCTTCGTCGCCGGTGGCGAATCCACCGGCGCCACGGCTGGAGCTGACGGCCGGCTGCTGGTTGCAACGCTTGAATCTGCCGGGGCTGATGCCGGGGATGATGCCCCAGGGGCCAGCGAGCTGTCGGGCCGAGTAGAGTCGGCCGCCTGAGTCGATGGAGCAGGAGCGCGGTTGCAGGAGACTATGCACAGCAGCGCGGCGAGCGCGCGGTAGGACCTGGTCGGGCTCACGTACCACCTCCGAGTTAGTCGCCTAAAGCCGCCGGACTAATCGAAGGTAATCAGGTGGATCACTGGGGGTGTGATGACCTGCATCACGCCCCCAGTCGGTTCAGCTACGCTTCATGAAGTCCGAGTTCATCACCGGCAAGCCCTTGACCATCATGCTCTCGGTGATGGCTTCGACGCAGTCCACAATGGCACTTTCGCCATTTCCTGAGGCGGTGGCGCTGCCACCCCACCCGAGACTGAGCATCTCTTCGCCGGCCCCCCGGGCCTGGGTCATCTGCTTGGGGAACCGGACGATCGATCCTTTAAGGGTGCACTTGGTGTCCCGACCGGCGACTTCAATGTTGGCCAGCTCGATGCGAATCGAATACCCCTTCGCGTTGGCCGACTTAATGGTGGTGAAGCCGGCCTTCTCGACCGCCTTCTTGACCACGGCCCCCATTTTCTCCTCCACCTTGGTGGCGGCGGCGCCGGCCTTACTGCCGTTGTAGAGTTTGGCTTTGGTATTTGTGTTGTCGGTGTCGATAAAGATCGGCATTGTCGCCTCCCTGCGAGGGGCCACGAGTGTCGGGTACGGTGCTGTCCGGCTTCACACCTATATCGGAGCCGGCCGCTCCAACCCGACACTCGCCAAGAAAGGGTACCTCAGTCGTCCAGGATGGCGCGAATCCGGGCCAGGTGGTGCCAGGGATGCCGCAGCGGATGGTCTTCGATAATGAACTGGACCGTCATCGGCGCGCCAAAGCTCAGGGAGAACGGGACCGCCCGCTCGAGGTCGGCATCGGTAAGGGACCGGACCCCTTTCGCCGCCTCCTTGCTGTTCTTCTCGAGCAGGGCCAAGGCATCGGCCTTGGAGACATTGGCATTGGCCTTGGCATGTTCGGCGTTGATCTGGGCAACAGCCTCCCAGGTCACATCGGTGATGGCGTTCCCGCCTTTCGCCGCCTCCACCACACTCATCTCGATGGGGTACATGCTGGCGACGTGATGGACCAGCACGCCGGCGGTGCGGCCGTCGCGGGGAATTACGGTTCGCCACTGAGCCTCGGTAAGGGTCTTGGCATAGGCCCCCAGCGTAGCGGCTCCCTGTTCGATTCGGCTGGCGAGCACTTCGGCGCGATTCGGCATGACAATCCTCTGAGTCGGTCGTTGCGTGCGTTTCGGGGCAATCACCCCGTCACAGAGAAATACGTAAATGCTGATAGGGAACCGACAAGACCGGCTAAGAGCTGAGAGCTAAGAGCTACGGTGCCGCACCCCTCGAACCACCTTGGGACATGGCGGTGTAGCTCTCAGCTATTAGCTCTTAGCCCGGTGGATCTGGACAGCTACGTTTGGGGCCGACGGGGAATCCAGCGGGGAACGGTCTGCCGATAGGTGTTGTATTGGGCTCCGAAGAGGCGGGTCAGGGTGGGCTCTTCGAAGACCACAACTCTGACATGAAATACCAGCGCCATGAAGCAGCCATACAGCGCCACGCCACCTGATTGCCAGAAGAGCGCCTGAGCCAGGATGCAGCCCAGCACTCCCAGATACATCGGGTTACGGACCCAGCCATAGAGGCTCTGGCTCACCAGCTCGGTCGGGGCATCCCAGGGGGCAAGGGTACCTCGACCCTTGGCGCCGAAATCCCAGATAGTCTGAAAAAGGAGGTAGAGGCCACCGGCCAGAGCGAAGATGGAGAGCCAGCGAAGGGAGCCAAGAGGGAGTGGCAGTAGCCAACTCCCCCGGGCGATCAGGTAAGGAACCAGCCCGGCAACGGTGCCGGGCAGCAGGATGGTATTGACCAGCGAACGGATCCAAAGCGGCATTGCCCGAGATGTCAGGCGGCCGGAGTGGTATCGGCGTTGCCCCGGAGCCGGTTCCAGAATTTCCTGGCCGCCGCGGCCGCGGCGACCGCGCCGACGATCACCAGTTTCTTGGCTGCAACCAGGGCAGTCAGGATCACCTTGAAGAGTCCCGCCTTGGTGGCGACGGCACCGGCCACCAGCCCGGCAATCCCGTAGGCCGCAACTTTGTCGGTTCCCTCGACAAAATCGGTGTAGCGGTGCCCTTCGCCGAATTCGACAAAGGGCATCACCTCGACCATCGAAGCCTTGATCGCATCCAGCTGCGGCATTCCTGCGACCGCGTTGAGCACAAGGACGCCCCGGCGACCCAGCACTCGCACATTGTAGTTGAGGGTATGGGTGGGGGTATCGCCAAACTGGAGTTCCTTGGCCCAGTAGAGTTTGTGGGCGGCGCTGTCATAGGTCGGCGGTTCGGCCCAGCCGATCAGGGAAACCGGCTCGTAACCCTCCTCTTTCCGCTGCTTGTTTTCCTCTGCCGTACTTTCCTGCATTTCTTTGAGGAGCTTGGCATAGTTGATCGACTCGGCACCCTTGTCGTCAACGTAGCCGTCTTCCTCATAGGTGATGACTACCGCCCAGCCGGAATCGGACAATGGGCTCACAGCTCCGGGCACAATCATGCCGAGGACGTCGTCTCCCGATCCTTTGGGGTTGCCCCAGGCTTCTTCCAGGAGTCGCTGCGACGCTTCATGCCCGAGGTAGCGGTAGGTCTCGGGTATGTTAAGCCTGGCGAGTCCGTTCTTGACTGAGATCTTCCCCGAGGTGTACCCGAGTTTGGCTTCGAACTCTTCGGCGGTAATCTGGGCCGGCTCCTGAGCCGAGGCGACACCGGCAACCAGAACTGTACCAAGGGGAACCAATCGCCTGAACAGGGACGGCAGCGTCATTGGCGGCACCTGACGTTAGGGTACGCACAGCGCAATCGCAGCGGCGGCGGCCGCTGGGGAACCGGGCATTCGGTTTTTGATCGAGAAAGTGAGGGGGGCCTAACGACCGACTAACTTGCCAGATTCAGGCTGCCGGCACAAGGGTCGGGTTGCCAGACTGCGGCCTAGCGGGCCGGCTTTTTCCTGCCGCGAGGGGACTTCTTCGGGGTGACCAGCTTCCAGAACTGGGCTTCGCCGATGACGATGATTCGGTGACCCTTGGCTGCCAGCCGGCGAATCTCCATCAACTTGAGGCCGCCGCTCTTGCCGGCTACCTGCAGCTTGTTAGGACGGCCCCGAATCAGTACATCGGTCGAGGGACCGGGACTGGCCTGGAACTTTGCCCCGGAACGGGTCGCCGCCTTGATGGCATCCTTGCGGGGGCGGCTCAGGAAGCCGGTGAAGGAGATGGTCTTGCCGGCCAGAGTCTTGACTCGCCCGGTAGCCAGTTCTTTGGGTTTCTGGCGCAGTGCTGCGATGAGTTCTGCGGCGGCCTGATACCGTTTCTCCCGGGCGCCCAGGCAGCGGTGGATGACTTCCTTGAGGTGATCGCTGCAGGGGAGCCGGCGGACATCCTTGCTGTGCATCGGACTGTGGACATCACCCCGGAGCAGCATTGCAATGAGCTGACCGACCTGGTAGATGTCGTCCCGCTGCTGCCATTTCCGGACCTTCCCCCAGGCGATCTCGGTCGGTGCCCCTAACGGATTGAAGGCATCGGCGGTCACGCCTCGACGGCTGGCCTGATGGGTGGCAATGCCGAAATCACCCAGCTTGAGACACTCGTTTTCGCAGACGAAGACGTTGAAGGGAGTGAGGTCGCGGTGGAGCGCCTGACCCCGATGGAGAATATCGAGCGTCTCCAGGATGGCGGCGATTTCGTGGCGGACAAACTTCTCCGGTTGGCTACCCTTGGTATCGAGCCAGGCCGCCAGGTCACCATGTTCGGCGAACTCCATCACCAGGCAGTAGCGGGTCCGGGCTGCCTCGGGCTCGACGAAACGATCGAATACCCGGAGCGCCCGGGCCTGCCGGTCCAGCAGCTGCGCGAAATAGGCTTCGCGGAGCCACCCGGTGATGACGTAGCTGATCTTGACGCAGACCCGGGCGGGGAGGGGACCAGCTGGTGCGGGTGTGGCGAGGTAAATCTCTCCGAATCCGCCTTTGCCGATCAGCCGGTCCAGCTGATAGCTCCGTCCGGTCTCATTGCTGTAGACCGAACCGAGTACCGGCTGCCCGGTCGCCTTCGGCGCGCCGCTGGAATGTCGTTCCGTTGGAGCAGTGGGTGACATGATCCGAAGAACGGTAACACCTTCGGCCGTCAGAGGCACGAGGTCTCAGAGAACAACGAACTTACCACAGAGGCACAGCGCCATAAAGAACAACGTCTCTGTGGCTCTGAGTCAGCGGTTGTGAGGCAGGTAGGAGGCTTCTTCCCGGAGCCAGTCGGCCGGGAAAGTCTCCCGAGTACAGCTGATGGCGACGTCGGCGGTCTGGACCCGGGTGATTACGCCCTCGAACACCTGGGGCGGCCGGCCATCGTTGAAGACCAGCGAGCCGGTAATGTCGGCACCGAACTCTGGGCGAATGGCATCGGTATGCCGAATCCGCATCCCCCTGGCACTGGCATCCAGTACGGGGTAGCGGCCGGCCGCCAGCTCCACGTAGGGCCGGCGGGATGGCAGGAAGCTGATTCGGAACTCCCGGCGCCGCTCGTCGCGGGTCTCGGGGTAAGCACTTTGAGCGGGGTGGGCCATCGGGCTCTCCTGTGCGGAAAACGGTCACACCGGCGAGTGGGTACTACTCCCTGGTATCGGCAGATCCCTCACCAATCTGTTGGCCGGTAGTCCTTGAGGAACTGACCCCAGACATGGTTCCCGGTATTCATCCCATCGATGATCGGGTCCACGATCCGGGCCGCTCCATCCACAATGTCGAGCGGCGGATGGAAGCGATGCTCGGCGGTCTTCCGGGCCGCGATCTCGACCGGGTCCTCGTCGGTGACCCACCCGGTGTCGACACTGTTCATATGAATCCCGTCATTGTGATAGTCGGTGGCGGCGGTACGGGTCATCATGTTGAGCGCCGCCTTGGCCATGTTGGTATGGGGATGCCGGGTGGTCTTGAAGTTCCGGTAGAACTGACCCTCCACCGCCGACACATTGACGATGTGTTTGTCCCGTTCCGGAGTCTTGAGCATCAGCGGCTTGAGCCGGGCATTGATAATGAAAGGGGCCACGGCGTTTACCAGCTGAACTTCCAGCAGTTCCACCGAGGAAACCTCCGATAGCAGCAGCCGCCAGGAGTTGCGGCCCCGCAAATCGA
Source organism: uncultured Gemmatimonadaceae bacterium (assembly GCA_964578865.1). Taxonomy (GTDB): domain Bacteria; phylum Gemmatimonadota; class Gemmatimonadetes; order Gemmatimonadales; family GWC2-71-9; genus JADJOM01. Next base: position 64,673 of record CAZOES010000003.1, on the reverse strand, counting down.
CCTGCTGCAGGTCCTGGTCGAGTCTGCCCTCGGGGAAGAGCGCACTCTGATCGGCCTGTTCCTCCTGCAGCAACCTCACCTGAGACAACTCTGCCGAATGAGTCATCCCAGCGATCGAGGATCGCTGGGCGTCGCCGGCCGTCACCGCCAATCCGGTTCCCTCCGGCAGCATGTGATAACGGCGGACTCCCTCGTAGCTGCCCAGCAGCCGTCTGGCGCTGTCTGGCAATTGATTGAGGGCGGCGGTCTCGTGTTCCATCATATGAGCATAGAACTCGGGCGGTCGCCTGACGGTCTGACAGGCGTTATTAACGATGAAGTCGAGCCGGTCCCGGGTAGTCAGCAGCTGATGACAGAAGGCTTCTACGCTGGGGGTATGACGGAGGTCGAGGCCGAAGATCTCCAGCCGGTGGCCCCATTGTTCGAAGTCAGGCTCTCTGGCGTAACGTGCCGCCGAATCGCGGGGAAACCGGGTCGTGACTATTACAGTGGCGCCGGCCCGCAACAGCTTGAGGCCGGCTTGATAGCCGATCTTCACCCGTCCACCGGTCAGCAGCGCGACTCGGCCGCTGAGATCGGCCAACTCGGTACGCTTGGCAAAATTGAAGGCGGCGCACTCGGGGCACATCTGATCGTAAAAATGGTGCAGCCTGGTGTAATGCTGTTTGCAGATGTAACAATGCTTCGATTCGATCGCTTCCCGGAACTCCGGATCATCCTCCACATCGCGCTGCAGGAATTCCGGCGGTGGAAACACATTAGGTGTGGTGAAGACCGGCTGCCGGCGCAGCTTCCGGATACCGGTGTCGGCCAGGGCATTCTCTTCCTTGGCAATCTTCTCGGCTTTCCGGCGGCGGATAGTTGCTCTCACCATCTGCCGGCGGGCGTTCATGTCGGGATGATAGACCAGGGCCACCGCGTCGAGGAATTTGCGGCGGTCTTCGGCCGAGATATGCACCAGCAGACCGCGGTCGGCGACGATCTGCTCGAGCAGACGAGTGGTCTCCCGGAGGCGATCCAGGAAGGCCTGATCCCCGCCGGACTCCGGCGGGGTCGATTCTGAGGATGACATGGGGAAAAGAGTAACCGGGTGCTGGAGCAGACTCCAAGCACCCGGTTACGGATAGGGAAGGCAATCAGACGTGGGACGGAACCTTACCTGCGTACGCTGCCTTCACCGTTGCGAGATCCAGCTTCTTCATCTTCATCATGGCCACCATTGCCCGCTTGCCGGCCTCCTTGGTCTGGTCTTCCACCAGGGCCAGCATTTCCTCCGGGATTACCTGCCAGGACAACCCAAACTTGTCCTTGAGCCAGCCGCAGACCTGGGCGCTCGGGTCACCGCCCGGAGTGAGCTTCTCCCAGTAATAGTCGACCTCCGCCTGATCTTTGCACATGATCTGCAAGGAAAGAGCCTCATTGAACTTGAAGTGGGGCCCGCCGTTCAGGGCGGTGAACTTCATGCCATTGAGCTCGAACTCTACCGTAAGCACCGAGCCGGGCGTCTTGCCGTGAGTTTCCTGCCCGGCTTCGGAGTAGCGGGTGATCTTGGTGACCCGTCCGGTTTTGAAGATGCCGGTGTAGTACTGGGCTGCCTCTTCGGCTTGACTGTCGAACCAGAGGCAAGGAACGATGGGGTTCAACTGAGGCATCGATCGATCTCCTTGAGGTAGTCATGGGTCGTGGGTGGTGGGTGGAATGGCCACGCCCCACGACCCACTCAGGGTTACCGCGCG
>CAZOES010000003.1:0-62927 GCA_964578865.1 uncultured Gemmatimonadaceae bacterium | reverse complement strand
TGTGTTTTTTTTCTGTCTCTCTTTTTGTTGTTTGTGTGGGTGGGTTTTCTTCAAACCCCCACCCCCCCCCCCCCCCACGACGGGTTCCAGCGCTAGTGCTTGGTGGAGTCTTTACTGGTCGAATCCTTGATCGGCCGCGGCATAGTATCGAGGGGCAGCGGTGGAGGAGTCCGGGTGCTGTCCGCCGGCCTGGTGCTATCCACTGGGACCGGCTTGGTGGTGTCGGTCGGAGCCGGATTCGGCGGGACTGGTCTTGGCTGCGGCATGGTGTCATGCTCGCCGGTGATGGCGCTGTCCCGCAGGGTCGGGGTGGTCTGCTGATTCAACCGATCGAGCACCGCACGGTTCAATGAATCAGTAGCCCTCTGGTCGGCGCTGCGGGCCAGAGTATCGCCCTTGGCCATAACCGGCTCGCCGGCGTCCGGACGGGTCCGCTTGACGGCTGGTCCAAGCGTCGACTGGCCCGCTTTGTTCTTCATGCCGCTCTGTGTCTGGTTCCTCGGCGTACCCGAGGCGGTGGCCGCATTGGTCGAGTCCAGAATCCGCCTGGTTCTCTGCTGGACCGAATCATTGACGGGCGCCGGAGCAGGCGCTGCCGTACTTACCGCGGTATCGCGAATGCCGGCAGTATCGGCGCCGGCACCCATCCCTTCTTGATCCTTGTGACCTGGGCGGTTGCAGCCAATGGCGGCAAGACCGATCAACAGGCCGACAGCAGTACGGGTATTCATTGCTTCCTCCATTTATCATGAAAAAAAGAAGGCGCAGCACGGCCTGGAGCCATGCAACGCCTTCTTCTCAGAGCACCAGAATCACTCAGCGAAAAGGCTAGAACAAAAGTCGCTGGTGGTCCATTACCTGACCAGCCTCTCAGGGGGTAGGCCAGATTACACTTTTGACATCAAGGCTTCAGGACAGTCCACTCGATTTCATTCAGTAGATTCCCGACTGCCTCGGCTGAATCGGTGGTATAGGCAAAGCAGCCTTTGGCGCCGTCGTCACTCACACCATCGAGGTGGGCCACCGTCCTCAAGACCCACTCATCCCGGACGAACCCCTGACGGAGACAGAATCTCACTTTATAGGGCTTCTCCATCACCAGCGGCTTCAGCTGACCTGTTCTCACCCGGCGAACCGCCCGGGCGGCAGCGGCCCGCAATTGTCTGTGCACGGTGGCAAAGGGCATCACCGCCGCGGCCGAGCGCGAGAAGGCTGTCTTGGTGGTGACAGTTTCGATGGGGCCGAGCATCTCCCTGGTTTCGGCGGTCAGCACATCATCCCCGCTGGCCAGGGCCATCGGGACGTTCATTTCCCCCCCGACAAACGCCGCGATCCCGGTCTCATTCAGCATCTTGCCGTTCACGGTGAAGGAATCGAACGCAAAGGAATGAGAAATGATCCCCATGCTGCCGGCGTTGGCATGGGCCCCCACGATCATCATTGCATCGACCATGGGATTCATCCCGGTGAACATGACGTTGGGCTTGGGATAGCCCCGGATCAGGATTGCCTCGGGATCGAGCTTGTCGACAATCACGTTGCGGAACAGAGTTCCGCCGTGACCTTCGTTTACGATGAACTGAGTGGCCCCGGCGGCTCGTGCCCCGGCGATTACCGAGTTGATTTCGTCGGTCAGCTCTTCCCGGAAGCGTTCATGCTCGGGTGAGCCGCCCCGCAGCACCGGTCGCATCTCGGTGGCATTGCGGACTACTCCGGCCAATCCTTCCATATCACCGATGATGTAGACGCTGAAGCCACGCTTCTGCATGTCCAGTTCCATCTTCTCCCGGGCCAATTGATACTCGGTGACCCCGAAGTATGCCTCCGGCGGCGTGGTGTCACGGGGCGGGGGAGCCGGGGCCGCGGCCTGCTGTGGCTGCTGGGCGACGGCGGCCACCGGGAAGGCGATCGCGAGAGCGCTCAGGATGAGGCGGCTCATCGGAGCACCCGCTCTTCGATGGCATCCAGCAGCCAGCCCATCTGCCTGGCGCTGTCGGTGGTGTAACGGAAGGTTCGGTCCCCAACTCTTTCGAGGTTGAACTCCTTCAAATCGGCGACCGCCTGCACCACGCTGTCGGGGTAACTGCGCCGCAGCTTGAAATCGATGTGATAGGGCTTGTCCATCGTCAGGGGTTTGAAATCGCCCCTCTTCTCCCTCCGTACCGCCTCGGCCGCGCCGGCCTGGAGCATCTGGCGAACCTTGGCCGGGCTGTAGGTAATGGCCGCGCTCCGGCCCACTGCCCGTTTGGTCACAATGGCGATGAAGCCGTTGTTCAGCATCTCCTTGGTCTCAGCGATCAACACGTCGTCGCCGCTCACCAGCGAGACGGACACCCCCAGCTCCCCGCCAATCAGGGCATTGATGCCGACTTCGTTGAGCACCTTCCCATTCACGGTGAAAGAATCGAAGGCAAAGTTGTGGGCCATGACTCCCCGGCTCCCGGCATTGGCGTGAGCCCCGGTGAACATCATGGTGCCGAAACTGCTGTCGATGCCGGTGGCCATCACCAGCGGTTTGGGAAAGCCGCGGATCAGGATGGCGGTGCTGTCGAGGTCCCAGGGAAGCACGTTGGCGAAGAGGTTGCCCCCGTGGCCTTCATTCACCACAAAGCTGGCCGCCCCGCCCAGCCGGGCGCCCTTGATGGTGGCGTTCACTTCTTTGGTCAGGAGCGAACGGAAGTGATCCCAGTAGTCGGGGCTGGAGCGGTCCTTGTAGGCCGGGGTTTCGTTGCCGGCCAGGATCTCGCGCCCATCGACCGCACTGCCCATGCCTTCCATGTCCGGGATGAGGAAGACCCGGAAGCCGGCTTCGTGAGGGATGGTTTTTTCGCGAAAGGGGGCCGAACCTGTAGTCGGAGCCTGCGCGTGCAGCACAGAGGCAATACACAGTGCCGCGGGAACGACGAATGATCGCATTACGTCTCCCAGGAGGTTTGAGTCAGTTGTCGCCCAGCACCAGCAACCGCAGTTCGGTCATCTCTTCAATGGCGTAGCGCACACCCTCGCGTCCCTGGCCTGAGGCCTTTACCCCGCCGTAGGGGGCGTGGTCCACCCGGAATCCGGGGATATCGTTCACTACCAGCCCGCCCACCTCGACTCGCTCGAAGGCGCGCAGGATAGTCCGTATGTTCTGAGTGAAGAGCCCGGCTTGGATGCCGTAGGGTGAGTCGTTCACCGCCCCGATGGCCTGATCGAGGTCGGTGTAGGCCCGCACGGTCGTGACGGGAGCGAAGATTTCTTCGCAGTTTACCCGCATCGCACTGGTGGTGTTGAGCAGAACCGCCGGCTGGAGGATCGCTCCTTTCCGCTGTCCCCCGACCGCCACCTTGGCCCCCTGGGCAGCCGCCTCGGCTACCCATTCCGCCGCCCGCTGGGCGTTCCCTTCGTCGATCATCGGCCCAACTTCGGTGGTCTCTACCATCGGGTCACCGGTGCGGAGCGCTCCAACCGCTGCCACGAACCGCTCGGTGAATCGGCCAGAGACCGACTGATGGACCAGAATCCTCTGGGTCGAGATACAGGACTGTCCGGCGTAGAGGTAACCACCGGCGACGCAGCGTTTCACCGCATGGTCGATATCGGCATCGGGCTCGACCAGCACCGCGGCGTTGCCTCCCAGTTCGAGGGTGACCCGCTTGTTGAACGCCCGCTGCCGGATAGCCCAGCCGGCCCGGCCCGATCCGGTAAAGGTAATCATGCGGATCCGGGGATCGTCGATCAGTGGCGCAGCCACTTCGTTGGTGGCCAGCAGGATGGAAATGGCACCGGCGGGGTAACCGCTTTGCCGGATGAGGTCGGCCAGCAGAAGAACCGAGAGGGGATCCTGCGGGGGAGCCTTGAGGATGACACTGGCGCCGCAGGCGATGGCCGGTGCCAGCTTATGGGCCGCCAGCAGCACCGGAAAATTGAAGGGGATGATCGCGGTGATGGGAGACAGAGGAAACCGCCGAGTCATCCCCCAGCGGCGGTCGCCGTGGGGTTGGAGGTCCATAGGAATGACCTCGCCACCGATTCGCTTGGCCTCTTCGGAGCCCTGGCGGAACACGAACATTGCCCGCTCGATCTCGGCTCGGGCCAAGGCCAGAGGCTTGCCCGCCTCGGCGGCCAGGAGCCGGGCCAGTGCTTCCTTCTTTTCACCGACAGCCGACACGATGCGGTCGAGGACCTCGGCCCGGGCGTGGGAGGGAAGGGCGGCGGCGATTGGGGCCGCCGCCACGGCGAGGTCGATCGCCTGCGCGATTTCAGAGGAATCGGCCAGCGACGCCCGGCCGATGAGTTCGCCGGCGAAGGGGCTGCGAATCTCGACCGCCTCGCGGCCGGTCCGCATCTCGCTGCCGAGTAGAAATGGGGAGGTTTGCACGGGCGGATAAGCTGTAGCGTGCCGTCGTTTAGCACAAGCTTCCGAGTAATTCGAAAAACGGCGTCACGAAGAAGGCGGAGTCACGGCCTGACCACGGAGCCACGAAGTTCACGGAGCCAACGCGAAGGAATTCCCGACATTCAGAATCCCAGCACGACCCAGGCAGGGGTTTCTTGGGTGAACTAATCGTAAGGTGGGGACCTCGGCCTTCGATTAGTTAACAACAAAGTCGCCCACTCAGCGCTGGCTTGATCTCAGCTTAGCCCCGATCCCTTCGTGCTACCTTCGTGTTCCTCGTGGCTCCGTGGTGAGGCCGTGGCTCCGGTTCCTTCGTGGCGCCGTCTCATAGCTAGATGGCCGAGAACAGCGAAGGGGTACGACTCGAGTAGGAGTGGCGAATTTTGGCGATTGATCGATCGAACGGGGATGGGAATATTGCCACCGCAACCCTTTCACCATGGAGAGGTGAACTCATGGCAGCGAAGACTCAAGGAATACCCAACGGATATCACAGCGTCACGCCCAGCCTGATGATCGAAAACGCCGCCCAGGCGATTGATTTCTACAAGAAGGCCTTCGGGGCCCAGGAGCTGAGCCGTTTTGCCGGTCCCGACGGGAAACTGATGCACGCCGAAATCAAGATCGGCGATTCCATCATCATGCTGGGCGATGAGATGCCGGACCATGCCGGTCCCCGGAAGTTGGGCGGGACTCCGGTCGCTTTCTTCATCTACTCGGAGGATGTCGATGCGGCGTGGCGGCAGGCGATCGACGCCGGCGGGAAACAGATCATGCCGCTGGAAGATCAGTTCTGGGGCGACCGCTGTGGTTGCCTGGAGGACCCCGGCGGGCACCGCTGGTGGCTGGCCCAACACGTGAAGGACGTGTCGCAGGAGGAGCTCAGGAAGGCGGTCGAGTCTTACGCCCACGCCGGGAACTAGCCAGGACGGACAGCTTCTTCTCGAACCAGTGATTGGCGTAGGGCTCCTCGTTGAAAGGAGCGATCTCGCGGTAACCGCTGCGGCGGTAAAGGCTCTGGGCTTCCACCAGGGCCTTGTTGGTTTCCAGCCGGACGACCCGCTGCCCGCCCTTGACGGCCAACGACTCCAGAGCGCTGAGAATCCGCGATCCGACACCCAGACCGCGTGAACTCTCCGCTACCCACATCCGCTTGAGATAGGCGTAGCCCTCATGCCAGATCAGGGCACCGCAGCCGATCGGATTACCGTGGAGCCTCGCCACCACGAAGTGGCCCTTGGGCGGCGCAAAGTCGTCGGCGGTGGCGTGAATACTCCTGGCCGGGTCGAAGCCGAATTCGAAGCGCCGGCTCAGCTCGGCAAAATACTGCGCCAGGCAGTATCGTGCGGCTGGGGTAGTGGGCTTCTCGAGGTGTACTTCCACTGCACCGGCCAGCAGCAGTCGCTCGACCGTCCGCATCGATGCGACCAGGCTCTCCTGCTGGGCCGGGGGCAAATGATCCAGGATGTCGCGGGCGATCTGGTCCGAACGGCGATCCAGCCGGTGAAACTCCTTCCGGCCTTTGCCGGTCAACACCGCCCGCCGCACTCGCGAGTCCGCTTTCGATATCACGGTCCGAACCACCCCCTCGGCTTCCAGCCCGCGAAGCATCCGGCTGAGATAGCCGGAGTCGAGGCCCAGCCGGGCCCGGAGGGCCCGTACATCGGCACCCTCGAGACCGATCTCGAAGAGCAGCCGGCAGGCACCCAGCGAGCGATGACTGCCGAGATAGTCGCCCTCGAGAGCGCCCACCCGCTGGGTAACGGTGCGGTTGAAACTGCGGACCTGGGGGATGAGGGACATATCTCTGACTTTAGTCAGAGATAGTGGAATTGGCAATCCAGCCCACCTCATCCCGACGAAGTGAGGGACCTACTCGACCTGAGCAGGTCCCTCGCTACGCTCGGGATGAGGTACTCCGTGTCATTTGCTAGTTCACCACTGGTGGACCGGTACGCACCGCGCAGAAGTAGCCCCGCGGATACCCCGCCGACGAGTCGACCCCGGCAGGAGGATAGGCCGAGGGACGCAGGGCCCAGTAACCGCGGATGGAGGAGCGGCGGATGCTGGTGATGACCAGGTCGGTAGTGTGCCGCTCCTCGCAGAACAGCTGGTCGGGGCAGGCCCCCAGCACCAGGGCGGTATCGATGAATCGAAGACCGGGCGCGTTGGTTTCTCTCGAGTCGGGTCTCACCCGAGAGAGAGCCCCGAGTCTCCAGGTAGCGGCGGAGGTGGCCCCGATCAGGGTCGGGCGAGGGTAGGGAGGAACCGGAATCCGCTGGGTGTCGGGAAGGGCGACGGCTGGAGGTGACGGCGTGACCGTATCTACCCAGAGGTCCATGCTACCGGTCGCGATGGTGTCTTCCCGCGCAGGCCAGATGGACACCAGTGTCAGATCGTAGTGCCCCGCCAGTCTGGCCGGCTTGATTCCCGAGACGGCAACCGCCGAATCCGGTGCGATAACCGGACACGGCGGGGGTAGAAAAGATCGGTCACGGGACGGGCCGGGCCAGAGCCCGAGAATTATTGCGGTCGCCGCGAGACGGAGCGTTACCATCCCGCAAGATAGTAGTCAGCGCCTCTCCGTGATGGAGACCTTGTTCACAGTCCTATCGCAACCTGCCAACCTGGATACCAAGCATGCCGCCGTACGAGAACATCGCATCGCCCAGATTCATGAAGAAATAGCTTCCCAGCCCGATGTTGGAGGTGAAGCGCCAGCCGAGCTGAAGCTCCGCCGGAAACACCACAGTGCTACCATCCCGGGTTTGGGCAACACCGAGTCCCCCTCCGATCGAGCCTCGGAATCCATACTTCGCTGGTGTGCCGACGCCTATCAGGGCGGCCACATCCCAGCTCCGGCTGGTGGGGTCGGTGTAGTGAGCCGATCGGAAGGTGCCCACTAAGGCCCTATGTTGCACCGTGCCGGCGACCATCCATCCAACCGTGGGATCGCCTAGCAAGTCGCGTCGTTCCGTGACGTGGGCATACCCCGATGCGGCCGTTACCCAGAAATGGGTTGTGCGGGGAACCTCAGGGGCCTGGGCCTGAACGGTGGTTGCGAGAAGCAGAGCAGCGAGCGAGTAGCGCAGTCCATGGCAATGCATGCTGGCCTCCAGATCGGCAACGCTGATAGGGAATGGCTGACTCGGGCGCAATTACCGAGCCCGACCCAGCTGACCTTATTTCATGATTTTGTGTGAGTTAGGCAAGCCTCACAGGAAGCCAGGGTAGGAATGACATGTGTCAGTGTGTCACCAGAGTGCCTCAATGATGGTCACTGTACCCGCCCAACTCCCCACATTCGACACACTGGAACACATACGCAGTCGGACCCTTGGCCACATCCAGCGCTGCGAGATATTGCTCCCAATCCTTGCCGTTCTGGCCGCTGTCTTTCCTGATGGAGGGGACCGCCTTGGCCCACTTGGTCCGTAACTCGTCTCGCCCGGCCAGGCCCAGAAATGCCGCCGCTTCATTGCAGTGGGTCCACCAGCGTTCCTGCTGCCAGCCACTGAAGCCGGGAGTTCGCTGAGAGACCTCTTCGATCACGTGTGCTTCGACCTCATCCCATTCGCCGTAATTCCCGATGCCGTCCGGATCTACAAAAGTTGCCTCGTACTCCTCGGCGGCCGAACCGTCGGCAATGCACCAGGGACAGAGCTCGTCTTCAACATCCTGTTCGGAATAGACCGGACCGACATAGATGTAGCCCCGTTTCTCCACGCAGCATGAGCAGGTCTGGTCCGACTGGACGATGCTCCCGGTGGCGATTGGATCCGGGTGATAGCGGAATCTGGGGAGCGAAGCCATCAACGCGCCTGCCTGCTGAGCCAGTCACGCTGGCGGGCGCCGAGCAGCGAATCGCGTTGTTCGGCCGAAGCAATCCACTGCTGATAGAGCGGCATGCGCCGAAGATAGCTCAGGTAGCGTTGATACTTGGAAGGGTCAGCGCCGTTGAGAACTTCCACTGCGGTCTTCACCGCTGCGCCGGAGAATCCGTCCCAGATTGCTTTGCCGGTTGTTCTACTGGCGAGTCGAGGGGCACCCAGGTACCCCGGCCATCCCGGCTGACGGGCCACGGCAAAGGCGGAATCGTAGTTGGCGCCGGCCACCGTCTTGGCGCTGCGGAAGTCGGGAGCGACCAGGGTCGAATCGAGATACAGCATCATGCTGTGTTCATCCAACCCGGCGTGGAGCGAAAGCCCATCTTCCTTTTTCACCGAGTCCGGCAGGGTGCCCAGCACGCTGCCCCATCCGGCCAGCACCGGGATCAGCCCCCAGAGATTGACCATCTGACCGCCATAGGTCTGGTGAAAGAAGTCTCCCGCATCGTCGATCGCGCCGATGTGCAGCGGTGAACCATGGACGTGTACTACCATGATCCAGCGGAATCCCTGATCTCCCAGTTCACTGGCGACATCCATGAACATGGCCCGGAGCACCGAAGGCCGAACCGTATAGGTGCCGGGAAAGCTGAAGTGTCCACCGATCTCGTTGGAGCCGCTGGTGCCGATCGAAATCTGAGGAAACACCAGCACTTTCCATCCCGGCAATTGCCTGGCAATTCCCCCGGCCAATTCCTCGGTCAGCCGGGCACTGAGGATGCCATCGGTGAAGGCCGGGAGATAGGGCCCGTGCTCCTCCAGCATCCCGCCCTGGAGGATCACCACCGTGTGGGCCCGGTCCAGCGCGGCGATCTGACGGGTATTGAGATTGCCAACCCTGAGAACCTGGGCGCCAGTGGGCGACGCCGTAACCAGGTTGAACAACAGAACCGGAGTAAGGAATCTCATGAGTTACTTCGCAGGCGGGGGTGAACAGCGGGAGGCAGCCAGCCGAGCCTCGGCCAGTCGAACTTTCAATGAATCGTCGAGATGCCGAGCGGCAAGATCCCAGACTCCGGCTGGTCCGGCGAGGATCAGCCGTCGGATGGCGCTGTCGACTGGAGCCGGCTCGGTGGCCAGCCATAGGGGCCGACAGCCAGCTCCGCAGGATGGTAAGCCAGTCGGCAGTGGCCCGGCCTTCGGCGGTGACCGCGGTGACCACGGTAAGGCGGACCGGATGCGAATCCGGAACCGGCTGGCCGGAAAGGCAGCCAGCAGGAACGCCGGCAGGCAGCCGGCGGTCCAAAGCCCAGGGCGATTGGGGGAAGCCATAGTGGGATTAATTTTAGGGTGACACCCGGCTCAATCCAATCGCGGGGGAACTGTGCAAGTCAGGCGCGCCGAAGAATCCGAAGTCGATCGGATCGGACAGGTATGGTTCGATGCCTGGCAGGATGGGCATCGTACCTTGATGCCCGAGGAACTGATCGAGACTCGGACCCTGGAGAGTTTTCAGGTACGCATCGCCGAGGGGCTCGAGAGGGTCCGGGTGGCAGGGCCGCTCGGCGCGCCAGTGGGGTTCTGCATGATCAAAGACGATGAGCTGTACCAGCTCTTCGTCGCCCGGGAGGCGCGCGGATTGGGCGCGGCGGCGGCGCTGCTGGCCGACGGCGAGCTTCGGCTGGCGGCGAACGGCGTGAAGGTAGCCTGGCTCAGCTGCGCGATTGGAAACGAGCGAGCCGCCCGGTTCTATGAGAAGAGCGGCTGGAAGCTGGTGGGCAACATGATTGTCCCGCTGGAGACGGTGCGGGGGCTGCTCAACCTCGAAACCTGGCGCTACGAGAAGACCCTGATCCCCGGTTAACGGGCTCCATTAGTCGAGTCGGCGTGACGGAGGAACTCTGCCACCACTCGTAGATTCTCGGCCGGATTGTCCCAGGTGGTGAGGTGGGCGGCACCTGGAATCACCGCCACCTGGGCTCCCGGAGTGAGGCTGGCGAAGTGCTGAACCGTTGGAGGATTGGCTTCGTCAAATTCTCCTACCGTGTAAAGCAAGGGGACTTTGACCGACGGGAGAAAGTCGGTCGAGTTGTAGGACTTCAGAGTGCCGGTGATGGTGAACTCGCTGGGCCCCTGCATGTAGTTGTAGATCTCCTGATTCACCGTCGCGAAGAGGCTGTCGAGATCGGCCTGCACCGGATGGCGCCAGACATAGCGGCCATAGAAGTCCATCAGGGCTGCCTGGTAGGCCGGGTCGTCGAACTTCCTGGTCTTCTCGCTGGCGCGGATTACCCGCTGGGCAGATTCCGGCAGCGTGGTCACCAGCCGTCTGGCGTTCTTCTCCCACTCGGGAATATCCAGTGCCGGACTCGCCAGGATCAGTGACGAGACATGATCCGGGTGGGCCCGGTAGTACTCGAGGGCGAGAATGGTTCCCCAGGAGTGTCCCAGCAGGTGCACCTTCTGGTATCCCTGGCTGGCCCGCAGTGAATCCAGTTCCGCGACGAAATGAGCAATGTTGAACATCGCGGTATCGCTGATCCGGGCCGAGTGCCCCCCACCCAGCTGGTCATAGCGAATCACCGTCCGGTCGCTCGAGAGTCCCTCGAGGGACTTGAGGTAGATGCTGGAAAAGCCCGGTCCACCATGCAGCAGAATCACCGGTACACCGGCTCCACCCGCAATCGTGCGATACCAGATCTCCCCGCCAGGTACCGCCAGCCTTGCCTCCTTCGGGGCCGGCGCGGCGGCCGGCTCGGCTGGTTTTTCCCTGGGGGCAGCGCAGGCCGAAAGAATCAACAGCGACAGGATAGGCGGGCGACGGATCATTCTTCCTCCAGCGAACGCATGAAGAGCACGGTGGGAGTCGGTTCGAACACCGGGGTCATGATCTCAAGATACCAGCTGGGATTGATTCCCAGAGCCTGTTCCATCGGGCCGAACAGGCTGGAGAAACCAGGGCAATCTTCCGGGAGGCTGAGGTTCGTTTCTCCAGTCCGCTCAACTTCCACCAACAGGACGATCCGGTCGGTGGTACCGAGATCCTGCTTATACGCGGCGATTTTCTGAACCGATTGCCAGGGGATCCCCCGGCTCTCCCGCTCGATGGTAAGCGTGAAGCCGGTCAGATCGGCTGAGATGGATGGAAGGGTCTTCGGCGATCGGCCGCGGAGCCGCCGGAGCCATTCGAACACTAGTTGCCGCCCGGTGGATTGGTGGGGCAGGTGGTGCAGGTGGTTACCTCGATACGGTACTCCAGGGGATTGTTCTCTGCGCCCGGCACGTACGCGCGAATGCTCCGCATGGTGGAAAAGACGCCGTTGGGCAAGGCCCGGAGAACCCAGACCGTCCCGGCCTGCCCGGCGGTATCGGAAACCGCCCGGATGCCTGGCGCCCCGGTCCCTTCATCCCAGATGACTTCAACGCCGCTGACAGGGTGTCCCTTGGGATCAGTGACCTTGGCCACGACCAGGACCTGGTCTCCCGGATTCCGGTGGGGAAGCTCCGCGACGGCGCCCGGAGGATACCTCAGCACCAACTCGGTCTCGGTTGGAGGTACGCCAAAATTCTGGCACCCGAACAGCGACAGGGCCAGCGGGATGGAGACCATGGATCGCAGCTGCATACGTACTCGATTGGAGGGCGGTACCGGGGGAGACGAGCGCCTCCCTACCCACCGCACAGTCTGCCAGAGGGGACGGTTGGTCGCAAGAGGCGGGTGCTCAGGGGCTCGGGAGACGGTATTGGACGATTGTGGGGACGTCATCGGCGTCCAGGGAAGTGCCGAGCAGGAGGGAGCCTGAAACATCCGCGAGTTGGAACCCAGTGGGGAGGATGACGTTGAACTGGGGCTTGCCGCTCAGGTCAAAGACTTGCCAGGCCACCGTCGCCGTGCCGGGAGCGACCTGGGGTTTGAGCCAGAGTTTACCGGTCTGGTCGATCAATCGGGCCGCGAAGGCGGGAAGATATTTCGGCCGATACATCCGCCGGCTGATTGAGTCCAAGTAACCGACGAACATTGGTGGGGGCGGGTTGGATCTGAAATTCGCCAGGACCTTCTCAATCGTGTCGCCCGGTAAGGGCCGGGGCTCATAGGGCACAGAAAATGTGCCCGAGGTGTTCGTCAGCAGGTTCCGGGTCACTACCATCACCGAAGCCGGCTCTTTCGGGTTGGCCGGTTTCTGTCCCAGCCATGCGAAATACCGCCCGTTCCTGGACGTTATGGGCACCGGGTTATCCGCGAAAACCTGCATCACGTGGGATTCACCATCCGCGTAGCGAAACACCATGCGGGCCAGAATCAGCCACCCGAGCGTATCGGTTGGCCCTTTGGGCCGCGCCAGAAGCAGAGGAAGCGAATCGGGAATGGGCTTGTTTCGCTGAGTACGCTGGGGAAGAATCTCGCAACGGCCATCGGGAGCGAGGCTCCGGGGCGGGTCGCCACAGCGATCCTGGTCTGACTCGCTGCGAATGAACTTGAGGTTGCGATCGAAATAGGAGATCCGTCGCAGGATTCCGTCGGCAATCCAGACGGTATCTCCCTGCAGACCCAGATAATGCACTCCCCGGGCTTCGCCGGGGCCGGCGCCATTTCGTGCGAGCGGGGCAAGCACGGACCCAGTGGAGTCAAGCCGAAAGACGGACTCTCCGCTGAAGTCAACTACAAGTATCTGGCGATTGGGTGTTCGAAGAATGTACGACACCCGGCTCAGCTGCAGGTCGCTCGGATTTGTGAAGCCGGGGTCGCGGGCGGCCCTGATGGTGGGGACAGGGGCCTGAAGCAGGGAGGCCAGGATCAGCACGAGCATCGAGTCACCGTTGTCTAACTATGCCTGACAAGGTGGTGTTGTCTGTCCGCCGGCACAAGTGGCAGATCAATCAGCCGCCGGTCCCCCCGCTTTTCGCACCGCCTGCTTCAGGACCTCGATCGATACTCCGAAGCTCAGCAACGCCAGCAGGTTCAGCCCGGCCCAGGAAGGGTCATTCAGCGGTTCGACCGTAATCTCGACCGCGGGTTTCCAGGCCACCCACGTGTGGAAATGGAATCCCGAATCGAGTCCAAGTACCAGGGCGACCGGCAGGCTGATGGCCAGCGTGAGCCAGGTTGTCTCCAGGTAGACCAGATGCACCAGCTGGAGAATCAGGGTCAGCACCGCCCCGGCTGGAGTACCCTGCCACATCGCGAGCATTGCCCAGACACCCAATAGGGCCAGCAGAGCGAAGGCCGCGACTAATCCCCACATCAGCGGTGAGCTCGACCCGGAGCCTGCCAGCTTCACGACGATTCCTGCGCAACCAAGCGCGAAGAGTCCCTGCAGGCCGGCCACGATTCGACGGAGCAGCAGCGCCATGTCAGACCTTCGGCTGTATCACTAGCGTTTGCCGTCGAGCTTTCGCAGCTGCTCGTGCAGGGAGGTCAACTCTCGAAGGATCGGAGCTGAAATGGCGAGGTTCTCGCTGTGGGACTGAAGGGGATCGTGTTTCTGGGTATCGAGCTTGCTCTGCAGCTCGTTGATCCGGGCGACCAGCTCTTCTCGGGTCATGACCGCGATTTCCTCCTGAGTGCTATTGAGCCCGCTTCTCGAATGCTGCCGGCAGTGGATTCCCCGGCCGTTCCGAGTCCCAGAAGATGGTGAGCACCCACCAGCGGGTCCCGTCCCAGAACAGTTGGATGCTGTTGATGCCCCGGGTGAACGGCGTGGTTTCGCCCCGCCGGAAGCTCTGATAGGAACTGAAGGCCTGGGCGATGTTGCCGTAGCGTTCGGTGTTCCGGGCCAGTTCGGTCTCCTGAAAGCCCTCTTTGACCAGGAAGGTGTCGGCGTTCTGGCGATACTGCGCCGGCGTCATCACCCGCAGGGCGCAGGTGCCGGCTTCGGGGCAGCGAGTCGGTATGAGGCGGGCTTCGGGATGGAACAGGGTGGAGAACCGATCCCATTGTCTGGGCTGTCCCACCGGGCCGCTGATGGTCTGGTACAGTGCCGCGATGATGGAATCGACCGTGCTGACGTCTGAAGTCCGGGCCACAATCGAAGCCTGGGCCGCGACAGAAGGGGCACCTGCGAGGGTCAACAGCACCGCGAGGGGCGCCAAACGGAAACGGAGTGTCATGTTCGAATTCTACTGGGGGTGAAGCCGGGCTCAACTAGAACTGCCATAAGGTGCGACCTGAATCGCTGCGGCACAAGCGAGGGAAGGGCGTCAGGTCTTACGACCGGCCCATGGCGCGAATGCCGCACTGGCAAAGAAGCGGATTGCACCGGCCCACGCCGGAGCTGGGCCGCGGACATGCCGAGAAAGTCGATACCGTGGGTCGGTATTTATCTCCCGGCCTTGAGCGGTTTGCTCATCCGGATCAGGTGGGCCGGCAGAATCAGCAGCTCCGGCTTCTCGAAGGGGGCCTCGCTGTGGGCTTCGAACCCGAGCGACGTGTAGAAGGGCGGCAGCTCGGGCCGGACATTGAACACATCCAGGTCGAGCATCGCGCAGCCCCGCTCGGCGCAATAGGACTCCACCGCTTCGACCAATCGCTTGCCCAGCCCCTTGCCCTGATGGGCCGGGTCAACCGAGAGAAAACCGAGGTAGCCACGGCCATTTTCGATACTGGCGTATACCGCGCCGACGATCCCGTCGTTCCCGGACTCGAGAACCAGAAAATCGCCCTCGGTGCTGGCGATCAGCTGAGAAACTTCAGCCGGATCAGTGCGGTCTCCTCGAATAAAGAACTGTTCCACCCGATAGGCCGTATTGATCACCCGGACCAGCTGGGCCACGTCTTCGAACCCAGCCACACGGCTACCGATCATGTCTGACCATTTCGATCCGGGACAACTTGAGGGTCACCTCCAGCGGTTGATTCGCCTCGAACCGCCCGGCAACCGGGGTCCAGGTGAAGTTGACGTCAACCGAAGCGTGATCGCCACAAACCGGAGGAGACCAGACCACTTCCTCGAACTCATCGATATCGGGCGACAGGCCCAATTGATGGGCAACCTGTTCCTGACTCTGTCCTACCCGCACTCCCGCAGGCATCGCAGCCCGGCCGCCGGTCGCCACCAGGTGAAATACCCGTCCGTTCGCATCGGCCTCGATGTAGAGGTCATGGTACTTGATGACAACCATGAACAAGGCATCGTCCTCCAGCCCGACGACATTGAGGATAGACACTGGCTTGCCGAGCCGGGCGAGGACGGAGTCACTCTGGTCGTTGAGCCATGCCTTTCCCAGCGCCAGCTGATTCGCCGGCAGGCAGTAGGGATCGTTTGCCGTTCCTGGCCTTGCAGTCGAGGCTGGGAGAAGAATGGCCAGGGCCAGCCAATGGGGCGCGGTCAGGATTGGAGGGGCTCGCGGTCAGTGAGAACCGGCAGGTAGGCCACCCAGGGCCCCACACTCTCGCGATACTGCTTGGCCATGACCCGGCTGATCTGGGCGATGTGTCCCAGGTCGTGGACTACCCAGCTGGCGAACAATTGCTCCAGGGATACCCGGCCCAGACTGGGATGGTTTCCCGGGAGGGTCAGGTCAGCGCGGGTGAGATTCCAGGAGCGCAGCAGGTCGATGTTGTCTCCCCGCAGCCGGGTGAATTCCTCCAACAGCGAGTTCATGCTCCGGCCCACATTCCGGGTCTTGTGCCGGAAGCGGTCGTAGGGAGTGAATCTCGGATCGGGGCCTTGGGCGAGGATGATTCTTGCGCGGGGGATCCAGTCGGTCTCCTCGCCGTCGATCAGGTGACCGATCACATCGAACGGGCTGAAGGACTCGGCGCCTTCGTTGCCGCGGATCCACCCATCGGCCTGGTCTGCCAGCAAGACGTGCAGGCTCTTGGGAGTCCGGGCCAGGACTTGAATAGCCTGGGTCAGGTCGAATTGCATGGAGGACTCTACTTGGCGCTTCTTCGCTGTTCCCGGTCCCGTCGAAGCGCTTCGAGCAACGCCCTGTAATCCTCCTGACCCGCGAGGCTGGCCGGCCAGGGAGAGTGCCGGAAGAGCTGGCTGTAACGATTGATGAGGCTCAATCCCCGACGCCACAGCTCTTCCAGCTCGGCGGGTGACATCGCGAACCGGGCGTCGAGACCGAGAGTTCCTACCGCCCGGCTGGAGTTACGGTGGGCGAAGAAGTTCCCTCGAAGTCCGACCAGTTTGGCCACCAGTGGATCCTTGGGCGACACCGAGAGCCGGTCCTGCTGGAGTGCAACCGAGTCGGGGCGCATCGACTCAGGGTTGACCACCGCGGGGAAGTGGCCGCTGGTCCGGCCTCCAAAGAGGTGGGCATTATCGCGGATGGTGTCGATCAGATTGAGCAGTGAGAGACTCTCCTGACTCTGGTCGTAGGCCCGGAAGAGGTGAGCCAGCGCCGCCGACTCCTGGGCCGTCAGAGTGAGATGCCAGAAGGTTCGCTGCTCGGCGAACTCCTCCTTGAAATCGTCGGCCGCCCGAAGGAGGGCATTCCGAAGCTGGAGATGGTAGCCGGCATCGAGGACATCGGCCGCAAGACCATCGAGCAGCCGTTCGAACTGTTCGCTGTTACTGATCTGGAGAATCATTCACGATCCGGTTGAAGCGATTGCGCCGGGGGCCGGCCGCCTGAAAAGTCACCCACCCCTCTCGATCCCACAAGCGACGGGCCCACCTCACTTGGGAACGAAACTGGCCTGCATCCCCATGGCAATGTGGGGCGGCAGAGAATCGGCATCCTTGAACTGACAGATCATCATGTAGGTGCGGCCCGGGATCAGATCGGCGCTGATGGCGCCCAGGCTGGTGCTGCCCGGCCCGGCAATGAGGATCCCCACCACCCCATCGGTCATGTCGGTGGGGTCTCCGCCGGTTGCCAACCGAGCCATCACTGAGTCAGACGTCATACCCGACTTGAGCTGTCCCAGCGCCATTTCATGGGCGACCTTGCCTCGATTCTCCAGTCGGAGGAGTACCGGGCCGGCCGCAACATCGGCTGGCAGTTGATAGGCGTAGTCGGTCGCCGGAATGACCACCTCGCGGACCGAAGAACGGGAAGCCGGCTGGCAGGCAATGAGGCCGAGACTCGACAGGCTCAGGGCCACGGTGACAGTTGCGAAAGCTCGTTTCCCCGGCATTAGCGCTCCAGTCGAAGGTGGTGGAGTGGCAGGATCGTCCAAGCAAACATCTATGCGACTACGGACCCGAGTCAGGCATCAACTCCGGCAATCGGCGTTGCGCCGTGCGGCGCCGGGTATCGTCCAATCTGGAGATTCCATGCTCAAGCGCACGTTGGCTCTGGCGCTGATGCTGAGTGGGTCCAGCCTCAGCGCCCAGCAGGCCCCCTTGGTCGGCACCTGGCGGATCACCTACGCCGGGGAAATGCGAATGCGGAACGGCGTGCCCGATCCGGTCATGGTCAACGGCACTCTGACAGTGCAGAGCCAGGGCGATTCACTCATTGCCAACCTGGTCACCGACTCCGGTGCGGTACGCCGCTCCCCGCTGCGGCTGGCCACCAAGACCGGGACCGGTGACGCCGTGTTCATCAACAAGGGTAAGGCGACGCTCCGCATGAACGGCGAGGAGCGGGAAGCCACGGTGATCAATACCTGGACCCTCGGCGTCAAAGGTGATTCCCTCAGCGGCACCCTGGCCAACAAACTGGAAGGGATCGACGGGCCTGCTCCGCCGCCCCAGCCGGTGTCCGGGACCCGCAAGCGGACCTGAGCGCTACGCTGCCGCGACTGCCTCCATCTCCAGCTTCCAGCGAGGGTCGAGCAGTTGGGCGCAGACAACGGTCAAGGCCGGGCGATGGCTGCCGAGGTATTTCATCCGGAGCTGAACGTTGGGTTCGTCGTACTTGGGATCGGACAGGTAGACTCGCAAGGAAACCAGATTCTGGTAGTCCATGCCGGCGGCCTTGAGGATAGTTCCCAGGTGTTGCCAGATCAGCTCACCCTGGGCCTCGAAGCTCTCCGGCATGGATTGGCCATCGGACCGGTAGCCGTTGAGGCCACTGATGATCAAGGTTCTCGCCTCACCCCGGATTTCGGCGGCGTGACTGTAGTTGCGATAAGGCGGAAAGACTCCGGCCGGGTTATGCAGAATGACTGGCATCGGGTTCTACAAAGGGAGAGTTCAGGGAGTCAGAATTGAAGCGATGCTCGCCCCGTAGTCGCTTCCAGAGGAACGCCACGTAGGCCGCCCGCCTTCGGGATATCCGGTCGGAACCACCCGCTCCAATCAGAGGTTCGAGGAACGATTCCGGCACCAGCTCGACCGCGTCGACCAGGTGCCGGCGATCGATCATGCTGGTCAGAATTGGATCCCAATCTACCAGCCTTCCCGCCCGAGTATGAAAGAGGTGAGGAGACGCAACTTCCTGCCGCTGGGGCATCTGCTCAGTGACCCCGGTCCAATCATGATGAAAGAACAGGGCCGCCCCGTGATCGATCAGCCAGAATTGCTTGCCCTCTACCAGGATGTTGGGATTGGCCGCGGTGCGATCGGGATTGAGCACCAGCCAGTCGAGCCAGCGCACCTGGGAGGCCCAGTCAACCGAGATTTCCGCCAGGTCGCTGGAGCGAAAGGGCCGAGCCCGCTCGAGATAGCGGAAGCCGAGGCTCTCGCCCACGCTGGCGCGGAGGAGATCGGCCAACTCGTCGTTCTGGTCGTCGGTTGGAGTCTCGAGGTTGAGCTGAACCATCGCGCGCTCCGGGACTGGTAACCCCAGCCGGTCGGCCAATGCCCCGACGATCACCTCGGCGACCAGCGCGGCCGGTCCCTGGGCGGCTCCCCGCAGCTTCAGGAGGAACGGCCCTTCTTCGGTTGCGACCACGACCGGGGATGAGCTTCCCCGGCGGTCCCGCTTGAGAACCCGTTTGGCAGTAAGTCGGGGCAGTCCACCTGGCATGCCATAAATGGTAGCTAGCTGCCGGCCGATGTGCGGCTGACGGAGCGGGCTTTGTTCTAGTACCTTAGGAATGGGCTCCTGGCCGAGCCGGTAGTTTTCCCGCAGAATCGATAAGACCGACCAGCTGCACTACGGAGATCAGACCATGCTCTCGGGTCGTTTCCTGCTGGGTACTCTGCTAGTCCTTCCGTCCTGGAGACCGGATCGCACTTCCCGGGGGTGCTGTGAGCGTCCTCAAGGCAGATACTGTGGGAGTTGTGCCGGCCTGCTGGTGTGATACCGGGGTCCCGTTCTCGTTCATCGACAATACTGTCCGCAATGGCTTCAGCTACTACTACACGGTGGTCGCTTTCGACTTCAATTCGCTTCAGTCCGGCCCCTCGAGCATGGAATCGGTTCGAGCCCTCAAGTCTGTCCGGCCGGCCCGACCGAGTTCTAATCTGACCAGCAGCCTTGCTACCAGCATGGTGCTCGAGGGGCGCGGCAGAGTCGCTTCGGGATTACACCGGCATTCTGCCCAATGAGCTTTCCCGGGCTCGACCGTGGACCGCGGTCGGCACCGAGATCGTGATACGGGTAGACGCAGTCAATTCTCTGGCCCAGGCGCGCGACCGCGACCTGCGCCGAGTCCATACGGTACCGGATCCCTACTATCTGGAAGGGGTGATGCCGGAGGGAGAAGGAGTCCGGTTCGTGAATCTGCCCAACCGTGCCGTTATCCGGATCTACTCGGCCAGCGGAGTTCTGCTGCGTATCCTCGAGCACAACAGCGAGTTGTTAGCGGGAGACACCTTCTGGGATCTGCGGACCCGTAGCGGGCAGCGGGTGGCCAGCGGAGTGTACTTCTACCACGTGGAAGCGGGAGACGCCCGGCGGGCCGGCCGGATGACCATCATCAACTTTACTAACTAAGGTCGGTCAGTTGACCGGGAGTAATCGGATTCGCTTCTGCGGGATACCAAGTACCTGACTCAGTTCCTGGGCCGCGTCCACCGCGCGGAAGATGGGCCGGCCCCGGATTGCGGTGGCTAGTGAATCGACTGCCGGTGTCAGCGGCTGATCCAGCCAGGCGAACAGCCAAATGGTGCGAGGTCGGTCCGCAACCACCACCGCAGTGGGCCGCTCCTCCCACGAGACGACGGCCCGGTCCCAGCGGCTGGTGGTCTCGCCCAGCAGAGTCGCATACCCGCCCCAACTGGATACCCGGATCGTGGGGATAGCGAAGTCCATCTGGGGCACTCGAGAGAGCCCGAAGGGACGGGTGAGTTCCAGATGATCGACCGGCAGTGACGTGTCCGGCGAGATTCGAATCAGGGGTGCGCCGGGGGTCATTTCGTAGACCGCGATCTGAGCCGGAACCGTCAGCTCTACTCGAACGCTGCGTCCCTGGGGAGTCAGGTCCAGCCCCTGGGGATCGGGGGCCACCGAAGGAGCCGGAGCACAGGCTCCCAAGCCCGCCGAGACTGCCAGCCAGTGATATCGCATGCTCCCCCCTTATTCGATACCGCCCCGTTCCCGGATCAGCCGCATCGCCTCGCGGTTCACCACCAGCTCGTAATGAAAGCGCTGACCCCAGGCTAACGGGGTCAGGTTGTAATGCTCCCGTACGGTTCGGTTGGCCCCTTCGCCCCCGACTTCGCGAAGCGATGCTCTGGCATTGGGGTTCGCTCCCCTCTCGAGCAGGAGACGGGCGAAGGATGGATCGCTGGACTGTCCCCGGTAGTTACCCCAAAAGTTAGCAAAACAGACCACCGCGGCAAATAGCGCCGTGTGGCCCCCGAACCCGTCGGAGTCTATCGCGGCCGGGGCATCGGCACTCATCCCGTGATCCAGCAGCCAGGCAGCGATCTCGATCTCGTCGAACTCGACAGCAATGTGGAGCAAGGTGGCACCGGCCAGGGTCGTCCGGGGCAACGCTTCAGCATGGCACCCGATCTCGGGCGGGAAGATCTCCTGGTAGGAGAAGGTGCGGCGGAGCAGCTCGGGATCCCGGTTGAGGTGAGCCTCCAGCAGGTCGACCCGGCCCCGATGCAGCGCCATGGTCGGCGTGTCAGGGAAGGGGTAACCATGCTCAGCGTACATCCTCAGGATGGCGTGCTTGTCCTGCGGTCTTCGGCTGTCGGTCTCCAGCACGACATCGACCGGTGCATGGGGATTGCCGTTCTGGTCGAGCACTTGGGCGCCCAGCTCGAAGAGAAACTCGGTGCCGCTGACACTCAGAGTGTAGGCCGGCCCGCCCAGGTCATCCGCGGTTGGGCGAGGGCTGCCGAGCCATTGGTTGATCAGCCGGGCGGTTCCGATCTTTCCCTGAAGAGTCGCCCGACCCATCGCGTGGTACCCATCGGGCGCGCCCATGTCGTGCAGTGCAGTGACGATGGCATCTCGGCCGAGGTTGGCGGCGTAGCTCATCGGCGGACCCCAGTTGTTGTTGCGGACCCCGGCGTTCTCGGTCAGCAGATTGGGGTGGGTCTGGATCATCGATCGGACCATGCCGAGGTCGTCCTTCCAGATTGCATCGATCAACTCGCAGGACTGGACCAGACGGGGCCAGTCGGCCGCCTCGTAGCTTCGGGCCAGCACCAGCTGAGCATCATCGATCCCGGCATTGGCCGGGTCGACCGGGCCCCGGTGATAGCTGTCGAAATCATCTCGTGCCGAGCTTTCTCCCGCCCTGAACCGGCGCAACAATTCCCCGGCCTCTCCCTCGAGGGCTTGGAGATTGGGGCGTACCGGCAGTTGACGTGATGGCATGTTCAGCGGCCCTGAAGGTATTGGTCGAGAATCTGGTACAACGATTTCGGACAGCGAGGTGGCGACTTCGATATTGAGCGAGGAGAAGTCGTAAGACTCGGTCGTTCACACGCCACCGCAAAGTGGTGAGTCAACACAGTCTCGAATTCGCCGCGCCGGGTGACCTGCATAATCAGAATTTGACCGCGAAGACGCGAAGACGCCAAGGCTTCGCGGCTTTGCGCCTTTGCGGTAAGAAACACCGCAGGATCAGCTTTTTGCTGCGAGAGCCAGCTAGGCCGGTGATTCGAAGCGGATCGATCCATCGTCCCGGCTGCCGGTGCCGGAGACCGGCGTCAGGCTCTCCAGCGGGACCCGTGCCGACTCGAAGACGTCCCGGAATGCGGCGGGCTCACCCAGCACAAAGGGAGAGCGCAGGACGTCCGCGGCCGGGCGGAAAGCAGGGTCTCGAAAGACATGGAGTTACTGCTGAGCGGCGGTGTCCTGGGCGGCCGCCCGGGCCCGGGCGCTATCGGAGACATCGAGCGCTTTCTTGGCGACCGCTGCTCCCGGGGCCGCGGAGTTGGCGATGACGCTGTCCGATTCGCGCTGGGTCCGTCCGGTGCTCGCTTTGGTGCTGCTGGAGCAGGCGGGAAGGAGAACGACCGAAAGCAGAGCGAGATGCTTGATCATGGCGGGCCGGGTAGTTGGTGGCGCTGGAAAGCTGCTACCCGGCCGGGACGAACACAAGCAAGTGGTTAGCCTTTCTTGCCCGCGGCAGTGGTGGCCTCCTCGAACGCCGCCTGCATCCCCGATTGCATGATCGAGGAATTCCAGGTCTCCTCTCGCTCCACCCGTCCCTGCACGAAGAGGTCGTGGGATTGCTTCAGGTCGACGGCCGCCCGGGCCTGCTCGAGGGTCAGACCCCTGCCAACCGCATCGCGCGCCTGGGCCGACATTGCCTGCATCAGACCGTAGACCTGATCGATGTAGCTGAAGTCTCGCATCACCGGACCGTGACCGGGAACGATCGCCACCGGATTCAGGGCCCGAACCGAGTCGATCACGTTGACCCACGAGGCCGGGTAGCCACCGTAAATGAACGGCACCGGCCAGACTACCAGATCCCCCACCGCCGCAATCTTCTCTTCCGGCAGCCAGATCACTGCATCGCCCCTGGTATTGCCAGGGCCGAAGGACATCACTTTTACCTCGCGGTTGCCGAGATGGAGGGTTATCGACTTGTCGAAGGTAAGATCGGGAAAGGTCAACCGGACCGATTTGAAGTCTGCCGCATAGGATCGGTACACCGGCAGGCGCCGCACGTAGTAGGCTCGATCCTCGGCGCTAAGTGGCTTGCCGTCCTTGTCGAGCCCTTCCTTCAGCCGCTTCTCGGCCCGGGGGACCGCTTCACCATACACCTTGGCCAGTTGGTCCCGGTGTTCCTGCAGACCCTTGAGCTCGGAGTTCCGGGTCTGTTCCTGGGCCACAAACGTGACCCCCGGATAGGCCGCCCGATACTCCTGGTTGCCAAACACATGGTCGTCATGCCAGTGAGTGGTGACCACGTACCGGACCGGCAGTTTGGTGAGTTTCTTGATCTCCGCGATCGTGGCTCTTGCGGCGGAGGGGGTGTAGTGCGCATCGACCACGCAGACCCCGCTGTCGCCGATGACGATCAGGGAGTTGGACTGGACCGGATCCTCGATCATCTCGGAGTAAATCGCTCCGTAGACGCCGTCGGCAATCTTGCTGACCGACATGGTTTGGAGTTGGGCCAGGACCGGGAGGGGAGTCGCGAGGGTCGCGAGAGTCGCGAGCGTGATGAGTTTTGGCATGCCACGCTCTACGCCGATGACCAGAGCGCTGTTTCGTTCCAGTTAGCGAACTCTCTCCAGCGCAGGAATATTCAAGATGGTGATGTTCAGCGGCGCATCGGCCGGGTGATAATAGTAGAAAGCATGGTGGCAATCTGGGTGGACTGGTCGCCGCTGATCGCAAAGACCTCCGCCAGGCACACCGTCAGGGTTTTCCCGGGACGAATCACCCGGCCTTCGGCTCGGAATGATTCGCCCTGGGCCGGAGCTAACAAATTGATCTTGAACTCCACTGCCAGCACATCGGTCTCAGGAGGAGCCAGGCTGAAGGCGGCATAGCCATTGGCCGAGTCGGCAAGACTGGCCACTGCCCCGGCGTGCCAGAATCCATTCTGCTGAGTGAACCTCGCATCGAATGGCGCGCTCAGGTCGACCGCTCCCGGCTCGAGCCGGGTCATCCGGGCTCCGAGGGTGGCCATGTGGATCTGGCGGCCAAAGCTTTCCCGTACCACCTGTTCGAAAGCTGGATTGGCCGGCACTAGCGATAGTCCTCCCGCACCGGGTGAAACACATCGATCACCTGGCAATCGGTGAGCGCCTTACCGGAGTGGACACTGTTGGGCGGGATGTAGAGCACCTGGCCCGGCTCGAGTATCTGGGAAGTTCCCGAGACCACGATCTCGAGCCTCCCGGTGAGCACGGTGGTCCACTGCTCGTGCGGGTGAGAATGAACCGGCAACAGCGAGCCGGCGGCGATATCGACCCGTCCCTGAGTAACCTGGCCCGAATGCAGGTATCGCCCCCGAAAGCCGGGGGCGATTTCGCGAACTGGAACACTCTCGTAGTCGGCGCGGAACATCGGCAGCTCCTTCAGGGTGGTCCCCACAACGGAGGATAGGCGGTAACGAACCCGGCGGAGTCTACTTCCAGAATGCTGTTGAAAGGAAGCTCGGGGCAGCTGTAGTCATAACGCCCATCGGGGCGTAGACGGTAGATCTGCCGCAGGGGTTCCAGCCGGAGACGGGGGAAGTCGAGCCAGGCCGCGATTACCTCCCCGGATTGTCCCGAGGAGAGTGCCAGCCGGCGGACCGAGAGGAGGTTGGTTGCCGGTGTAAATGCGAGGTCAATGTCGACTGAGCCGAGTACATCGGTGATCACCCGGCCGTTCAGCCGCCAGATTCCACCAGGCTCGACCCCGATGTGCATTGCGATCGGACCATCGGGGCCGAGCCCATCGACTCGGGCCTGCACGGTTCGCCAGTGGCTGTCGACTTCGGCGGAGTAGTGGAGCTGGTAGGCTTTGCCCGATTCCCCGAACCGGGCATGGCCCAGCAGAAGATGGCCGGTGTGGGTTTCAGCCAGAGTGGCGCGATCGGTGCCTTCGCGGTCGAGTCTTCTCCAGCGAACCGATCGCAAGGCAGTCAGGCCGGTTTGGGTTTGAGCCGCGACACATGGCCGGCCACAATTCTCCAGCGGCCATCAACCAGGATCACCGTGTCGGTGAACTGGACCTCGACATCGACGTCGGTTCCGTCTCTGGCTTTGCCCTTGAGAATGGTCCGTCCGGTGACGATCGCCGAGTTGCCGTAGATCCGCACCCTCATGTCTTCGTTGTGAAAAGTGCTGTATTCGACAATCTTCGCCTTGGCATCGCGGATGTCATCCGCTTTGGTGGTGATGACACCCTTGCTGTCGGTCAGGGTGTAGCTGTCATGGATCAGGCTGTCGAGTGCCGCGGCATCATTGCGCTGGTAGGCGGCGCACGCGGCTCGCTCGTAGGCCAGGACTGCTTCCACCTGCGACCCCGAAGTGACCTGGGCCAGCAGCGTCGAGTCCGAAAGTGACGAGATGGCGAAGGACATCACGGCAACGACAACGGCCGAATTGCGGTATTGCACCGGAAACCTCACAAGTGCGTGGATCGACAGGAACCCGCGCCCAGTCTACCGAATCCACCAGATGTGGGGAAGTGAATTGTCAGGGCCAATATCGGCGACTCACGGCCGCGAAGCTCGCCCCAGAAGACAGGCTCCCGACCAGGGACGTTTGGCGGTGTATCGCTCGCCACCGGGGAAGAATGTGAAGAGATGGAAGAACCAGGGAAGCCGCCGCAATCTCCCGGCTTCCATGAAGGCCGAGCGGCACTCCACTGCTTTCCACCCCAGGGACTCGAAGTAAGCCGGTCCGCTTGCGGGTGCGAAGTGCATCGGCGCATCTCCGGCCCGCAATACCTGGCCCCACTCCTTCTCGATCAACTCCAGCAGCTTGGGCGAAATCAGATCGGTGAGCCAATAGCGAAAACCGGGAACCGATGCCATCTCCCGGCCAAGCCCGTCCACATTGTCGGGAGTGAGATACATCAGGAGCCCCTCGGTCAGAACCAGGATCTGGTCCGATCTGCGACCCAGCTGCTGGAACAACTCGCGCCGGGCGCTCTCGACTCTCAAGTCGGTGGCGACCCGCTCCAGAATGCAGTTGGGTGTCGCGTCGGCCAGTAACGCGGTCTTCTCTTCAATCAATGCCGGCTGATCCACTTCAATCCAGATCAAGGACGACGGCAGGGGCAGCCGAAAAGGGCGGGTATCCAATCCGGCGGCAAGGTTGAGCACCAGCGTGGTTCCTTCTCCCACCAGTCGGGTGATAATCCGGTCGAAGAGAACCGTCCGTGCCACTACCGACCAGGCCGCGTTCCGCATCGCCTTGGGAAGACTGGCCATGATCTGCTCGCCTCTGGGACCGGCCAGCCGGCGGGCGTAGGGATCCTTGAAATGGGCGTCGGGTCGCTCCGACTCCTGGGCTCGATAGAGGGCCACCCACCGGGCGGTATCGGCGACGTTCTGTATGGCGGAGGGTTGAGTCACCCGGTGTTCTCACTCAACTTGATGAATCTCGGATTCTTCCGCAGCGGATCGAAAGTGGGGTCGATCCGGAGCCATCCCGGCGAAAGATAGAATGGGACACTCAGCAGCCGCTCCAGTTGGTCCATGGCTTTATCCGGTTCACCCACCAGGATGTAGATCCGGGCCAGCTGCAGCTGAACATAGGGACCGAAGTATCCATCTCGGCTGATCGGCATCAGGGCGAGACCCCGCTCTCCCTCCCGGATCGCCGCTTCCTTCCGGCCGAGATAGGCCAGCGCCAGACCCAGCAGCACTCGCCTCTGTCCATCTTCCGGTGAGGTACGGGCCTGCTCCTCCAGTGCCATGCGGGCCGAATCGGCGTAGATCAGGCTGCGCTGACGATCTCCTCTCAGCTGGTAGAGCGCGGTCCGAACCATGGTCCAGCCACCCCGGTCGTCGTCGAAGGCACTCGGCGGGAGCTCCAGCACCTGGAGCTGCTGCTGGTCCTCCAGCACCCAATACAGATCCTGGTAGTAGGCGAAGTAGGCCAGCAGCGCGTTGGGTTCGATCAGCGCGGCAGCACGGTTGATCGCGGTTCGGGCGGCGGGCAGGTTCCCCTGGGCCAGCGCGGCCAGCACTTTGAGCTGAACGATGGCGGGACTGGTTGGGGCCAGCGCGATGGCGCGATCGGCTGCCGAGTCGGCGGCGGGGTACTTTCGGAGGAAAAGGTTGACGGTAGACTGCCGCCGGGCCGCGTTGGCAGAGCGAGGGTCCAGCCTCACCGCACGGTCGAGCCGATCGGTGACTCCCTCCCAGCGGCCCAGACTGGTCTCGGTGCTCACCGCCGCACCCAGCAGGTCGACGTTGTCGGGTGCGATTCGAAGGCCCTGCTCGAAGGCCGCCATCGCCTTCTCATTGTCCACCGGATTCACACTGCCGTAGTAGTCGCCCAATGCCAGCCAGGTGAAGGGGTCACCCGGTTTGAGCTGACGGGCACGTTCCGCCGCCGCCTGGGCCTGCCGCCCCAGCGCAGGATCCGGCACTCCATTGGAATAGAGCGAGGTGAGTGCCCGGGACAGCTGGCTCCACGCCGCGGCGAACGCCGAGTCCAGAGCCACTGCCCTCTGGTAATAGGCCACCGCCCGGCGGAGACTGGCCTGATCTCCTTTCATGCTCTGGGCAGCTGCTTCGCCTTTGAGATACTCGTCGTAGGCTGCCATGTTTTCGGTTGGCTTGCTGATCAACTCCCGCCTGGCGCTGTCACCCAGCACAATATCCAGCTCGGCTGCCACTCGGGTGGCGATATCGGCTTGAACCTGGAACATATCGGTGAGCGGGGCATCGAAGGCTTCCTGCCATCGGGTGGTGGGTGCCCGCCCCGGGACGATCTGAATCAGCTCCGGAATCACCCGGACTCGGCTCACTCCTCCAGTGTTCTGCCAGCTGATTCGGCCAATGAGGAGATAACTCACTCCCAGGTCACTGGCGATTTCCCGGAGCCGCTTGGTGGTGCCGCGATAGTCGTTGGAGCTGAGACTGGCCAATACCTCCAGCCCTCGAATAGTGGTGAGCCTGCCCCTGAGCTCGTCGGTCATGCCGTCGGCAAAGTAGGCCTCGGCCGAATCGCCCAGATTATCGAAAGGAAGGACGGCTAACCGCTTGGGCCCCGGTGCAGGTTTCGGGGTCGGCCAGAGAACAATCGCCAGCAGGGCGATCAGGGCAGTGATCGCCAGCCAGTGGAGTCTGACTCGGCTGCGGGGAAGGGCCGGTTTGACCGGCGCGGCCTTCAAGGACTCCCTCGCGCCGAGTTGCGCTTCGCGCTCCGGAAGGCGCTCGGTCGCGGGAGCGCGGGCAGTCACGAGATCCCCCTCACGTATCCGCTCCGCCAGCGCCAGTACCTGGGGATCAGGCGGGAGCTCGAACTCGCTGAGACGGAGCTGATTGAAGATCTCGGCGTGCCGCAGCGCGCCGGGCACATCTCCCGCTGCAGCGAGTGCCCGCATCAGACCGAGGGCAGCGCTCGGATCGCCGGGATCGAGCGCCGCCAGCCGGCGGTACCAGGTGATGGCTCCGCTTGGGTCGTCGCGCCTGAACGCAGCCGCTGCCACCGCCTCGAGGATTCCCCGATACTCCTCTTGCAGCTTTTCCCGTTCTTCCTCGGCCCAGCGCCCGAAGCCTGAGACCCCCGGGAGATGGAAGTCCCCCAGAAACGGGCCGGCGTAAAGGCGAGCCGCCTCCTCCAGCGAACCTGATGCTCTCGCGGTCTCGAAGCCCGCCACGTCCACTTCGATCCATTCCGGGTTAAGCCGCAGATCCCGGGTGCCCAGGATCGCCTCTTCCGAGCCCAGGTCCTGTCTGAGTGCGTAGAGTGCCTGGTTGAGACTCTTCCTGGAACGCTCCTCCTCCACGTCCTCCCACAAGAGACCGGCCAGCCGGTCGCGACTGATCCCCTCCTCGCCGGCTCGGGCCAGTACCGCGAGCAGGGCGAGCCGCCGCGGTTGCTGGAGGTTGCCGCCCAGCGGCCGGGACCCGTCCAGCACCGCAAGAGCCCCAAGGGTCCGCAGGCGGATCATAGGTAAGGCTGTGTCAGGCTTGGCATTAGGGTGCCAATATCCGGGGCGCTATCGGGTCTCACAAGGGGGGAACCGGCCAGTTGATTTTCTCGTGATTGGGGATTGGCAGCGGGAAATAGACTGATCCAGCGGGCGGCAGGAAGCTGTCCGCGGAAAACCACCCCCCGTTTCAGGAGAGCCTCATGTACGCGCGCGTGAATGCAGTCGGAGTGCTGGCCGCCATGCTGTTGACCCTCAGTGCCCGGCCGGCCGGCCGTTTCAATCTTGAAACCAGTGGCGCCGTTGAGCTGAATGCCACCGGTAGAGAGGCGCGCTACGGGGTAATTCCCACTGAGGTTAGCGGGAATCCGGTCATTTCCATCTCGCTGGGCGCCACCAGTCCAAGGGGGTCGCTCACTCTCTCTGTGTCAGGCAGCGTAATTCCACCGGCGGGCCGCTATCCCGTCGCCGGCGAGTGGAAACCGGGGGAGCCTGTCGGGAGCGTCTTCCACGCCAGTTTCGTCGCCGGTCCGGTTGAGCGCCCCAAAGGCGCCTTCCGGGGCGAGTCCGGTTGGGTGAGGATCACCGAAAAGGCGCCGTCGCACATCTGCGGCGAGTTTGAAATCCGGGCTCGCGGGTTCCTGGCGTCCAATCCGGATGACGAGAATCAGTGGGTGACCGTGCGCGGCCGTTTCCAGGCCGAGGGGGATCACACCACTTTCGAGAACGTATCGATTCAATAGTGCGAGAGTTGTGCGACGGTGACCTGGAGCCTTCCTGCTATTGCTCCCGCAGCAATACTCTGCAGGGCCAGGTCACCTGACTCCCGCCCAGTCGAAGGGTGTCTCCCCGGATCGAGGATCTCCTTCTGTTCGTGGCCATTTGGCTCGAAATCGCCGCCGGCGAAGCTCCGCATCGCCGGCATCCGCATCATCTGGATGCCGACGGGCAGTAATCGATATCTGGTCATCGCTTGGGTCGGGCAGTGCTCTTCTTGCGCGGCGCTGGCTTCTTCGTGGCTGGTTCCCGGGGGAGCATCGTCCGCCATGCTTCGGTTAGCAGCGGTCTCAGATCGGCGACGGTGACCTCCTCGAGTCGGACCAGCACCGCGGGGTAGCCGTTGTAGTGCGGCTCGGTGAAAAATTTGCGGGGATTGAGCTGTAGCAGAAACTCCTTGTCGTCCAGGCTCGCGGTTCGTACCGCCAGCACCTTCGGTTGCGGTACCCGGGCTTTTTTGGGGTCGATCCGTTCCATCCAAACCCAGGCGTAGCCTTTGAGCTTTCCCTTGTTCAGCACTTCGAAGGCAAAATGGCCCGGCTTCTCCTGAGTTCCGGCCAGCTTCATTGCAATGCGACGGACATCGGCCTGAGTCGCCATCAATTCTTTCCTATCGGGCTTTCGCTGGTCTCCACAGGTTCCCCTGAAAACGCCGGGTAAAGTGCAGGTCCGTTCAACCTCACACAAGCGACTTATGGTCTCAATCAAAGCATCAATAGCAATCGCGCTGAGCCTCGCCGGAACCGGCCTTCGAGCCCAGGCCGCACCGCCGGAGGGCCTCGCTGCCGGGGTCGAGTTCGATCAGGCGAGGGGGGCACTGCTGGTTGCCGGCGGCGATGGTGGCGACGGCTCGCTGGGGACCTGGCTATGGGATGGTTCCAGCTGGCGCAAAGACAGCGGTCCCGGCCCGTCGCCCCGGGAAGAACCGCTGCTGGCCTGGGACTCCGATGCCAGGCGAATCATCCTCCACGGTGGCCTGCGCGGACGGGAGCCACCGGCGAATGATACCTGGGAATGGAACGGGCAAGTCTGGCGCGAGCTGCCGGGCGACGGGCCTCCCGCAAGGCTCGCGGGTCAAATGGTGTACGACTCGCACCGCCACCGTGTGGTTCTGTTCGGAGGTGGAAAGCCGGGAGGCGGGGAATTCAACGACACCTGGGAGTGGGATGGTCAGCGATGGACTGAGCTGAGTCCCGATGGTGCGGCCGGAAGTCCCCCAGCGCGGGTGCTCTTTGGTCTGGCCTACGATGCCACTCGCCGCCGAGTGGTGCTCTTCGGTGGAACCCAGTTCGTGGACGGCAAGCCGGTACCCCGGGGCGACACCTGGGAGTGGGACGGCTCGGTGTGGCGTGAGATCAAGACGACCGGTCCCTCGGCCCGCGATCACGTCTGGGCGGTCTACTCACCAGTTGCAAAGGCGGTCCTGCTTCACTCCGGAGGCAGTCCCGAACATGGGCTGGTGAACGACACCTGGAAATACGACGGTAAGAGCTGGACCCCCATCAGTCAGGAAGGCCCGGCCCGGGCCCGTCATCGTCTGGTATTTGATGAGAAGGGTAAGCGGATGCTGCTTTTCGGCGGCTGGACTCGGGAAACTCCGGGAGTGCGCCAGCGCCGATTGAGCGATCTCTGGTCCTTCGATGGAAAGGCCTGGACTCTGCTGGTAAAGTCTCCCGAGAAGGCAAATTAGTCAGATCTAGGCTCCCTGCCGTCCCGGCTCCCGGGGCGGCAGCCGGTAGCTCATCGCCGGAAGCCCATGGCTCTTTCTGAGCAGGGCGATCTGGCCCAGGTGATACGATTCGTGCTGGGCGAGAAAGGAGAGATTCCCCAGCAAGGTCCCGTCGGAGCCGGGCAGGGCTGTTCCCGATTGGTTCAGCTGAGGGGTGTCGAGCCGTTCGATCAGCACCGCGAGATGGGCTGCCGCTCTCTCCCAGTGTCCCTTCAACTCCTCCAGTGACGGCAACAGTCCCGCTTCCTCCATGGTCTTGGCCTTGGCAAAGGCGGGCGAGAACGGCGAAGGGAGCGGACTGCCGGCGATCGACGCCAGATAGTGCCTGGTGTCGGTCAGGTGAGCTACCAGGAAGGAGATGCTGTTGAGGTGCGGCTCACCTCGCCGGTTTGCCAGTTCGTCGCTGAGGCCGTCGAGGCAATTCAACAACAGTTGGGTGTTGAGCCGGAAGATGGCGGCGAGCGGTGTGACCGATGGATGCATGGCAGTCAGCCAGGACGCAAGGGATTCAGGGATGCACGGGTTCAGATGCCGGCCGACTCAGTAGATCCGTCTCAGGCGGGCGACCACCACCGGGGATAGCAGGGTGGTCAGCAATACCAGGGGCCAGATTCTACCGGCGCTGAGGTCGTAGTCGGCCAGCAGCTCCCGCCAGCTCAATCCCCTCAGGAAGTGACCGAATCCGAATTCGAAGCCGAGGGTTGCCGCCAGCCAGCCTGCTCCGACGCGCCATGCCTCGCTCGGCCCCCGCGGACCAATCCAGCGGATCGTGCCATAGACCACCAGAAAAATCAGGGCTGAAAGCAGCAAGGTGCTGACCGCCAATCCGGTGGTCCGGCCTGTGGCCGGGATGAAGAATGCTTCTCGCAGCCCACCATTAGCAATCGCGAGTAGCAGCAGCAGAAACCAGATTGCGATTGCGCGGAAATACATCGCAGGCCCTCGTTGGGGTTGGGCGATCCCGCTAAGCTCCCAGCCGTACGGCCGACTCTCTGGGCCGGTTACATGTCTTCAATCGGGCGAACCTCGCTCTCCCCCTCGAAGGTCGGCCAGTGAACCCGGTGCAGATCCATGAAGTTGCGGGCGATCTCCAGGGCTTCGTCTCTCGATTTGGCCTGCACGATGGCGTAACCGCCCACCACTTCCTTGGCCTCGGTAAAGGGACCGTCGGTCACCCTGATCTTCCCCCCGCTCAGCCGGACCCGAAAGGCCTCCGAGGTTGGCCGCAGACCGGCAGTATCCACCAGGGTCCCATTCTTGAACCCCTCGGTGACCAGTTCGCCCATCGCGTCCATCAACCCCTGGGGGATTGGCTGGTTACGGATCTCTTCCGAGTGCTTGATCATCATCAGGAACTTCATGATTCTAAGTCTCCAGTAGTCGGGAATTTATGTGGAACAACCAGGTCCTCATCCACACGTCGAATGAGGACCTGGGAAATCGACAAGCCAGTTTTGGGGGGAGGGAATTGCCGGGTTCGGGGACCCCTATGCTAGATACTCGCGCCTGAGCCGGCGCCTGCCAGCTGGGTGCCTTCCGGTTTCCGTTTGCGGCTGACAACCCCTGCGACAACCAGGGTAATGATTACGCCGACCGGCAACGGCTCGAGGAAGGTCATGGCCACATTCAGCAGCGGGTTCCGGTACATCTCCTTGAATGAGGCCATTTTCTGCGCCTCGGCGGCAATCTGGGCGTCGCTGGCCCCGGACTGACGGGCCTTCTCTATGGCGTAGGCGGCGTATTTGTCAGCGAAGTCGGGAGCGAACTTGAAGTAGATGACTTCCCAGGTCGCCACGTAACACACCGAAGCCACTGCAGTAATCAGCAGCCCCACCTGAACCGCCTTCCCGAAGCTCACCTTTCCATTGCCGATGTTGTCCCGGTAAGACCTGACCCCGAAGTACACCATCAGAAAGGCCAGCACCATGGTGGTGTAGCCGATGACGGCGCCGTTGTCGAACCCGATCTGGTCGTGGAACGGGAGGGTGATGGCCATCATGACCGACAGGATGGCGCCGGCGATAAGGCCGAAGGTCAGGACGATTTTCCGCATGAACCAGCTCCAGGTGGTTGAGGTCGGCCGATTCTAGGGGCCGAACCGCCGTTGCGCGTCACCGGAACGGGTGATTTTCCGGAAAAGCAGCCAAAATCACCCGAAAGTTGGGCCGAATCAGGGGATCAGTCGCAGCGACTTGCCCAGCTGGACGGCCTGGGTCCGCCGGCGGGCCCCCAGCTTGTCGAATACCCGGCTGAGGTGGGTTTTGACCGTGTTCTCGCTGACATTCACCCGGTCGGCGATCTCCCGGTTACTCAGTCCTTCCGACATCAATTGCAGCATTTCCAGTTCACGGGGAGTAATGCCCAGCGCCTCCAGCCTGGTGTCATCCCGCACGAAGCTGGCGGGCGCCGGAACCATGACCTCGCGGACCACCACCGTTTCCCGTTTCCTGGTAAGCTTGAGTCCCAGCCAGATTCCCAAGCCGGCGAAGACCGCAGCGATCAGCCCGCCGTATATCTCCACCGAGTGCTCAATCACCAGCCAGCGATACTCGATGAGTTTCAGGCCGGCGATGAGCAGGCCGCCCAGGAGGCCGTAGAGGAGCACATGCTTTCGCATGTCCAATTCTACGCGCAGCCGGGC
This sequence comes from uncultured Gemmatimonadaceae bacterium, assembly GCA_964578865.1. Classification (GTDB taxonomy): domain Bacteria; phylum Gemmatimonadota; class Gemmatimonadetes; order Gemmatimonadales; family GWC2-71-9; genus JADJOM01. The sequence goes on along the minus strand of CAZOES010000003.1, from coordinate 28,770 downwards.
TACTGGGCGATCCCGGCGGCGACAGCGGACTAAGTGGGGTTTCCCCGGGAAGACGGCTCAGCCGGCCGGGGGGTTGCCCCCCAGCAGCAGGCCGGCAGGCGGCTAGATCAGCTTGTCCAAGTGCGGTAACAGCACGATTCCGGCCTGGTCGTCACCAGCCGAGTGGGCCACCAGCACCACACAGTTGGCGCCGGAGCGATTCACCACCAGGTGGGGCATGTCGGCTGGGACAAAGACATATTCTCCAGCCTGGGCCTTCAGCAAAATCTCCAGCCGGTCCCCGTAATGCATCTCGCACTCACCTTCGAGAATGTACGCCGCGGTCTCGATGCCTTGATGAAGGTGGGTCCTGGCCCGGGCGCCATCGGGGAGTGTCAGGACGGTCATGCAGATGGATTTGGCACCGGCGGTGGCGGTGGTCAGACCGGTGAGATAGGTGAATCCCTGCTGGCCCACATAGCTCGCGCCGGAGCGGAGCACCTTGCAGGTGGGAGAGCTCATCGCCACATCTCCATCGTACTGGGAAGATTGTTCTGCCGACTATTCCTGAGCACCGTCGAGCCGGCGGGCAATGATGCGGTCAATTGAGAAGGCGCCGGCACCCCGTATCACCGTTGATAATGCCAGTCCTGCCGCCAGGATGTGGAACTCATAGCCCTCGCCCTGCTGCTTGCCGTACCAGTTCATCCAGAAGCCATTCCTGGCGCTGACTAGCGTAGCCGCGACGATCATGTTGCACATAATCCCCAAGGCGGCCACCCGGCTCAGACATCCGATAAACAGCCCGATCGCGCCGGCAAACTCGGCGGCGATGGCCAGGAAACCCAGAACCGGCGGGATCCCCAGTCCGGTTTGGAATCCGTGGATGGAGGCCTGGAACCCACCGCCCCCGAACCAGCCCAGCGCTTTCTGAGCCCCATGGGGGAAGATGACGATGGCCAGCGCAAGCCGTGCGACAGTGGCACCCGGATCGTCGCTGGTTCGAAACAGCCTGGCGAGGTTCATGGCCAGTCTTACGGGGTCAAGACGACCACACCCTTCATCGTCAGGTGGATGGTGCAGTGGTAGGGATAGGTCCCTTCGGCCGCGAAGGTAATTCCTGCATTCTGACCTGCGACAATATTGCCGGTATCGAAGATCCCGGTGGTATCGGAGACCAGATGATGAACCACGCCGTTACTGCCGTAGGTGCCGCCGGTCCGGTCCCGGTTGGCAAAGACCACTCGCTGCTTGGTGGCGAAGCTGACCGTAAAGGTGTCGGGATTGAACGCGCCAGCGCCCAGGTTTTGGGCACCGACCTTGATGGTGACGTCGCCCGCGGCGACGCCACCGCCCGATCCCTCATCGCTGGAAGATCCGCAGGCAATGCCAAAAGAAGCCAGCAGTGCAATGGTCAGGATGGGGCGAACCAACGGGCAACGCATGGGGATCTCCTGGTGCAGGTAGAGCGGGTGGCCTGGCCACCCAAACGGCCACCGGAAAACCTGTGAGCCGAACTCCCCGTGCGCAAGCCGAGGGGGGTACACCGGGTAGCTATCTGGGGGTAACCCTCAAGTTGGAGAAGTAACCTTCGGTGCCCGAGCCGATCCACAGGGCGATTCCTCCGGCAATGACCGGATCTTTCATGTCGGTCACCAGCAGAACCGGCTGGCTGGAATTGTTGACGTAGAACGCTGCGCGGGTACCGGAGATCTCAGCCCGGATGGTGGTCCACTCACCGGCTACCAGATCGACATACGACTCGTACTGGCCCGGCTGCTCTTTGCGGAGCCGGTGCCAGGGCCAATCGGGATCGGCAGTAAACTGGGCAGCATGATTACGCCGGAGCTGATCCTCGGCCCGGCCGTTGGTGGGGCGGAGGTAGAAGGTCTTGAGCTTCTCCCGGTCCGGTGCGATGTGAAAGGCGAGCCCGATGAATCCGCGATCGTCGGGGGCGGCATGAGGACCCGGGAAGCCGGCCACATCCAGTTCGATGATGCCTTCCTTGAAGGTGACGCTCGGAATGATGGCGATCGCCTCGCCCAGCCCATCGCTGGTTCGAGGCGCTTCGATAACCTGAATTGCCTTTCGCCCGTGATAGTCCACCGGCTGGAGAGCGACGTTGACCGGTTGGAGCGGCTGACCGGTCTCTATTGGAATGCGGGTTGTGGTCTGGGCCGGAAGCTGAGTTGCAGTGAGCAGAACCGCGGCGGCCGCGAGAAGTTGGCGCATGATGAGAGGGTGAGGGATAGCGAGTCGTACGCCTCGCCCGGAGCGGTGGTTCCAGTTCTTACCGACTTCCAACAGGATCGTTCAACGGCGAGCCATGCAGCATTTCCTCCAGGCAATCGCGCCTGCGGCCGCCTCGATGGCCGCTATCTCCGAGGGTCGAGGACGGGAGGACTTGTCGGAGAAGTCGAAACCCCTGACCGCTCGCCGGCAGAAGGTGGCGGCGGAGAGGATGTAGCTGTTCGAGCTCAGCGGCTCATGTCTGACCCCGGTATTACTTGACCGGAAGAACGAGTCCTGGCGGAGCGATTCGACCAGTTGAATGAATACAGTCGAGTCAACCTCGCCGTGTTCGAGGTAACCCCCATCCTTGGCTTGAGTGGTGACCTGATGAGTAGCCCTGCCGTCGCGACGGAGAACCAGGTTGTCTCGAACACACCCGAGCTGGTGGCCGCACCACTGGTGCTCGAGGGTGATCTCTACGACCTCGGCGGGATATGGTGCCGGAGCGTCGCCCCAGGCCCCTTCCTGAAAGGGGGCCTGATGAGCGGCGCAGCCGAGCAGCAGCAAAATGATTCCGGCGGCCAGCGACTTACTTGAGCAGGGCCTTGAACTGGTTGGTGACATCTTCGGCTCCCAGGTATTTCCACTCCGCCGGCGGCTGGCGTCCGTATCCCAGCTGCACTATCCGGGTGGGCGGTGCCATGCGGAGCAGGCCCGGTTTGAGCGCCATGATCAGCACCAGTTGGGGGTTCTGATCCTGGCGCACTTTGGGTTCGACCCACTTGAGCAGTCCTTCTGACTCGAAATGCATCTTGACGGTGTCGTCCAGCTCCGTCAGGTAGATGACCTGGGTCATGCAAACCTGGCTTTCGCAGCGATCGGGGAGCACCGCCGCGTCGTACTTCCGGTGGTCCGGGGTCACGATCGATCGCACCGGATAGTTCCGGTGTCGTTGGTAGAGCAGGTACCCCACAAGGGCGGCGGTCAGCCCGAGCAACAAGAGTACTCGCAAGTCAGACCTGGGAGTCGAGGAAATGGTTGCTCAGGTCGAGGCCCGGTTGGCCGATTCGAACCAGAGGCGGCTGGGCCGGCGGAACAGCAGGTACAGAATTGGAAGAAAGATGGCGCAATGGGCTGCTGCTTCGGCCAATGAATGGAACAGGCTGATGACAATGTGGGTCACCATCCAGAACGCCAGCAGCCGGCGGGCCCAGTTCTGACCCTTCAACAGGCCAACCCCACCGACAATCGCCAGGGCCCGAAGACTCCACGCCGGACCCAGATCGGCCCAGCCATCGGCTCGGAGCTTGGCGAGCTGCTCGGCGGCGTGCGATGTCACCAGCGGCCAGAGATCAGCCAGCAGACCGGCAGTGCCGGTGAAAATGAAAAGCCATCCGATCAGGGTGATGGTGCGGGGTCGGATCATCTGACAAGCTGTCGGCTGATGGTAGTCAGGGGTCCTACACCGGTGGCAACGGTTTCCGTCCGTGTGCCTCGAGAATCAGGCGCTGCCACTCCCGCAGCATCACGGGGTAGTGGGCTTCGCTCATTGCCTCCAGCACCGCCACGCCGGCGCGGCTCAGTGCCGTCAGAGAGTAACCCACCCGAATCCGGGTGGCAGATCCTTCGGCTTGGCAGTCTACCGAGACAACCCCGATGTGAGAGCCCTCGGTAAATCGGGCATAACGGGCCCGGCCGCTGGTCGGCTCGAACTCCAGCACCAGCCAGGTGGTGTTCTGAGAATTGTGGTGAGTCTGGAAGACGGTGCCGGGTGCCTCCGATGGAGTCGCCGGATGAAGATAGACCGGAGCCCAGTCAGGGACCCAGGCGCGCTCTCCTTCGGGAGATAGGTAGGCCAGCGTCTGCCGGATTCCAAAGGGAAGGGAGAACTCGCCCTTTCGCTCGATGTGGAGCCGGGCGGCCGCGTCGGTACTGTCGGTCATGGTCTTGGCCCGGTGAACGCGGTGGTCACTCCCAGTCCCAGATATACCCCTCCGGTCAGGTACCGGGTCCACGGCCGGCCAGGAGCACTGCCCGCGAAGAAGTTGCGGAGCCGTCCTGCCAGCAGGGCATAGGAGCCATCGGTCAGGAGGGCAAGGAGGATGTAGATCAGGCCGAGGATCAATATCTGCCGAGTAACCGATCCGGCGGCTGGGTTCACAAACTGGGGAAGGAAGGCGAGAAAGAAGAGAGCCAGCTTGGGATTGAAAATGCTGACAACCACACCATCGAGGAAAAGTCGCCGTGAATTCCTCGCTACCGAAACCGTTTCGTTAGCGCCACCGCGGGTGAGAATGGTCCGGAGCCCGAGATAGATCAGGTATCCGGCACCCAGAAGCTTCACTAGGCTGAACGCCGTCGCAGAAGCAAGCAGCAGCGCCGAGATCCCCACCGCAGCGGCGGCGATATGCACCAGCACTCCCGCCCCGAGGCCGAACGCGGAGATCAGCCCGGCCTTGGGCCCCTGGCTCAGGCTCCGGGTGACCACGTAGATCACTCCCGGACCGGGAATGAGTAGAAGTACCATCGCCGCCGCCACGAAGCCCAGCAGGGTAGTGAAGCTCGGCATTGTTAACCTCTGGCGTTTCCCCGCGCCGGAGTCACCGGTCGAGGAACCTCGTAGTGCAACTCGGCGAATCCGGTGCCCACCTGGCGAACTGAAATCAGTTTGAGGGACGGGTGGGTTATCGTGCGGGGGAGCAACGGCTGGCCGGACCCAAGCGTCACCGAGCCGATCTGGACGAAAATGTCATCGAGCAATCCATGGTCGTGGAACTGTCCTGCCAGTTCACCGCCGCCCACCAGCCAGATGTTCTTCCCGGCCGCCGCATCGCCCAGTGCCGCGTGTACCGGACGGACATCACCCCGGACAAAGTGGAGGTCGGCCCCGGGAACCGATGGCTGGGGACGAGAGGAGAAGATCCAGCAAGGCTGCTGATAGGGCCATGGCTGAGGCCGTTTGGCCTCGGGACCAACCACGTTCCGCAGCATCCATTGGTAGGTGGATGAACCCATTGCGATGGCGCCAACCTCGCGAATAAATGAGGAATAACTGGTTTCCGCGATGTCTCCCAATGGGAAGAGCCACTCGAGTGAGTGATCGGTGGTAGCGATGAAACCGTCCAGACTGGCGGCGGTGTAATACTGGGTTCTCATCGAGTCTCCCTGACCAGGTGCAGATCATCCTGCAATTACCACGGCCGCCGCTGCCATCTTCTGGTGGTAGTGCCGAACCGTGAGATACCAGGCGAATGAGAGCAGCCAGGGGAACCGGGTAGTTTGATCGGCCGCCGGACCCCAGGCGACCGGTGAACGGAGCGAGGCCCAGCCTCTCAGATCGTACCCGATGACCGATTGCCCCGCTGCGTCTGAAATAGCATAGCTCATGTCGAATCTGACCGGCCGAGCCATAAGCTGGATCCCGGGTGGGATCTCGAGCAGACCACCCGCTCCCAGCCATTCCGGGCGAAACACGCCCACCGTGGAGCCGCTGGGGTCGACGTTGATGGTAATTCGACGGCGGAAGATTCCGGAGGGCTCGAATCGCCAATTGGCATCACTGGTTTCTACCAGACCGCGCTCGCCGCGCAGAGTAAGCGTGGCAATCACTCCTCCGATCGCGCGGAGCTGGTAGGTCTCAGGGCGGCCACGGGTCTGGTGCCAGCTGAGCGGTTGGAGGAAATACTGGGCTGGAAGTGTCACAAGTTCACGGTCGCGGTCCCGATCGGGCCGTCGCCTCGGCCTTTCGCTTGATCTGCCAGAGCAGGGCGCGGCGAATCATCCCACTGCCGCCCTGGATGACACTCCAATAGAGCAGAAAGCGCCGTCGGGTTTTGCGGTCGGCGCAACGCACCCGGGTCTCGGTACGAAGCCGGGTAGCGGATCCAGCCGGATCCAGATGAAAGCTCCAGGTGGCGCGGGCCAGTCCGGCCGGAATCTGGTCCCGGAAGCGCTCCGGCTCGGTGCGGATCAGGGTTCCGGCCGGAGTCCAGAATCGTCCGGTCAGCCCAAGGATGATACTGGACTGGGGTGCCAGTTCGAGGGGAACGAAGGCACCGGACAGAAGATTGCCATGGGGTCCTTCGCGTCTCTGGCCGCGGGCTTCCCTGATTCGGTTCCAGGTTTTTCGGGGACTCATGAGCAGCGCGGGGATGGTGCGAAGCCCCATGAGGGCTCGAACCACCGGGTTGGCACCGAAGTCGGTTTCGACGAGGGTCTGATAGACAATGGCGGGTGAGGCAGCGATGGAGATCTGATGGGCCGAGCGGGCGTCCCAGCCAGGCATCCAGTCGTCGAGAGGCATAGTCGGAAGATGCTGCCAACCCTACGGCGCCGCCACCCGCACATACTCCTCGGCGAAACGCAGTTCCCAGGTTTCTCCCCCGTCGTACGACTTCTGGCTGATGCGCTGAATTCGCCCCGGTTCCAGGGGAAGCCAGGCTTGCCGGGAGAGATATTGGTCAGTGGGAAAAGTGAACGGGCGGTAGATGTACCAGTCGCTTCCGATCTTCCGGCCCTCCCAGACCTGAAAGTGTCCCTGACTGCTGACCCAGACATAGCCCCACCGATTCCTGGTTGCATCCCACGAGCGGATCGCGTGAGCCATCACCACGGTGACCGAATCGAGCCGCATCCGCCAAGTCTCGATCCAGGATGATGGGTGTGGTCCGCGCCGTACTTCGAACCGGGTGGCGCTGGTATCCGCGAGGCCATTCCGGGTCAGATACCAGGTACCTTCCCAGAAGTCGAAATACTTCGCATCAGGGGGGAACGGGCGCTGAGGGAGGTCCTGGGCGGAGAGCCATCTGAAAGAAGTGAGGAGGGCCAGAAGAAGGATGAGTGTCCGAGCACGCATAGCGCTTCCAGGTGGAGAGACGCCTAATCAAGCTCGGAGCGCTGCTGGGTCCTTGTAAGAGGGGATGCGACGGGGAGGGCAGGGATGAGGCGGAGCGATGGGCCGCTCATGCTTTCAGGCCGAGTCCCACCTCGGGTTCAACATGGGGTTGTGACAGTGGGGGCAGGCGAGGTACATCTTGCTCGCCTCCCGGATGGGGGCCACGAAGTGATGCTGGCAATCCTGGCAATAGAGCCGGGTCGGGGGCCAGAGCTCGGCCACCGCGAGTTCCACGGCGCGAATGGCGGTTGGGGCGGAGCAGGCAAAGGTCGACGTTTCGGTGCGTACTCGATTGTCCGCCAGCGCGGTCTGCACTTTGGACAGCACGCCAACCGGATCGGGAACGTCGCGCTGAAAGACTACAACGTGGGCCCGGGAGTCGAAGGTGCCTTCGGCACCCACGGGTTGGGCAAACGTGAGTGGGTCCGAGCTGGCGACAATCTCGAAATGATCGTAGCCGGGAACAGTCACGATAGAAATGAATGGCATCGGAGTCGCACTGTTTGAGGGAACGAGAACGACAACCGAAAAATGTAACGGCGGGGGCCAGCTTGAAAGAGGGCTCCTTGAAGACGAGCGCTCCGATGGAATGAGCCGCCTGGATGAAGGTCAGTGTCAGGAACCGTCTGTGCAGCTGCCAATCAGCTCGCCCTCACCGGATGACAAAGACATCCTTGGTCACGGTCACCATCGACTCTCCGGGTACGGTCCCTCCGACCGACTTCCCTCGGACCACGATCTTCCCATCACCCATCACGGTAAATGTGAGTTGGACCGGATGGGGGCGGGCTCCATAATCCCTGGTGCAGGCCTGGTCGGCCGAAAGCCGGTCGAATGGGACGACCGTGGCTTCCGATCCGCTCTGACGCAGGGTGTGGCCATCGGGCGTCACACAACTGGAGCTGCCGAAAGTGTTGATCACCGCGGTGAAGGGGAATCCTGCCTGCACGGTGTCAGGGGCTTGAATCACTGGGACACCCTGGAGACCAGGCTGGATGATCCCGATGGTCTGGTCCGACGAGGAGTCGGTGGACGAGCAGCCAAGTCCGAAAGCGGCGAGCAGCAGCACGCTGGAAGCAACGCGAGCCAAAGTAATTCTCCGTGAAAGGGACGTCAGTAAGACGATACCGCATGAGAGGGATCACACACCCGCCATGCCACGGATCTGCTATCCAACTGTAATGCAAGCGCAGGAAATCGCTAATCGAAACGGCGTATCATTGGCTCTGGTGGCCCGACCCTTCTCCCACCAGTGAGCCTCCATGCCTCGTGTTTCTATTGCACCCGAAGCGGATCTCAATACCGAAATCAACGTGTTGCCCCTGATCGATGTTCTGTTGGTTCTGATCATCGTCTTCTTTCTGATCGACCGCTGGTTGATCTACATCCCGGCTCAAGTTCCGGTTCCGGCCGCCGCAACACCGCCCTCCTTTGGTGGACCGCAGATCGTTCTGGAGGTCACCCAGAACGGCGGGTACGCCGTTAACCATCAACCGATTCCCCAGGACCAGCTGATCGCTCAGCTGCAAGCGATCTTCGCTAACAGACCTCGAAAGTTGTTGTTCGTGAAAGTGGCCCCCAATCGAAGCTACCAGGAGGCGATCCGGGCGATGGATGTGGCCCGGGAAGCGGGTGTGGAAGTGCTCGCCTGGGTTCCCAGTGCTATTCGCTAGGGTCTTGGCGGCTAAAGCCGCGGCTCGGCTGGTGGTGTAAGACCGGGGCCATCTCCAGCAAGACGGCACAATACCTTACAACCAACTAAGGCAAAACCACCCCGGTACCCAGGTCACCGTGAGGGCCCGTCCCTTGGGGAAATCGCGCCATCCAGCGACTGGCACGAGCCGGCGGCTCACCAGCTTGCTGAAGCGGGTCGGGCCAGCTCGGGTGGCGGGACGAAACTGCCTGAGGGGGAGACCAGCCGCATCCGGAAGTGGACTGCGATGGTATGGCTGGGGAACTGGTATTTGGGCGCCGTGGCAAAGGCGATGGTGCCGATCAGCACGCTATCAGAGGAGCTGAACTGCTCCAGCCGGAGCAGGCCGCGGTAGAGGCTGTCGGTTACCTGAGTCGGTCCCGCCTCGAGGAAGCTGCCGTCGTCCGGGGCGTCGCTGAAGAAGGCGGAGGCTGGCGAAGCCGGGTCCGCCAGCTCGATTTGCAGCGGGACCCGATAGTTCCGGACCATCGCGGTGAACCCATCGACTCGTCCATGATTGGTGTGGCGGATGGCACCGACCACGAGAGTCGAGTCCTGCAGGATGGCGACCGCGCTGTCGGCCACCCAGGCCTTCCCGTCGATCTTGCCGGCGGCAAAGCCGGTGCCGTTTGGCGCGGTCGCTTCGGCGCAGCCGGCCAGAACCAGCAGGCCGACAAGCCCGGCGAGATGTACTCGGCGCATCGAAATGATCAACTCGGCTGTTTCCTTCGGGCGACAAGAGGGTACCGACTCGGTCGACCGACTCAGGTTACCTCCAAACCTGGTTTCCAGCAACTCTCCGATCTGGTCACCAGCGTCCGGCGCGTGTCTTCCGACAGACTGCGGTAGTCAGGGCAGGTATTGAGCCGTCGCCCTCAGAAGGGCGCCTCAGAGGAAGCGATGCATGATCAGGGTATCCACCAGGCCAAGCCGGGCATGACGAAAGGTCTTGGGCGCTCTTCCGATGATCGTGAAGCCGCAGCGTTGCCAGACCCTCACTGCCGCCTCGTTAGAAGCTACCACGTAGTGGAACTGCATCGCCAGAAAACCGGACTGCCGGGCCAGCTCGAGCGAATGCTCACACATCGCCTGGGCGATTCCCTGGCCTCGAGCCTCCGGCGCCACCATGTAGCCGGCATTGGCGACGTGATCTCCCAATCCCTCCCGGGCCGGGCGGAGCACATACCCTCCCACCGGTACCCCTGCTTTGAGAGCGAGGAACGCGCGAGAGGGCGGGGTGGTCCACAGCCGGCAGGCCGCCTCAAACGTGGTCTCGGGATCCAGCGAGTAGGTATCTCCCGCGGCAACCACTGCATGAAAGATGGGCCACATCAGATGGAAGTCTTCGGCCGGGAGGGCCCGGATCTCCAAGGGCGAGTCGGTCATACCTCATCATCCTCACGCAGCAGTTCTCGCAGCATCCGGTCGGGATGCTCCAGGAACGCCCTGGTAATCTGGTAGTGCTCGGTGTCTCGATATTCGACTGGGCGGGGCGGGTGGTCGCCAAACTGATAGATGGTTGCTCCGGGGAAGCCCAGCAGAATCGGGGAGTGGGTCGCGATGATAAACTGCGAGCCCCGCTCCACCAGACGGTGCATCGCAGCCATCAGCGCCAGTTGGCGAGAGGGAGAGAGCGCCGCCTCCGGCTCGTCAAACAGGTAGAACCCATTGCCCCGGAGCCGATGCAGGACTAACGCGAGAAACGACTCTCCATGCGATTGCTCGTGCAGCGAGCGTCCCCCGCCGGCTTCGGGGTCGTATGCCCTGTAGTCTCCCGGATTCTCAATGACCGAAGCGAGGTTATAGAAGCTCTCAGCCCGGAGAAAGTAGCTGTCGGTCGCTGCCGGCCGGGTCTTGCTGATTTTGAGGTGTTCGAAGAGCTCGGAGTGGGACCGGCGGGTGCTGAACCTGACATGCTTGGTGCCGCCTTCCGGATTCAAGCCGAACGAAGCCGCCAGGGCTTCGAGCAAAGTCGACTTGCCCGAGCCGTTCTCTCCCACAAAAAATGTTACCGGAGTTGGGAAGCTCAACTGCTCCAGGTGGTGAATGGCCGGAATCGAAAAGGGGTACCCACTTTGCCTGCGTTCGGGTAGCAGCGGTAGCGAAAGGCTGGGGACGAAGATCCGGGTGGGCATGATTCGGCTGGCTACAGGGTCTTCACCAATCCCCCGTCTACCAGGAGGCTCTGCCCGTTGACATAGGCCGCATCCTCCGACAAAAGGAAGGCAGCAGCCTTGGCAACGTCCTCGGCAGTTCCCGCCCGGCCGGCGGGAATCTGGGCCTGGGACTCCGGGCTCACCGGATACGTGTCGATCCAGCCGGGGAGCAGGTTGTTCATCCGAATCCCGGCTCCGCCATACTGCTGCACGTAGAGCTTGGTGAATGCTCCCAGGCCGGCGCGGATTACCGAAGAAACCGGGAAACGCAGCCCCGGTTCGATGGCCGCGAAGCTCGAGATGTTGACGAACGATCCCGCGGCTTTCTGGGCCACCATGATGGGGGTGACCAGTCGCGCCATCCTGATCACGTTGAGCAACAGCAGCTCGAGACCGGCATGCCAATCCTGATCGCTCAGGGCCAGCAGGTCGCCTTTGGCGGCGTGACCGGTGTTGTTCACCACGGCATCGATCCGGCCATAGCGCTGCAGGGTTTGTTCAACCAGAGCGGCGAGTGTGGCCGGATCGGAGCAGGAACCGGTGATAGCCAGTGCATCCAACTCCCCGGCTACGCTCTTGAGTTCATCACTCCGAGCCAGCAGGGAAAGCTGATAACCCCGCTCGGCCAGGGTTCGGGCGCAGGCGGCTCCCATTCCGCGGCTGGCCGCGGTGACGATGGCAACAGGTCTGGTTGGCATGCGGGAAGGATAGTCAGGGCTTGGCGCGGATCCACCGTCCGGCTCAGCCGCCCTGGGTCAGGAGGTAAAACACATCAGTGCGAATCTTCGAAGGGTCGGAGTTCCACCCATCCACCCAGTGGCCATAGATCTCCCAGCTTGGCCCAGCCAGTCGATGGCCGTTCCCGGCACACCACGCTGTGATGGCCTGATGGGCCTGGCCCAGCTGACCGTAGGGTCCGAAAAGTGTGGCGGTCGCGACCGGGCCGGCGGGCGTCGCCGAGGCAACCAGCTCATCGGTTTCGGCGAAGGGCACGGCTATCTCGACACCCACCTCCAACCGAATGGTGTTGTCCCAGTAGACGGCCACGTGGCGACCGGCCTTGATCTGCTGGGCTCGCAAGGCGGTCCAGACGGCGCCACAGCCCTCGGGAACCACCCGGGAAAGTTCTGATTGATGAACCTGGCGGCGAATCACTGCCAGGGGGATGCTGTCAACCTGTTGAAGCCGGGGAGGGGTAACCGACACAACCGGGACCCTGGTCAGAACCAGCGGGCAGTGTGTCTGATCGATCCGCAGGAGCGTGCCTCAGTCGAGTGACTGCTTGCTGCCGGCACGGTCGCGTTGACTCGGAGGGTATCCGCTGCGGAGCCGGCATGCCGATAGAGCGCCATACATTCTCGGCTGGCCGGAGAGACATAGGCAGAGCTGAACGCCCAGACCGCCAACAGGACCAACCCGAGGGTCAGCCCTGCGATGAGCGGTTTGGAGTCCTTCAGGGCGGGGAGCGTGAGGGCCGACATGCCGGGAAGCTACAGCCAAGTACCGCGGTTGACTAGCAACTCACCACGATTTCCAGTCTCAGGCGATCCAGCGCCTGGCGATCCACGCCAGGACGCCAGGAACCAGAAAAAGCAGCAGGAACACCGGCAGCTCTTCCCGGACCGAGTATCCCGCTCGGGAAACTCCGATCCAGAGGTTGAATGCCGTCAACAGAAACCAGCCCGAGAGTGCCAGGCCCAGAGCCCAGCTCCGGGCTGACGGAATCTCGGGGGTGAAGAGCCTTGCTAGAATCAGGGCCCCTGCCATGAGCAGGAGCCCGGCGAGCAGAAAGAGACCAGTGCGCAACGGGCTTTCTCAGCGGGACGGATTTCGCCGCAGGCTGGGTTTATTGATCCCCATCACTTCGATCTCATACACCAAAATCTCAGTAGTGCCTGAGCCGTTGTTGAGACGGGGGGGAATCAGCAGCCGTCGAACCTCTCCGGTCTTGATGCCATAGAGACCTTCGACCAGCCCATTGATGAGCTTGGACGAGCCCAACACCGTAGTGATCGGCTGGCCGCCGGCCCGGGTGGAGCTGATGACGCGCCCGTCGGTGGTCTTGACCGTCTGCTGGAACATCACCTGGTCGCCGTTACTCGCCCCCTGGCCGTTTCCCCCGGACACGACCTGATAGGATAGCCCGCTTGGAGTGGTGGTATAGAACACCTCCATCGGCCGGTCGAGCCGGATGTGATGCAGGCCCGCCTGCGGGGCGGCCACAGTGAGGCAAAAGATTGGCAGCAGGAGGTTGAGCGGCATTGAGGACTCGAAGTCTGAAGGGGAGAGACAGTCTCTCACCTAAGCTGTCACCCTTATCCCTGAGACACAAGCGCCATCCTGCGGGAGCCTAAGGCGCCGAGCCGATTCGGCGGAGCCCGATCAGGTAGGGCACCCAGGTCTTGCCGCCGTCCGACGAGTTTTCGATGTGGCGAACTATCATGCTGTCGCCCAGCGGCTCCCACCACTGTCGTTGTTCAACCGGGCGCCCACTATCCTGAAATGTCTGGCGGAATTCCCAGCGGCCGTTGCGGTACTCGCCGGGCCAGAACTGAGCCGAACGAGGGCTGATGTAGTAGAAACTCCAGCGGCTCGAGCTCGCGTCAAAGCCGGAGTAATAGACCGCGTCGACAAAATCGGGTGTGGTCGGCGATCCCCGGTTGAAATGCCAAAGCCCTCCCAGGCCACCTCCAGCGACAATCGAGTCGAAAGTGTAGGTCTCGCCGGTGCTGGCCCGGCGACCACTCGAGTCCTGGTGGTACTCGACGTTCCATTTCCCCAGCAGGAATCGAAATGCCTGGCGGGCCGTTTCCTGGCTCTGCGGACCCGCTTGCGCCGTTGCCGGCAATGCCCAAAGGAGAGTCAGGAGGATGCAGCCGAGGGCTTGCCCGGCAAGAAGTCGATGGCCTGACAACCGGCTTGGAGTCTTCATAGGAAAGCGGGAGGCGGTGAGAGTCGCTTAGGGACTCCCCCAAAGAGCGCTTCCCCCCCGACTGGAACCAGCCGCGAGGGACCAACGGGCTTGAGGAGGGATGACTAGTCCCGGAGGAGAAGCTGGCTTATCGGTAGAGCCCAGAGCCAGAGGCCAAGTCCGAAGACTGTATGAGTCATCAGACTCTTGAGCCGGGCCTGATTCGGCCTGGCTGTCCTGGAAGCGGCGAAACCGAGTCCCAGCGCGGGCTGCATGATGCAGAAAGGCACCAGGGTGGTGACAACCCCGAATACCAAGGCCGGCCAGAGTGTCGGGTGCTCCAGCCAGCTGCTGGACATCACGAGAACGAATCCCAGGGCAAAGCCGGTGCCGATGAGATAGTGCGAAACCCACCCGAGCGCGCATTCGAACCGCTTCGGGGCAGCCGCGCCGATGCTCTGGTGCACCAGGGTCCCCGAGGGCATGTGGAGAATCCAGCGACCCAGCAGGCAGTAGCTGAGCGAAGGAATATTGAACCCGCGTTTGAGCAGCAGAGACCAGAGATCTATCAGAAGGGTGGCGCCCGCTCCGGCGAGAATCGTGGCGAAGAGATAGCGTGGGTCGTTGAGCAAGGAACTGCCTCTCTAATGTCCCCGAAGGGCCGGTCGACCCCCGAAATAAGTGCCCTCGGCCCGGCCCTGCAGATACTGGTAGAGTCCCTCGATGGCTGATGTTTCCAGTCCCAGCGAGGTCGCCGACGGCATGCCTTTGCCTGGTCGCCCGTCGAGCATCAGCACAGTGAAGGCCTGGTAGCTCGGAACCGAGCCGCCCGGCCGGAGGGCCGGCAGCAAGTCCGGTCCAAATGTGGTCCCGCGGGCATCTTCTCCATGACACCGGTCGCAGAGCAGGCGAAACTGTTTCCAGCCGTCGTAGGCCGCCTGATTCAGCGTGTCGGCAGGCGGAAGATGGTTGAGGTCCTCCGGGATGGCCAAACTGGCCGCTTTCTCTTTCTTGCTGCAGCCGAAAAGCAGGATGCCGCTAACCAGCCACAGACTCCTACGGCGAAATCGTCTTTGCCTGGGGTCCATAGGTATTTCCCCGTACCAGAAACCAGATCCGCAGGGCACTTCAAACCCCAGCGTCGGAAGCCAGATTCAGGGGTGATCGACTCGGGAATCAGGTCGAGCAGCCGGGCCGGAAGCGTGACAGTCAGGATGACCGAAGCTATCACCCCGATCCAAGCGAGGGAAATAGGGATGACTCTGCCCCGCAGAAGCAGATAACAGAAGCAGCTGCTCTCAACCAGTAGCTCCTATTTCTCCGACGCGCGGAGCAGTGCGGCGTACAACTCCGGGTTGGCACGGATGCGATCGTCCTCCAGCCGTTCCGGCTCTATTCTGGCGCCGGCAGCCGCCAGCGCCAGAAGAATCCGAGTGTACGCCGCTGGGTCAGCCCGATTCTCCACCAGCCAGCCGTGCAGGGCCCATACTATTGGCGGAGTACGGTAGATCGCGTCGGTGACCTCCAGTGGTGCGCCCCGGCCGATGAGCAGCTCCACCATCTCCGCATCTCCCTGCAATGCGGCGACGTGGAGCGCGGTTTGATGATCGTGTGCCCGTCGGACCCCCGGTTTCACGCCCAGATCCAGCAACAGGGCGACCACTTCTCGCCGGCCGCTCCAGGCCGCCATGACCATCGCCGCGCCCTGGTCTCCAGTCGATACAGTTTGGGGAGCTTCGAATGCTTTGCGAACGATGTCGAGCCGGCCTACCCCGGCGGCATCGACCAAGCCTACCGGCGCTCCCAGTTCGGCGAGATGGGCCGCGGCCTCTGGGCAGCCATTCACGAGGCAGTAGTGAACGATCCCCGGATCCAGCCGGGCCCCCCGGGCGAGGAGAAGATCGGCCAGCCGGTTCTGTACTCCTGCCAGCCGGGGATGGGCGCTGGTAACCACCAGGCTCAGAGTGGTATGCCCTCTGCCGTACACATCTGCCTCGGCGTCTACTTCGGCACCGGCGTCGAGCAGGGTACCAGTGATCGCTTCGATGTTAGGCGGAGTCCGTTGCCGGTAGTTCTCTACTCCATTGGCCGAGACATAGTGCAGCAAGGTGGATCGGTGATCCCGGTCGGATCGGGCCCGGACCAGTCCCGGCACCTGCCGGAGTAGGGTCTCGAGGGTGGCGATATCTCCACTCACGATGGCATCAGCAGCCCGCTCGAAGATGGAAATACCCGATTGCAGGTTGGCGAGTCCCTCGAGATGGTGCAACAGCTTTCGCCAGCTCTCGAAGCCCTGGGCCCGGCCGATGATGAACTGAGCTTGTGAGAGACTGAGGCCATCCCGCCCCATTCTGGCTCTGGCGAAGTCGGCCACCTGATGGGCTCGGCGCCCCTGTTCCCGGGGTGACATGGGGGCCGCTCCAGGGTTGAGCCGAGTCAGCGCCTCGATCCAGTTCATGGACCAGGACAGCAGCGCGGACTCGCCCTCGCGGCTTGCCGCTACCAGTTCCTTGGCGCGCTTACGGTATTGCTCGAGATCGGGACGCGGAGGGAGGGGAAGAACGTCCTGCGGATTGGGATACACACGAATCTCCTTTCAACGCGCCTGGAGTCCGCACTGATCAGGCTGAAAGAAGGTTCGTCTCAGTTGTAGTACTGCTGTGGGTGGGCACGGCCCTTTTCGCGGACTGAATGCGCCCCTCGCGCGATTTCAGTCTAGTATCGCATGGTCCGGCGCGCAACAGCTGCCAGGGTAGCAAGAGTCCGGGTGAGCAACATCCCTCACGCTCCTGGACCATAATTGTTTGCAGGGTCAGGGCAGTGCGCCTCGAAAAGCGACGACCTGCCGGCCGACCTTCATGTCGGGGCGTATCGCAACCTGGCCCAGAAGAGTGTCACCGTGCAGCCAGTAGCTCCACCGGATGCTGACTCGGCTGTTGGCGAAATCGGCGTTCCAGCGTTGAGAGTCGGCCGCGAAAGTCACCGGAAGTTCTCCCATCAGATCCCGCTTCCCATTCACAATCTTGTAAGCAATGAGGTTGGAGCTGGACGAATCGGGGCTGGTCGGCACAAAGTTGTAGGTGATGATTTCATCGTTGCATGCCGAGTTCCACGACGCCTTGACGCAGGTCGAAGTTCCGTGCCACCACCCCATCACGGCGCCGGGTCCTGGGTTCGGCGAGCGCGACGAAGGAGCAGGCCAGGCCACCAACGAGAAAGACAGCAGGAGAACCAGGCGGGTTGGCCACATAGTCAGGCTCCCTTCAGGTCAGGTAGAATCTCTCTTCGGCGAACCGGGGATGACCATCGCCTTCCAGGTAGGCTGCAATTTTCGCGGCCGGCGCTTCCGGGGCCGCCAGCTTCCCGGCCGCCTTCAGATCGTGAAACACCTGCACGATCGGAACCTGCTCAGCCGAGCTGTTACGGACTGCCCGCTGCATCGGAGTCTCGACGATGCCCGGTTCGTAGGACCAGATCGTCACATCCCGCCGGGAGCCGGACGTGGCCTCGCGTGCATCCAGTTCTGCCCCGAGGATCATCCCTGCCAATCGAAGTGCGGCCTTGGTGGCCCCGTACGCTCCCAGTCCCGGCAGTGGCTCCACCGCGGCTCCCGACGAAACATTCACGATCCGAATCGGGATGGAAGCTGGAGCCGATCGAAGAACCCAGCCCATCAAGGTGACCGGCGCGACGGTGTTGGTTGCATAGGCCTGAAGCATCGCGGCAGGATCTACCCGGTCCAGCTGACCCAGCAGGGCCACGTCGGCTGCGTTGTTCACCAGACCAATCTTCCGGAGCCCGGTCGCGGCGAAGATTTGACCTACCCGGGCATCCAGGGTGGCCGTGATCTCGTTCGGTTTACCGAGATCCAACTGGACATGATGATAGTTGGGGCCGGTGATCGGGGCCGCTCGGCGGGAGAGGCCGATCACGTTCCAGTTCTGGTTCAACAGCCGGCGGGCCAGCGCTTCTCCGATTCCTGAGCTGGTCCCGGTGACGATGGCAAGGCGATCTGGTGCTGGAGGCATGCTCGCTCCGAAGTTGCGCGGGTCTACGGTGCGCGGGAGACCTGGGCCGACTCAACCACTTCGCAGGGGTCGGTGGTCACGCCGGGATTCACCGCCCGTCGAGTTAAGCGGTGAAGCGACGGGAGTTTGAAGGAAGAAGTTAGTTGGGTTGGGCTCCCGCGGGTGGTCCGTTGGGATGGGGCTGGCAGGCGGGCGGCTGCTCCACGCTCCAGACCAGCGTCGCGATTCGCCAGCGGCCTTCGGATTTCAGAAAGGTGAACAGGTCCACGCCGCAGTGAGACCACTTGCCGTCGAGGTAGAAATCGTAGGGAAGCCACACCATAGCCAGCGGGCCGGAGAGCTTCACCTCCGGCCGAAAGCCCCGTTCGGTATACCGGCCACCCTGGCGAGCCCGCCATTGAGCCCGCGAGTTGAACCCAACCCGGAACTCGCCATTCCGCATCCCGGCCGAGAAGGTCACTGCGGAGTCGAGCATCAGGTCGGTGAGTCCGACGAAGTCGGCTCGACTGATCGCCGCCAGGGCCGAATCGGTCACTGCCAGTACCGCAGCTTGATCCTCGGCGGCGGTCTGGGCGTTCAGAATTGCCGGGCGCAGGCCAGCGATGAGGCCGGCGAGACACAAGGCGGAACCAAGACGTCGCACAGATGAGAGCTGGAGCATGGGAGAACCGGCTAAGAGTGAGGCCGATCGAGTGGGTTCGATCGCACCCGCTGGGCAAAGCCGGAACGAACGAACTTTGCCGCCAGGCACTGGGGTTTCCGCCGGGCCTGGTCGTCGAAGTAGCGGGCAAATTCATCAGGCAATCCCAGCCGTGGGTACTGGGCCAGAACGTCAGTCCGCAGGTCCGCCGGGATGTCTTCGATCGAGCGGCCGGAGACATCCATGCCAGTCGAAAGCTCGAGCAGATGACCCTCGGGGTCTTCATTGAGATCTACTTCATCCCACATATGGCGGACGATGATCTCCGCAGCCCGGCGACGCCGCTCCCGAGGCCAGCCCGCTCCCGCACCGAAGACCCAGGCCACATGCCCCCCCGCCTCTTCGAACGGCAACGAGTGATTGTCGAACTCGGCAATCAACGCCAGGTCGTGCAGCAGGGCCGAGACGTACAGCAACTCGGCATCGAAGGAGATGCCCCTGGTCTGTCCGTATCCCGCGGCCCAGAGATAGGCCCGAACCGAGTGATTCAGCAGAGCCGGGGAGCAGTAGGTGGTCGCCACGTCGAGCGCGGCGAGACTGGCTCGGGTAGTGGGGATTTCCAGCTGGCTGAGTCTCATGAATCGCCGGCGGTGCAGCTGCTCACAGGTGTCCAACCGAGGGATGCTCCAGGCGCACCACGGTTATACCAGGCCGGTTAGGACGCCGGGAATTGTTAGGGGACAGGAAGAAAACGTATTTGTGCTGGGCCGAAGACAGTCCCAGCTTGTCCATATCCTTACGAAGCTTGTCGTTGGAGTCCGGGTGGGTGGCGGCGAAGACCTCGCCGGCCACCGCCCCGTCGAAGGAGAGAATATCGAACCCGGTGGTGCCGAAGTTCAGGTTGTAGGGCGCGTGGGCGGGGTGCTTGTTGAGCAGCCAGCGCACTGCCGCGTAGGTCGAGAGGTAGGTGAAGGTCTGGTTGATCTGCTCGACCACGTTGAGGTCCCGGGCGTGATCCAGCGGGTCGCATCCAGCGGGGGTGAACTTGAGCCGGGCCAGCGCATCCAGACCGGTGTGGTCGGCGAAGATGGCCTGGAGCCGGGTAGCGGCGAGCTCGGCTGATGCGGTAACCAGCGTTTCCAGGCGGGCGACGTCGGCGAGGGCGGCGATCGATTGACGTTTCACAGGGGCTCTCAGATGGGGCCTAAGGGCCGGACAGATCAGGCCGAGGCGCCAAGGAGCTTACTGCAACAGGAGGGTAAGCTCCAGTACCCGCGTTACGGTCACGGGAGATCCTGCGTCTTTCCACTTCTCCTGGTCGGGCGGCACAACGCTGTCCGGATAAGGTGTGATCAGTCGCAAGGCGAGGGAATCCACGGTGGTCCAGCCTCGCAGCAGAACCCCGTCGCGATCGATCTCGATCCGGGCGGAGAACCACTCCTGACCTTGCAACAGGGCCCGTTGACCGGGACCAAGCTGACGGACAATGCCGACCCGCATCGGGCTGCTGTTCCAGCCGATGACCCGTCGACTCGGACTCAGTGAATCGAGCGACACCACGCCAGAATCGGCCGTGATCACCGCGTCCAGCAACCCCGGGGGGAGACGCCACCCGGTCCGGTAACCGGGAAATCGGAGCCGCTCACCAACCCGACGCAGCTCGGCGGCACGGAATTTCGGTTGAACCTGGATCATCAGAAGCGGGAGGATGTCACTGGCCGCGCCGAACAAATCCTCCGGAACACAGTCGGCGATCAGGTTACCCATCAACTCCGGCGGTGGTGTGATCGGCAGTACCGCGATGGCCCCGGCCGGAGCGGCCAGCCGTTCCACACATGCCGGCTCGATGCGGCCGGGCACAAGCGCACCGGCCCCAACGGCGCGCCGATAGTCGGTGAGTCTCGCGACTTCCTTTCCATTGGCGGATGTCTGGAGGGTGAAGTCGACCTGCACCCGGGAGCTCCCGGCGGGAGTGCGCTGAGTCGAGGCGAAGCGATAGTGCCGCTCGCCCGGCGGCCGGGACACTGAGAACGGAGCAGGAGTTGCCTGCGTCCGGCAGGAGATCAGTAGCAGTGGCAGCAGGTATGCGGACCCATATCGTGTCATCGAGGCAGATTCCGGAGACTCCGCTTGCACCAGGTTTCCCTGGCTCGCAACAGGTGAAGGCCAAGGTCCAGTGCCAGTGCGGCCGAAGGCCGGAGCTCTCCTCGGAGTACCCGGGCTGCCCGGCGCACGGTGGCGTGATAGGTCTCGATGGCCGCCGAGTACTCCTGCAGAAACGACCGCAGTCGACCCGGCGTGATGTGTCCCAGCATTGCCAGCCTGAGGTCCACCAGGGCGGGATCCTGAGACAGCTCGAACGCAGTGACCGGGCGGGCCACCCAGCCTCGCACCCAGGTACGACCCGCAGCAGTGAGCTGCCATGGGGTCCGGCCGCGGCCTCCTACCGCTGGCAGGCTGGCGATCAAGCCGCGAAGCTGCAATCGTCGCAGGGCGGGATATACCGCCCCGGGACTATCGCTGTAGGCACCCAGGGGAGTGGTCTGGAAGACCTTGCGGAGCTCATAGCCGGAGGCCGGTCCCCGGGCCAGCAGGCCGAGCAGAGCAGCTTCGAGAGTGGAGGGGACGCCGCGCATGCTGCGATGATAGTACGTGGCGTACTATGGCGCCAGCGGGTTCCTGAGAGTACTTTGCGAGACAAAGTAGCACCAGGTATTCCAGTCGGCGGAGGAGGGGTGATGGACGACCGAATGCAGACCCTGCGGGTGGTCCTGCGAAATGGCCTGACCTGGGGTGCGGCCTGGGCTCTAGCCGGCGGCGCCATTGCCTGCCTGCTGACTCTGATCAACCCGGGCCCCGGAGTCGAGTCCCTCATCGAACGACTGGGCGTGGCGGTCTTCGCGGGATTTGGCTGGGGAATTCGGTTCGGGATCATCGGCGCGGTGATCGGGACCGCCTTCTCCAGCATTATCCGGATGGGCTATCGGGGTCGCCGTCTGGCCGAGATCAACCCGCTGCGCTTTACCCTGCTGGGTGCGGTGGTGGGGGGCGTGGGGGTACCCCTATTCCTGCAGCTGATGAACCTGCTAACCGGGGGCGGGGCGATCGCCTGGCGACTGGTGCTGGACGATGGGATCTGGGCAACGGTCTTCGGCGGTGGAGTCGCAGCCAGTCTGATCTACCTGGCCCGGCGAGCCGAGCAACTCCACCCTGTGGAGCCTCCGGCCGAGCTCGAGAATGGCAGTCAACTTGGCAAACCGGCCTTCAAGCAGCCGAGCCGGAATCTGAGTGACAGGCGCTAGCTTCTGACCAGACAGCGGGCGGCCCGGTTGAGGGGACGCCCGCTGTTGCCTGCGGGTTAGCGTGGCTGGTAGTCGGTGAAGACGTAATCCCGGTTCTTGACCACGGTGTGGCAGGCGAAGCCGCACTTTGCATCGTTGGCCTGGGGCGGTGTGTCCTTGGTGTTGCCGGGCCGGAACTTCCCATTCTCAAACTCGAATACCGCGTAGCCCCACCCGCCGCTGTCGGCGAACCGTTTGCTGTCCTTCACCATGAAATCGACATCATGCTGGGACGCGGGCACCAGCGCAGTGTTGAAGATCTCATGTTTCTTGATGTTATAGTGGACTTTAGCCATCCTGGCGCCATCGGGAATCGGCTTGCCATTGCCGGGGAACCCGGCCTTATACGCGGCGATCATTACATCGTTGCCCAGAGTGGCCGCCAGGGCATCCCCGTTGTGACTGATCGAGATCAGCTGCCAGTTCTCGTATCCCTTGAATTCTGCGAATGCCAGGCCGCCCTGGACTTTGAGGCTGTATTTGTCCTGCGTCTGGGCCTGCAGAGGCTTGCCTCCGATGGTACCGCTCAGTGTCAGACCTAGAGCAATCGTTCGAATCCAGGTGCTCCTCATCGCCAGTTCCTCCTTGCTGAGTCAGGCCGCCTTGGGTTGTCGCGATCGGGTGGTGGCCGGAAGATGGTATCTGGCGAAATTATGCGAACAATGATCGACCGGGTCTATTACACCAAGGTATCGGGAGGGGCGCACCACTCTCTCACTGGCGAAAACCGGCAAACACTGGACAAGGAGCAATCCGGCGACCACCAGCACCATCCTGACCTCACTTCCGCATGTCTTTGGGGCGAGGCTTCTTGAGGAAGTACTTCCCGTCCTTGGCCATGTCCCACACGTTGCTCAACTCCCGCATCGTGGGGGCGACTTCCAGCTCGGGGTCGGTGAGAAGAACTTTCTTGACCCGCTTGCGAAGTGAACGATTGTTGTGGCGTTTGTCCGCCTTTTCGCTGGCGGCTCCCGTCACTCCCCGAATCGGAGTCTTCCTGCGAGAGCGACTCATTGAGTCCCTCGAGTCAGAGTGGATATCCGCCGGGCGGTGAAGGCCCCCGCGATGGCCAGCCGAGGCAGCGAGTCGCTGACCTGGTTCACCGGTCTGAGATGAGCTTGAAAGGTCCCTTCAATAGAAACACTGTCGGCGGCAAGAATCTCGACTGTGCCACTATCGGGTTCCCAACTCCCGAGGGTGGTACGAACCTGAAACAGCACCCCAACCAAGATGGTATCGCTGAGCGCATAGCTGGAGACCGGCAACGGGATCGGGGTGCTGGACCAGTAGAATTGCATTTCGATCGGTGGCCCGAGCTCAGCTGACCCCTGTTCCGACCGAAGCACCAGCCGAAGCCCGCCAGGGAACCCGGCCGGACCGAGTGTGCTCTGCCAGCCGGCCGAAGTGCCGGAGAGATCGAGCGAATCGCCGGAGGGAAGGGTGACCGTGACGGAGAAGGGTGGGCTTACCGAGGGCTCGGTCCTCAGACCACACGCCAGGATTCCCAGCGCGAGGCCCGCAGAAGCGAAGGCCGGGGTAGAGCCGCTCCGACTGGTCCAAAAGCTCACATCAGCGATCCGGCGAAGGAAGCGCGGCGAAACCGGCCCGAACCTGCCGAATCACGCCGGGGCTGGCCGGCCCACCTTCCGGAGATTCGATCGATTCACTCACCAGCGAAAACTGCCCCATGACCTGCAGCTCTTTGACCTCGGGAATACCGTGCCGGGCGAAAACTGGCCGGGCCCCGGCCGGCTGATTGGTCCATATCTGAATGTCCTTCGAAGGCTGCACGAATATCTGATCGGTCATGCCATTCTGTTGCGAGATCAGACCGAACGCTAACAGGCCGTCGTGTTGCAGGGCCTGAACGTGAGGTTCGAAGACGCGCAGCGCGGCCGCCCGCATGGTGTAAGGACCGGTGAACGAATCGCCCCCTTTGAGTGCGATGATAGGGGCGGTGACTCGGGGCATGATGGTCAGGGCCAGGTCGTGGAACAGGGCCCAGAGATTGATGGCGTGGGCATTGGCTTGAATGAATGCCGCGTACGCCCCACCGGTGTTGGGAATCAGCCGGTATCCGGTGCTGATCTGGGCCTGGCGTATCCGGGCTTGCTCGGCCTCAGAGCCGGCGGGGAACTCGTCGGGGCGGGGGAACCGGACACCTCGGGGGAGAATCAACGGTTCAGGCTCGGCTGGTGTCTGGTCTCGCATTGAACTCGCGGTGTCTGTGAGTGCCGCCGACCGATTGTCGCTGTGTCTGACCGGCTCAGGCCAGAGTCACCAGACCACGCGGGGTCCGCAGTGTGGCACGAAGTCCCGGATAGCGCCCCGGTCTGACCTCAAGGTCCAGCTGCAGCCAATCCAGGGCTCGGCGGATTCGCTCCGGCTCTGGGTGCACTGCATAGAAGTACTCCAGAGAAACCGGCGCCGGTGCGCTGGCGGCGGGATGTGGGCTGGTGCCCCAATCTATAAAGAACGGAACCAATCCGTCTCCGGTCACCTGGAGAGGATCGGTGAATTCCCAGTTCAGGGTAACCCCATCGGTCCGGACTCTGCTCCCGGCAATCGGGAGACCAAGGTGAATGCCGTGCGACTGGGCCCGGGCCACGATTTCCGCGAGCCGGGATCCTTTGGCGACCCAGGTAACCAGCCGCGGCTGGTGCAGGGTGTTGAGTCCGAAGATCAGCGGCCGAAGCCGGCCGGCCTGCTCCGGGTCCGGACCGATGATCTCCAGATAGGCGGTCGAACTGATCGGCAGGATTGCGTTGCGGGTGCCCCAGGCCGGATGGGACCCACCTGGCAAAGGCGCGACCCCGAGGCTCCGGGTCAGATCATCGATCCCCTGAGTCAGGTCCGATACTGCATAGACCAGGTGGTCCAGCGCTGAGGGAACTGGCACGGGGTGGCTTGTGAGAGGGTGGTAGTCAGGGGGGCCGATGCTTCAGGGCCCGCGCATCAGATACCGGGTGAGAGTGAACAGGACCCCCAGAACAAAGAGCGATCCGAAGATCTCCTTGTTGTACCGGGCGATCCACTCCGGCAGAAAGATGTCGAAGTTAGAGCGGCGATCGGCGGTGTATTGGGCGGCCACCGCCGTGAGGGGACAGCGCCACTGGTTGACCATCAGGACCAGGACTTCGATGAAGACGATCGCCCCGCAGCCGACCGCGATACGAAAGCGGGCCGAGCCGGCTCCGATCCAGATCCCGATTATGGCGGCGACGAAGAACGCCCAGACCACAGTGTGGAGGATCTTTATCGCCAGCAGGCGATGAGATCTCAAGCTACGGCACCCGGATACTGGTGGCACTCACCTGGGATAGCCGGACAAAGCCGATCTGCTGGGGTGGCACCGATTCCAGTGAAACCATTACGTCCACCCAGGCTCCTGCGGGAAGCGGCTGCGAGAGGATCAGCCCGTGGGAGCGCCGTTCATCCACCGGATGAGTCCCGTCAGCCTCCGGTATGCCCCACCAGAGCGTTCCAGCTAGTCCATCGATCTCGGCGGAGGTCAGGTTCGCAATTGAAAACCCCAGCAGGGAGCCCTGCCCGTAGGGCGTGACGCTGTCCAGGTTCAACGCCAATGATCCCACATCGAGACGCAGGACCGAGAACGACGCGTCACCGGGCTTGAGGTCGACCGTAGCAGCTACCGCCTCCGTCAGAATGGCGAGACTGTCCTCCAGGGCTTCGATGCGGCTATCGAGGTTCGGGTCGGGTTTTCCGAGACAGCCGAGTAGAGCGGTGAGCAGCAGAGGAACTGACGAGCGTGACCTGGTGAGGAGGTCCATCGCACTCCCTTGGGTTGGGGAAAGTCGCGTCAGCTGGCCATGGAAGGTTAATCGCGGCGCCCGATCGCCAGGAGGTGGGCGCTGACCCCTACCAGAGTCGGTTCTGCCTCCAGCGCCGCAAGCCCATCCAGCAATGCTACCCGCGATCGCTCTTCTCCCAGCCGCTCGGAGAGGTCGGGGAGCAACCAGGCCGGACCTTCGATTCCGAGGGTCGCCTGGTGGGTCCATCCCGAAGCTCCAAGCTCGCTGGCCAGTTCTTCCGGGCGGTGGAAATAGGCAGTGGTGAAATAGGCCGGATTGCCGGTGGGGTTCTGGTGTTTTCCGCTCGAGCGATCCGACATAGCCACACCGGCGAATACCGGATCCTCCAGATAACCGGCTCGCAATCCGTCGAGTGTCGACGCGAAGCGGGAGATTGCCGCCGCGAGCAGCACTCCGCCGGGCCGGGTAATCCGGTGGGCTTCACGCAGCGCCAGCAGCCGGTCGTCGGGCGAGGGAAGGTGATACAGCGGCCCCAGCATCAGCACCGCGTCGACACTTCTGGGTGGGAGCGGGACGGCTCGTGCATCACCCACTTGCGCCGAGGCGAACAGGGGTCCCGCCGCCTGACGGGCCTGGGTGATGTGCAGTGGCACGGGGTCGAGCAGGTGGACCCGGTAACCGCGCTGCGCCAGCCACACGGCATACCGGCCCGGGCCTCCACCGATATCGGCCACGTCGGCAGGGGCGCCGGGAAGGTAGCGCTCCAGCAGAATCCTGGTCCGGACAAACTCAAGCAGTCCCCCGCCGGTCAGCAGCCGGTCACGCTCGAGTCCCTGAGCGTAGTAGGAGATAATCGCGGGATCGACCAACGGGTGTTTCATAGATACAGGAGAGAGAATACGCCAGGCTCGTCCTGACGGCCGCGACCCCTCAGCGGCGGCGGGTCTTCCAGCTGTAACTCAGGAGCAGAATGCCGGCGGTGAGGCTGGCCGTGGCAACCCACTCCGGGACCGGCCGAATGTCATCTAGCGGAGCGGTTGCCTCGACCCCGGGCCCGGGGGGAAGGCGTCCGGCCTGGTAGACCGGCTTGAGGACCAGGGTGATGAAGCCCGCGAGGAGAAGGAATCCACCACATGCGGTCGAAGGGCGCATTCAGGGCGCCAGGTCAGCCTGGTAGTCACCCAGGAACTCGAGGAATTTGGACACCTCGACAATGTCACGGCCGGTGAACCGAATCGAATGGGCACTGGTCCTCTCCACAATGGACAAGTAGCTCAGCACTTCGCTGGGCCGGTAGTTCTTGAAGGTGACGTCGAGCCTGATCGGGGCCCGCAGCACGTAGGGTTTCAATTCAGCCCGTCTCTCGACCCCAGCCTTCACCCGCTGGCGAATCAGGGCCTGGGCGGCTGCCGGTGTCATGGTCGCGGCAGCATGGAAACTGATGGCCTGCTTCACCACCGCCCCTTCCATCTTGCCGATCAGGGCCTGGGCTTCGGCCACGGCAACGTTGTCGCCTGAAATCGCCACCACCGGAACCCCATAGTAACCCGCGATGGCCGCATTCAGTCCGGATTCCGGGATTGGCGTTCCTTGAAGTGCCACCGCGGCGAGCGTGGCGCTGGAGAGGGTGTGGGCCCGTACGCCGGCCGGATTGGTGGTGGCGGCATGATAGCCGATGAACACGGCGGCCGCGAAGGTCGAATCGATCCCCTGCATCATGCCCAGCGGCCGGGGCCAGGACCGTACGACCGTCACATCGTCGGGCAGTCGCTCGATCAGGATGTTCTCCCCATTCCCATGAGCATCGGTTACCACAATTGATGTGGCCCCCGCGGCCCGGGCCCCGTCGATGGCCGCCAGTACTTCGGCCGTCATGAAGCCGCGGAACCGCTCGTACTCAAAGCCCGATGGGCTCAGCTGGTCGCCGGTGACCACACCCGCGATGCCTTCCATGTCCGCCGAGATGAAGACCTTCAGCGGTCGCTGGGCGGCGAGGCAGACCGGCGCGGAGAGCAGCGCCAGAAACAAAAGGCCATGCACGAAGACGTTGGAGATCACGAGGAACTCGGTGGAGAGGTTATGGTAGTCAGGCGCCGTGCACAGAATGGCGGCCGGTGGGGCAGCTTCGCAAGAGTGGGCACTCGCCGCAGCGCGGGGCGGTCCGGCGGCATAGTTCCTGGCCGTGAGTCCGGAGTAGCGAGTAAGCCTCGGCTCGAGCCTTGGCCGTTCGGGGGGCATAAGGCGCCAGCGCCTCGCGAGCTTTCTGATAGGAACGCCGATAGTCAGCGGCGACCGGAGTAAGGCCGAGCCGTTGCACCACCCGCAGCCCGTTCGAGTCCAAAGGAATCAGTCGGGCGGAACCGGTCACCGCGAGAATTCGGTCGGCACCCGGTTCGCCGATCATCGGAAAAGCGGCCAGAGCCCGTCGAGCTTCCGCCAGCGGTAGTTTGAGCACCTGTTTGAGGTCTCCACCCCAGCGATCCAGCACCAGTTCAGCCGAACGTCGCATCCGGCCCGCCCGCGCTGCCGCGGCGATCGAACCGCCTTGCCGGGCGATCGCGGTCAGGCGGGCTCCGGGTGTATTGAGTAGCGCCTGTGGCCGGAGGCCGCTCGTGGTTCGCAAGGCGGCAAAGGCCTTGCGTCGCTGACTGTCGGACACGAGATAGCCCACCTGCTCAAACAAGACCAGTTGAAAAGGGTCTTTGCTGAGCAGTGGAGCGGGAGCCCCGTAGAAGCTGCGCAAGGCCTTCAGAATTGTCGGCTGCAACCCGCTACCCCTGAGCAATGGTATGCCGTTCGATCGGCGCATCCCAGGTGGCGTCTCCGATCGTCAGGTACAAATGCCCGTCCGAGACGGAAACGCCGAGTCGGGTCCGGCGGTCGAGTTGCTCGACGATTGGTGCCAGGAAGGCGGGAGTGAAGCTGTAGATCTCGAGCTGGTCGGCCCGATGAATCCGCTCGGCCCCCAGCTGGGCCAGCAGGATTCTCGGGTCTTTGTGGGTGTAGACCACTACCCGGGGCACGATAAGACTGGCCTTGTGGAGCCGGGCCGGATCAGGCGCCCCGATGTCAATCCAGACTCGGAGCTGGCCGGTCAGGTCGCGGACCGCCAGCCCCGGCTCG